>JAAVBP010000001.1 GCA_014803525.1 bacterium
TAGGATTTTCAAGGGCCGGGTTATACGGAACCGTGATTCCCCATTTTTGTTCAATCAGCAGGTGGATGTATTCAACATTGACCATTTGCCCCGCATGCGCAGAATGGGACGCCAGACACCCAACAAAACCTAATATAATCAATAACTTGCGCATTCTTTCTCCTCTGCCTAATATAAACGGTGGTTTCGATTAGGCATAGTTTTGGCGCAAAAAACACTGGATTTATGGGGGGATTTTTTCTAATATTTATACGAAATTAAAGGACCCTTTTTTTACGGCAAAAAAAGTGTCCGCGATTGGATACTGTGTGCCCTTATTCGCGCTGTTAAACGCTTGGACGATATTTACAACACTTGCTTTTGCAATTCTATTAATTGGGCGCAACCATCCGCCGCCATATCCATCAGGCGCGTCAACTGCTCGCGCGTAAATGGATGCTGTTCACCGGTTGCCTGGATTTCTATAAATCGACCATCTTCGGTCATGACGAAATTTGAATCCAATTCCGCATCGCAATCTTCTTCATAATCCAAATCCAGAACCAATTCATCCCGCCACAGGCCCGCACTGACCGCGGCAATATGTTCACGGATTGGATTGTCTGTTATACGGCCAGACTCTATCATTCCACGAATTGCCAAACTAAGTGCAACAAAACCGCCGGTGATCGACGCACATCGCGTTCCGCCGTCACCCTGGATCACATCACAGTCGATTGTGATTGTATTTTTGCCCAGCATATCCATATCCACCACACTGCGCAATGCCCGTCCAATCAGGCGTGATATTTCAACCGTCCGATGATCGCGCGTCATTTGATCGTGCCCCTTGCGAGTGATATTTGCGCGCGGGATCATTGAATATTCGGCCGTGACCCACCCACCGGTTTTATTTTGCATCCGTTTCCATGTTGGCTGGCCGGACTCGACCGATGCAGTACACAAAACCTGCGTTCCGCCAATTTTGATCAGGCATGATCCCTCGGCCCATTTGTTGATATGTGTTTCCATTGACACGGGACGCATCTGATTGGCATGGCGCAAAGATGGACGTAGCATTTTATAAATCCTTTGTTTACATTTGCCCGTATCATATCATGGACGGTATGGAATGCAATTTTTTTTGGGTTTGCATTTTTATATATATGTTGATACTATGCGCCCCACAAAGGAAAGATAAATGTCAAAAAAAGTCAAACGACTGTTTAAAAAACTGATCAGTTATTCTGGGATTTTTTTCTTTGTGCTGGCCGCCGGTATGTTGTGGTGGCAACTGCGCAATTACAGTCTGCACGATATTTTTCATGCGATTATAAATATTCCATTGCTTAATCTGGCGGCGGCATGTATGGCGTGTCTGGCCGGATATTTCGCATTGGCATTGTATGATTATCTGGCGCTGAATTATGTTGGCGAAAGCAAAAAGGTATCCTGGTGGAAATGGATGCTGGCCGGGATGCTGGGGTTCGCAATCAGTAATAATGCAGGTCATGCGGTGGTCAGTGGCGGCGCCATTCGTTATCGCCTGTATACCCGTTGGCGCATACGCGGCGGCGATATTGTAAAGATGCTAACCATATCCGGATTTACGTATTTCCTGGGGTGTGCATCAATTGTGATAATCGGGTATTTTCTGATACCGCATGATTTATTGGGTGCAACACCGGGTGCGCGCATGGGGATAAATGCACTGTTTGCGTTTTGTCTGGCGGCGGTGACGGCATACTTTGCGGTAACAATTATTTTCCGCAAGAAAAGTGTTAAAATCGGTCAAATACGTTTCCAGATACCATCAACAAAAATGGCGACAACGCAAATGTTATTGGGCATGACGGACAGTGTTTTGGCCGGATTGGTGCTGTATTTCTGTCTGATTCCATTTGTAAATATACCATTCGGCGTATTTATCGGCCTGTTTGTAATTGCCCAGACCATGGGCGTATTCAGCCAGGTTCCGGGTGGAATTGGCGTTTTTGAAACAATTTTCTTGGTCGCCCTGCCCGATACCGTGGACAAAGCAGATATTTTTGGCGCCCTGCTTGCGTTTCGCATAATATATTATGTGTTACCGCTGATTGGTGTTGGGGGATTATTCTTTATATACGAACGTTGGCTACACGCCCAGATGCACCGGTGGAAGGAACAGGTAAAACAAAAATTGCCCCAAATTCCGTCACTGCCCCGCCGCACCAGGAACAGGAAATAAAATTACCTTGCGAATATGCCCCATGTCATGCTAAGCTATATATGCTTGTATGATATGGGGTAAATAGTTTGCTGTTTATACTGTCAATATTTTCCTTAATTCGCAGTGCGCTGATGGGTATCGTGGCGCCATTCCTTGGCATGGGCTGGACCGCCCCACGGGAACGGGTTATTTTCATATCGTATACGCCTGAAACCAAAGGATTATTATATGTCAAAGAAAATATATGTGGACGCAGTCCACCCGGAGGAAACGCGTGTCGTCGTTGTGGATTCCGCAACGAATCGGGTTTCTGATTTTGACGTTGAAACAACGACCAAACCCCAGATAAAAGGGAACATTTATCTGGCCAAGGTTATTCGCGTTGAACCGTCATTACAGGCGGCATTTGTTGATTATGGATCGGGCAAGAACGGATTTTTACCGTTTTCTGAAATTCACCCGGATTATTATCAGGTAACCGCTGAACAGAAAAAGAAATTATTAGAACTGGCGCATGCCAATATTGTCGACGACGATGACGACCCGGATGACGAAGGGGACGAGGTTGCCGAATACGATGATCACAGTGCCGGCGAAGACAACAAAGAATTTGTTAAACGCGCCCGTGAATTTAAAATCCAGGATGTTATTAAGCCAAAACAGATCTTGCTGGTCCAGGGGGTAAAAGAAGAACGCGGACAAAAAGGCGCGTCGATGACAACATACCTGTCACTGGCGGGACGTTTTGCGGTATTAATGCCGAATTCGCGCAAACGCAACAGCTATGGCATTTCCAAGAAGATTTCCGACAAACCGGAACGCGCGCGCCTGCGTGAAATCCTGCACGGGTTAAAGATACCAAAGGGTATGACGGTTGTTCTGCGTACGGCGGCAATGGGTGCAGACGCGGCGGATATCGCGGCGGATTATGATTATCTGGTAAATTTGTGGAACGAAATACGCAAGACCACATTGGAATCTGTTGCGCCGGTGACAATTCATACCGAAGATTCGCTGTTGCGTCGCGTTGTTCGTGATTTCTTGGCGGATAAAGAAGACGTCTTGGTAATCCAGGGCGAAGAGGCATATGATGCCGCAAAACAGTATTTCCAACAGATGTACGGTCGCGCACCGAAAAAGCAGCTGGTTCATTACAAGGATGCGGGCGTACCATTGATGGTAAAGGCCGGCGTTGAAAAACAGCTGGAAGGCCTGCACGGTCCATATGTTCAGTTGGCGTCCGGCGGTTCGCTGGTGATTAATCAGACCGAGGCGATGGTGACCATCGACGTGAACTCTGCCCGCGCGATCAAGGAAAAAGATATCGAACAAACCGCACTGAATACTAATCTTGAGGCGGCCGAAGAAATCGCACTGCAACTGCGCCTGCGTGATTTGGCGGGGATTGTCGCGATTGACTTTATCGATATGGAAGAAGAAAAGAACAACCGCAAACTGGAACTGAAAATGCGCGAGGTTATGAAGCGTGACCGCGCCCGCACCCAGGTTGCAAAAATCAATAACTTTGGCGTTTTGATGTTATCGCGCCAAAGATTGCGCAGCAGCTTTATGGAATCATCATACGTCGCATGTCCACACTGTATGGGTGCCGGTGTTGTGCCGTCTATCCAGACCGCGGCGATTATCATGTTCCGTCATCTGCAGGAAAAATTACTGGCCAAGGCGGCCCAGAAAATCATCATGACGGTGCCGACCGATGTCGCAATTTATCTGTTGAATCATAAACGCGCCGAACTGGCCGAGATGGAGGCAAAATTCGAAACAGAAATCGTTATCATGGGCGATGACAGTTTAATGAATATTGACCAGTATTCAATTCAGCGCGTTGCGCCGGAACAGAATAAAACGGACGATTTACTGGCTGCGCACGCGCCATCAACGGATGCAAAAAAGAAAAATACCCAGCATATGGATGCAAAAAAGACGACGATGAATGCGCCACGTCGTAAACGTAAAAAGCAGCCCCAGAAAAAGACAATCTGGCAAAAGCTGATTGGTTAAAGAATCCCCCAATTGGGGGATTTTTTTTAGTGGCCGTCATCCGTGACCGACGTTTCATAATCAGGATTTTTGTTATAGAAATCATTTAGTCTGTAAATTAAATCAGCTGGATTATCCGACACAGACGTTATTTGCTGTTTTTTGGTCATATTCGCCCCCTGTTGTTTTTTATTAAAAAACCACCAGAAAAATTTCAAGTGGTTGGAGATTTTCTGTTGTAATCTATATTCTCAACAGACAGATTGGAGTTCTCACACTCCGCCCACGGTGTTACCCGCCGGCGGAATAATTATATACCAACAAAATCCCAATTGAAAATATTAACTGGATTGCCGCGATTATGCTCCTTTTGTCATTCCCCGCCCCGTTGCCCCTGCCAATACCTGGCCCCGCGCAAATGTAATTTCCGTGGATGATTCCCGGATGGGAACTTTGCGCCGCGGCCAGTACTGATGACAAATAACGGATGACGGATTACTTCCTATTCAAAATATCACCGGATTTGATAAATTCTGGTGTATCGTGCGGCAGGGATTTTTGCGCCCGTTTCGCATACGCGCGCGCTTTTTTGGCGTTGCCCATCAGCGAATAATATTCCGCCATGGCCCAATTTGCCCGGCCATCACCATCATATGTGCGCGCCAACACCCAGTATGTCAGTGGTGACGGTTCTGTCAAATTTGCACGCAGGCATAATTCCCGTGCGCGTTCCACGTCACCCGCCCCACCGCGTTCGGTCAGGACCAGGGCCAGTGCCGTCTGAACCTGGGGTGCGGTGGTCAAATATTTCAATGCATTATCGTATGCGGCAACCGATGCGTCATAGCGTCCATCGGCAAATTCTATATCCCCAAGCAATTCCCAAAAGTATGGATTCTTTGGCGCGCGCGTGGTAAGCCCCCGCACCCCCACCGCCGCCGTATCAAATCGCCCACCCCGCATATCGGATATTGCGCGCGCATAAATGGCCCCGTCCGATGTATCACGCGCCGGATACGCGTCATTAACACGTGCCGGCGTATCCAAGTATCCTATCAGTTTCGCACGTACCAGTTCATATTTGGCACCATACTTTTTATCCGCGGATGTATATTTACCCGGGTGCGCCGCAATGTATTCGCGCACGTTCTTTAAACGTTCGGCCGTTAATGGATGATTTATTCTGTTCGGATTTATTTTGGATTCGGCCGCGCCCGTTATATTTTGCATTTGCTCAAATACCGTGACAAATGCCGCCGGATCGTAACCCGCGCGCCGCATTATATCCAGCCCCAGGTTATCCGCCATGCGTTCTTCGTCCCGCGAAAATGACAGCATGCCCTGGGTCGCGACACCGCCCGCCCCGGCCAAGACGCCGGCCCCCAATGATGGTTCGCCCGATGCCGCCATAAGGCCGATACCCAATGCCTGAATCAATAATGCCCGGCGCATTTCCGCGGCCATGCGATCGGCCATTTGCGTCATGTGCCCGCCGACAGTGTGCCCCAGTTCGTGCGCGATTACCGCCTGAAGCGCCGCGGGCGATTTAATTTGCGTCAGCAGGCCGGTATACACATAAACATCTTCGCCGCCCGACACGAACGCGTTAAAGTCATCGTCATTTACAATATGAATCTTTAACCGATTGGGGGCGATATTTGCAGCCGTTGCAATCGGCGTCACCAGTTCATGCAGCAGATTTTCCGTTTCTGTATCATTGACCAATGTTGCCGCGCGCGCGGGCAACGCAACACACAGACATAATAAAATGGCAAAAACCTTACGCACTGATTGTATCCCCACGGTCAAAGATATACATCAAATCGCGCGTCCATGCGGCGGGCGTGGTGCCATCCATCGCCGCACGGGACGCCAAACGAAACAGGTCGCGATGCATACGATAGTCTACAAAATGATACTGAATCCATCCGCTTTGTCGTGTGCCGATCAGTTCGCCGACACCACGCATCATTAAATCCTGTTCTGCAATGGCAAAGCCGTCGTCGGTTTCGCATAACACGTCCAGGCGGCGCATACCATCATCACTTAAATTCCGGCCGAATAATAATATGCAATAAGACTGCAAATTGCCGCGGCCAACGCGCCCGCGCAGCTGGTGCAATGCGGCCAGGCCAAAGCGTTCGGCGTTTTCAATCACGATAATTGTTGCGCGTGGGACGTCGATGCCAACCTCTATCACAGTTGTCGCGACCAGCACCGGCATATTTGAATTATCATCGGCGAATTCGGCCATGACGGCATCGCGCACTTTCTTATCCATCTGGCCGTGGACCAGGCCACAACCCGGGAAATATTGTTGCAGCCATGCGTGCCGCGCGACGGCCGCCGCCTGGTTCGGTTCGCCGTTTTCCTCGACCAGGGGACACACCCAAAAAACCTTGGCCCCCGATGCAATCTGCGGCGCCAGGTGCGCGGCCAATTCATTGATGCGTGCGGCGGATACTTTCGATGTTTTGATGGGCAGGCGCCCGGCCGGTTTTTCATTTATAATCGACACATCCATATCGCCATACATCGTCATGGACAGTGTTCGCGGTATCGGCGTCGCCGACAGTGCCAGCATATCCGGATGCGCGCCCTTGGCCCGCAGGGCCTCGCGCTGGGCCACACCAAAGCGATGCTGTTCATCAATAATAACGAGGCCCAGGTCTTTATATTCCACATCTTCGGAAAACAGGGCGTGCGTGCCGACCACAACGCGTGTGCGCCCCGATCGCAGTGACACTAATTTTTCGCGGCGCGCCGCACCCTTGTCCCGGCCGGTGAGCACTTCGCACACAATGCCGATTTTATCGCACATGGGTTTTAGTTTTGCATAATGCTGTTGCGCCAGTGTGTCCGTCGGCGCCAGCAAGGCCGTCTGGGCCCCAAATTCTGCCATATGCACCGCGGCCGCCAGCGCAACGATTGTTTTACCCGATCCAACGTCCCCCTGGACCAGGCGCATCATCGGAATATCGCGCGCCATGTCGGCATAGATTTCATCCAGTGTTCGCGCCTGCGCGCCGGTTAGTTCGAATGGTAATGTCGCCCGGAATTTATCCATTAAATCATATTTCTTTGGGCGCACTGTGCGACGATTGCGGGCGGATTGGCGTGCGCGGCGACTGATTGCAATGGCGGACTGATGCGCCAATAATTCGTAATAGGCGAGTTTCCCCATTGCCGTCGCATTCGGCAACAAATCGTCGGGACCGCCCGGAAAATGCACGGCGTGCAGGGCCTCAAAAAACTCACGCGTGTTATCATCCGTGCCAATCAGTTTATCGGGTAATGCGGCGAATACTTGATCACGGATGTTGGTGAATGTTTTTTGTGTAACCCCCTCACCCGCCGGATAAATAACCTGCATCGATGGGATTTTGGCGATGTTTTCGGGTTCTTCGATAAATTCGGGGTGATTGATAATGGCGCGGGTGCCGCTGCGCTCTAACCGGCCACTGACAATCCGCCATGCGCCGACGGGTAATTTTTTCAGCCAATATTCCAAATAATTTGAATTAAAGAATTGAATTAAGACAGTGCCGCCCATGTGGTCGTTACAGACAATCTGGGTCGGGGCGCGGCGCCCGCGAAATGTGCGCCCGGGCCGGACGGATTTTACCATCAGTTCAATCGTGACCGTTTGTCCCGGTTCAGCATCCGCCACGCAGTCTGTCAGGGCCCGCGGCCGCACGCCGGACGGCCGATGCAGCAAGAAATCCAGCACGCGACGGCCACCGATAACCTCCGCCAGGCGGGCGGCCAAGACCGGCCCCACGCCACGCACGAACTGCAGATCCGTATTTAGAAAATCGTATAAGTCTTGCTTCATATATAACGAAATGTAATAAAAATGCCGCACCGGTTCAATAACAAAAAGGTATTGCGCAATCCGAAAAAAATGTTAAAATATGCCTAAAATAAACCTACGTTTTAATTAGGCATAAAAATGGGGGCAAAATTATGTGGAAATCCGGGTTTTTTGTAAAAATAAAACAAGCTAAAATAAACGTACCTTTTTGTGCAATGTTTATGGCGATGGCAACATATACTGCATATGCTGTAGACATAGTAGCATCAGACTGCCACGACTATGATTATGTATGTGGTGGAAAAAATTCCGGTTGCGCAGTTGTAGACCATACAAAAGTAAGTTGTGAAAAAGGCTGGACCTTATCATCAGATCGCAAGACATGCACCCGTTCGCCCAGCACCGGCAGTGATAACAAAGGCAATTATATCGAGACTTACGGATCATGTGCCCCAACAGAAGTACCGTGTTTTAAATATGACACAAGCTGTACTAATCAAGATGCGTCTTGTATAAAATCACCAGGAATAGTATAAAAATCCGCGGTTATTTTATAACCGCGGATTTTATCATTGTCAGGTCTTCTTTGATTCCGTCGATTTTCATCTGCATCTGGCCAATACCGGTTTCCAATATCGTTGCGCGATTTTCCAGTGTCGTGATGCGATGCTCGTTACGCTCAATCTCCGCCAGTGACGAATCCTGGCGCGCGACCCAATATATCATGCCGGCGATAAAGGCGATTAAAAACCAGCCGTCGCGCAGGGTATCAACAATGCCCATTATGCTACTTTCTTTTTTCATTTCATTGTTTCCCCCGTCTCACAAGATTTTCAATCTGGTGCACCAGGGCGCGCTGCGCCTCGAGTCCGCGCAGCTCCGCATCCGTTGATGCGGGCCCGAGTGTCCGTTCAATCGTTATTTTGCGCAGATGATTTAACACCATCGCGCCCGCCGCGGTGCCAAAACACCGTGCATAGTTTTGTTCCAGGTCTTGCATATTTTATTCCTCTATATTTGTTGAAATCATGGATTCGGATGCCGCCATTTTCACAATTGGCGCCAGGTATTTTAATTCTGCATCACTGTGCAGCTTTATCCGGTCAATCGTACCACGGCGCGATAAAATCTGTAATCCGCGATCGACCAAGGGCCGGATAAATTCATGCAACAGTCGCCCATATGTCGCGCCCAAGATTCGCACCATGTCCGCATTGCGGGCCAGGATTTCCGTCGCGGTCATTTCTTTTTCACTCAGCAACCCAAGGCGGTCGGCCAGCATTGCGTGACGAATGCGTTCGCGTAAATCCTTTAATATCAGTTGCGACACGTCAAAGTCTGCGCCCGATGCCAGTGGCGTCAGGCCCGACGAACCCACGGCCTTTGGTATAATTGCGCCCGGCGTCAGGTTGATGTTATTCAGGTTGATTACACCGTCATCGTCGGCCTGCCATATACCGGACACGGCAATCGTTGCATTCTTTAACACCAGTTCCACAACCTTGTTCGCGGTTTTAATATCCGGCAATGCGCGCAGTACCGGCCCACGGCCATACATTTCGCCCGACGACACGGCCCAGCGGAATATGATATACGGGTTCGTCTCAAACGTGCCGGTTGCAACAACATTGTTTTCCACGTCGCCGCCCGCATCCAGCCACGCAACAAATTCGGTGCCTTTTAGGCATTGCACCAAACGCAGGGGCATTTCCGGATCATTCTTGATCGATTCACGCAGGTTGGCCGGCGGCGTCCATGTTGGGTAACGCTGTAAAACCTCGGACGCGGGCATGGATGTCGTGTGGAATATCGCGTCACCGATCAGCGCGATGTCATGCATCGGGATGGATGTGAACGAAAACGCCGACACCGCACCAATCGGATTTTCCGCCATAAACAGGCATGCGGTACCGGTGATAACCAAATCCATATAGCACTGATGAATTGTGGTATAAAAATTTGAATCATTCAGGTTCGCGCGCAGGGCGGCCACCGCCGGCGCGGCATCGGGTGACATTTCGCTTTCCGGCACCAAATCAATCCACATTGATTCCGGCGGCGTCAGCAACGAATACATCGCCGCGGCCAGGTTATCCGCACTGTCGGCGGCCGTTGCATCAAACAGCGCGGCCGCATCCGCGTCATCGCGCGGCATTGTGTACTTTATCGCATCGTCCCAGCGGCGAACCCAAGGCGCGCGCGCATCAATCGCACGACGATACAGTTTTTGAAGATTCTGAATATTGTTTTGCATGTTTACTCCTTTGCTTTATTCAGATTTTGAAATTCGTGTTTGCGGAAAATATCTGTGACGCGGCGCCGCGTGGGCGGATGACGTATGGTGTCAACGCCAATGCACCCGCAACCGCATCCAAACCGTCGTCATGTGTGGTGGCGCCAATGGGACTCCACCCCAGCATTTCTGACATCAATGGTGTTTGTTTTAGACGCGCATGCGCATACAGGCGCCCAGTGGATAACAACGGTTCAATCGCATCCAGGATTCTGGATTCTTTGTTTTTATTATTGACGATTTTCTGGACGAATATGTTTGCACCACGGCGCGAGGCCACATCACGCATAATTTCCGGCAGTGCGTTTCCAATACCGTTTGTTTCAATTGCAATGCGTCGCATGGCACGCGCCGTCATGAAATCCAGCACCATGTCACACTGGTGCGCCAATGGATGCGCGTCATTATCATCCACGCGCAGATACAATGCGTCATGTATAAACGCACGATGTGACGTGTCATCACGAAAGGCAAGTACGCATACACTGCCATCCGATTTGCGGCGCCCGCCGGACGGATCCCAGTATAATGCCGCACCTGTGACACGCTTGTCACCAATGCGCGCATGCGCCGCGTCAAATTCCGCATCATAGAAATGCAGCGCACCCGGATCCAATCGCACACGTTCCAATCCGCCACATTCCAGCATCATCTGGGACATAAAGTGCCGACGCCCGACAGTATCGCGCATTTGTTCGATGCGGGGCACTGGAAAAACCTCGGGCCAAGCCGGATTTCCGCCCGCATCCATCACCGGTATCTTTAATTCTTTGAACCCGCGCAAAAAAGGCGTTGAAATAGCAAAATTTTTATATACTATATCTGACATGGACTTTACTCCCAAAACATTGCCAACAAACTTAGAAGCAGAACAGGCCGTTCTGGCCGCGGTTCTGATGAACAATCGCGCATTGGAACGCGTGTCCGAATTCTTGAAACCGGAACATTTTTCGCACCCTGCGCACCAGGAAATTTATAAACTGGCGCAAAAGCAATTTGCCGCCGGTATCCCATTCGACATCATCACCGCGAAAAATTATCTGGATCAGCAGGGAACGCTGGAATCCGTTGGCGGCGTCGATTATTTGACCGAACTGGCCGGTGCCGGTGCAACGGTGGTAAATGTCGATCAATATGGCCGCATCGTTTATGAAAATGCACTGCGGCGCGAACTGATTACCATCGGCCAGGATATTGCCGGCGCCGCATTTGTTGAGGATTTGGATAATCCCGTTGCGCGCCAGATTGAAATCGCAGAACAGAAGCTGTTTGACCTGTCGACCGTCGGTGACACCGAACAGGAACCAAGTTTGATTTCAGACGCATTGGCCGAGGCCATGCGCGAAGCCGAAATCGCGTACAAGGCCGACGGCATGCTGTCGGGCCTGACCACGGGTTTAACGGCATTGGATAAATCCATCAGTGGCCTGCACCATTCCGATTTGATTATCATCGCCGGACGTCCCGCGATGGGAAAAACAACGCTGGCGATGAATATCGCGTTTAACGCGGCAAATGCAATCTTGGCCGGACGCGCAAATGTAAATTACAAGGGCGCGGTCGTGTTTTTCAGTCTGGAAATGTCACGTTCCCAGTTGGCGGCGCGTGTTCTGTCATCCCAGTCCAAGGTACCCGCATCCGCCATGCGCGAAGGCAACCTGACGGACGAAGATTTCCTTAAAATGTCGCAATACGCCAATGCGATTGGTCGCGTACCGTTGCGTATTGACGACACGCCGGGTATGTCTGTGCCGATGATGCGCACACGTGCACGTCGCATCGCGCGCAAGCATGGTGGCATTGCACTGATTGTTATCGATTACCTGCAGCTGATGACATCACCAGGCGGCAAGCGTAATGATAATCGCGTTCAGGAATTATCCGAAATCACCCGTGGCCTTAAAATGCTGGCCAAGGAAATGGATGTGCCTGTTATTGCCCTGTCCCAGTTGTCACGTAGTGTCGAATCACGTGATGATAAACGCCCAATGTTATCAGACCTGCGCGAATCGGGATCTATTGAACAGGACGCTGACATTGTGATGTTCACCTATCGCGAAGAATACTATCTGCAAAATCGCGACCCGTCACAACGCCTGTCGAATACAAGCAGTGATGCCCAGGTCGAAAACTGGCAACGTCGTTTGGAACGCGCCCGCGGCAAGGCGGAAATCATTATCGGCAAAAACCGTCATGGCCGGCCAGAGACCGTACAAACAGCATTCTTGGGCGATTACAGTTTGTTTGACAACCTGGATGAAGAGGCTGCACGCGGCGAAAACCCATTCAATGACGCCATGCCAACCAATGCATCTGCGCCGGCACCTGAATTTGAAAACACAAACTTTGACGCCAGTGCGATTCCTGACGATATGCCACTGTAATTATTCTCTTGCACTGGGCTTTAAAATTGACTAATATTTTGTCAAGAATACGAAGGAGTTCGCAATGGCCCAGGAAGAAATAATTTTTCCAAATAATATACGTAACATCAGACTTGCCGCCGGTATGAAGATGACAGAATTGGCACGTCGCGCAAACCTGTCCCTGTCCGCGGTTTCCAAGATTGAAAAAGGTGTACGTCGCCTGAATCAGAAGCAGTTGCTGAATATATGCAATATTCTGGGATGCAAACTGTCCGATATATTCATCAAGGAATCTGACGATGTCGCCGGCCAGTGGCAGAATGAAATCAAACGTCGTCTGAATGATAACGAAGACAGCGGCCTGAAAGTGTTCGGCAGCGGCATTCGCAAAATCCGTCAACAGACCGGTAAAACCATTGCCCAGGCCGCAAAAGATGCCGGTATGACATTGTCCGTTTATCATAAGATAGAGGTTGGCCAGCGCGAGGTTTATGAAAACGAGATCGAACCATTAGCCAAATCATTTGCACACAATGTAGAAAGCCTGTTTGATGAAATCGCAAAACTGTATAAGTCTGGCGAACTGAACAAGCAAATCAGCAAAGTCAAAGAACGCGTCAAATCTGTTCTGGTTCCCGGCGCACCGGTATCCGGCATGGATTTACAGGGCGGCCTGTATGGTGCCAAATTGTATGACAGCGCACGAAAAAAGCTGGTTCCGGTATTCGGCACACCGTCCGGCAAATCAATATCTTTGAAAAAATCGGACAAGACAATGATTGTCGCCCCAATGCCATTAGAGGGTCGCCCCGGTATCTATGCGATTATGCCAAACTCAAAACGTCTGGGCGGATTTATCCCGGAAAATGCATACCTGTTTGCCGATTCCACTGTTACACCGGAACCGGGTGATTTGGCGGTCTTTATTGATACAGACTTTGCAACACTGCCTACAGACAGCGCCACAACGGCCCATATCGCGATCTTTCGCACAGATGCCAAGGGACGCGCGCATGGTCAGGTTGTATCACCCGAAGAAAAAGTTACAGGAAAATCCGTACACAAGATTATTATGATTGTAACGGAATAATTCCGATAAACATTATCGCCAGGAGGGGGCATCATGTTAAACGTCAAAGCCAGCGTGATCGCGCAAAAATTGCTGAACCTGTATCGCCAGGAACACGTTATTATCGGCGGATGGACCGTGGTTAATCAAGTGTTCGTGGACGAGGCCACACCTGACGTTTTAACAGCCCTGGGCGAATTACCAACCGGATCCAGTTTGGTGCGTCATATCGAAAATCTGCGCAGTGGTAAGACCCCCATGGATTCAATTGAACGCGATCTGATGCCATACGGTGGCGCAATGGGTACCGCCGCAACCGCCGCACCAGTTGCACCAGAACAATGGAATGACCTGGCGCGTGTTATCGCGGAATTTACCCCAGATGACTCGGGTCTGGCCCGATTGGAATCCGACCCGGTAATAAAACAATTTGGTGCAGAATGGCTGGTTGCGATACGCAATGCGCTGAATGGGAATGCGGAACTGCAACAGAAATGGGATATCGTCACCCAAACATATCGCGCATATCGCATGTGGAATAATGCCAGTCAGATTATAAACACACCCATATCTGACCGTGTACGCGCACAATTACAGGTGGACATGCCAGAATACGAAACATATCTGCCAATGTTTGGCGATGCTGGTATGGCATTACTGGGGAAACTGCGCACATTCCTGAGCGGTGCGAAATCCGACCCCAATCAAACCAGTGACGACAATTCTGTTGAACCTGTCGATGCACCAGAATCTGATGTGTCATCAGAGCCGGTACGATAAATCGTATCGACCGTATGCGGCGTCCCGATATAAATCATGGCACCATGCGGTGCCAGGATAAAATCTAATTCCCGCAACCGTTCACGTAATTCTGTGCGCTTGTGCGCGGTGTTACTGGTATTTGGGACCTCTATGTCATCACAAATAATCAAATCGGATCGCATACCTGTAATATTTCCGTATATTCCCTGGCATACAACCGATGGTTCGCGTATACCGACCGGACGATTTATGGTAATACGGCTGGCCGCCCATTCTTTTTTATTTGATGGAACCAGACTTTGACAAGCCGGATGATTTTCCAATATATGTTTTATATGTCCAACCATTCGCCCCGCCAGTGACGTTTCCGCCGACAGTATCATTATACGCGATTCTGGACGATGCAATAAGACGCACGCAGCAAAAATTCCAACCACCGTCGATTTCCCAGAATGCCGAAAAGCCATCAACAATCCACGATGCGGCACATCCATCCAGACATCAACCAAAAACCGCATAATTTCGCGATGATGCCGCGGTGTTTCACATCCAATGACGGCATTCCACTCATCCATAAAATCACAGAATTCCGTAATCATCTTGTGTTTCATTTGGTGCCACATCTGTAACATAACCGTAATCGTTTATCAGATATGGCTGCGCCGTGGCCAGTACGGAAATTAAATTATTATAAATCCCCAATACGCCACCCCCACCCAGTTTATCTGTGACCAGGTTATTTGTGTATTCTAAAAAACGCATTACGTTATCGTGCGTATTTTGCCATTGGGCCAAATCAATATCGGCCCCACGAATATCATGCAACGCCGCCAACAGGAAATTGAAATCGGTATTTAAATCCTCTGGATCAATCTTTGCCGTCGGCTGATAATCAATTACGCGCGACAAATCCACCTGGCGAAAAATATCGATACGTACATTATCCGCAGGGGCATTGGCAAATATAACCGTACCACCGGTTAAATCTTCGTTTGAATATACGCCGTATTCGGTTGATGTCATAACACAATCATCGACAACGACGCGAATATCTGATTCTTGGAAAAACGGGAACGCAAACATGAATTCCGTGGTTGCGCCATCACCGGTATAAGTAATTTTGTACATAATGCCCCCCATGATTATCCGACAATATCATCCAGTCTGGACAACAGTGATTTTACGATATTCGGTTTTTTTGCATGTGCCTTTCTCAGTTTTTCCAGATTAGTGCGCCGTTTATCTTCATATGGCTGCTCGGTTTCTTCGGCCAGACGTTTTAAAACAGCCTCTTCGGTCATGCCGCGACCGGCACCGGACATTCCGGACGCACCGTATTTTGCACGTTGCGTTGCCAGTGCCTTTTTAACCAGATTATTCTTGGCCTGTTCATCCGCCGCCATCTGTTCCAGTATTTTTTTGCGTTCAGTTTTTGCTTCTTTTTTTGCTTTTTTGTAATCCAATACTTCCGTTACATCTGATACAACTTGTCCCATAAAAAATCTCCTTTGATTATGAAATTGAATATCGCCCATGCATCGTGACCGACAATACCGTTACCGGCAATGGGTCACTGCCATGCAGTCGCCACATTGGTGAAATGGTGTCTGTATGCGTCCCCAGTATATTTATAAAGACATCACCCGTATATCCTGGCTGGGCCGCGTCATATATGCCATTTGGCAATGTCACACGCGCCCCATTTATAAACAGTGACTTGGTATCCAATACACGCGCGGATATTTTATAAATTCTTATTTTCTTTGGGTTATGTCCACTGGCACGTAATGGCAATGCCTCGGCTGAGAATGAAAATCCATACTGGCCCGCATCAACCATTTCGTTATCGGAAAACTTTTCCAGACAGACCACGACACCACGGCGCACAACAACAAATGTTTCACCACCAGCCACCGCAACAGACAAAAACTGTCCTTGGGTTTTATAAACACCCCATGCAGAAATCCCCAACGTCGAATTCTTGTTCAACACCGCCATATCGCCATTCGCCATAACAATAAATAATTGATGTGTGTCATCATTATATGCAATATCAACAGGCCCCGTCATCAGGCTTTTGGACAGCGCACACAAATCCTTAGCATTATAAGTCTGGCTAAGTTCATCCAGCGTTAATTCACGTATATCCTTTTCCGTAGCGGAAATAAATACAGTCGCGCCTTCGACCTTTTGCGGCGGCAAATAACGGGTGGCCACACTGCCGACAGATGTATGTTGCTTAATATCTACAACCGACGGTGTCAATGGCTTGCTGGATATGGCCCATTCGCCAACAGACGTTAAAATCTGCAGATTATCACTGCTGACGACCGTACAGATTTGCTGACGTCGACTGGATAACAGGGTTATAAATATCGCCTCGTCATCCAGACCGGTACCAACATCAAAATTGTTATGCCGCCCAACCTGGGACATCCATACGCCAGCCGGCCAATCACGCGAACCACCAAAAACCAGTCTATCCTGGTGAAATGAAATACTGCATGGCCATCCGCGGGTTTCGCTGAATGCGGCCTCGCGCCAATCGGATACGGCTGATGAAGGCAACGTATATGGCCCATTGGTATATGCAACAACAACCGTCGGACTGATGTATTGCGTAATAACCCACTGACGATCCAGCAGGGCCAGGCGTCCATTTACATGCGCCGCGGTCCAGAAATCACGTGATGTGGTAAATGTTGCATAATTGTTCCCGCCAGAATTTTGTGAAACTGTGATTTTTATATCATCTGCATCATCAAATTTCATGAACGGGATATTTATCGTCATATCGGCATCATTTCTGGAAAAGCTGAACAACGATAATGAAAATGTATTGCCTGTTTTCTTTAATATCCGCGGCTGATAATCCGGGTGCACGAATATCATTGTACCGAAACGTTGGGCATATTGCAAACGACCACATGCCGTGGTATTCCATGGCGATAAAATATCACGCACCTGGATTCCGTTTGAAAAAATTAGGATATGCCCATCGGTCAGTGCCAACAAATAATCTTCACCTTCGGCCACGGAAAAAGGAATTAATCGTGCATCAGATGGCAACGCGGCAACCGATGCCAATCCGCGTCGACGTGTTAAACCACCGCCGGAAATAACATCCATATTTTCCAACCGACTTAGCCCGTTTATATCATCGCGGGCAAAGAATTCAGAATCAACCTGCCCGCTGGCAAAAGAATTCTGTGTTTTTATAAAAGATCCCATTCGCGCCCCTCCATAATTTTAAAAACGTGCGCTAATCAACGAAAAATCATCTATACCCGCAGGCGTCGATGTACTGCTGTCAATGAATTTTGCGGATTGCAGTTCTGTTTCATATAACGCGGTTAACATTCTGAAAACCGTTTGATCGCCCGATAATGGAATACAAAATTCCATCGCCAATCGCGTTGCGGCAACACTGGCGAAATATCCTGGGAATGCCTCTGGCGCGACACGTGTCAATCCAATGATTGTCATTGTATTACCTGGCCCAAAGATCTTGTTCCCACGAATATCCCCGTCGCATTTAACAACACGCAAACAATCAACCGGTATCAAGAAATCCCCATCCGTATTCTTGGTCAATTCAAAAGACCGACACGCAAAACGCCACACATGTGACGTCAACAGGTTGTCTATTACCGTATCGAACAATGTTCGCGCCAATTGTGCAGACGCACTGTCATCGGCCAGCGATTGAATGGGCGCCTCTCCCAGTTTCAGTAATGCCATAGAGCATAAATCAATCTTAGTAAGCATTAACGCCCCCTTTTTTTCATAAAAAAACATAAAAACCGGGACCGGCATAATACCGGCCCGGCAGATTTATTTTAGGCCAATGCCGCCAGCGTAATTTTATCGCCGGTCACACCAACTTTTCTTAATGCAGTATTATCAGTTGCATTTATAATAATTACATCACCAATATTCATCAGTGTTTTAACACTGTCGAAATATCCGGCGGTGGTAATTGCCGCAATTTTTTCATCCGACACATAATGCCACAATGTAAAACCATTTGCATACGCAATCACGGACAGATTTTTATTCTGAAATGCCATTTCTTTTATCCTTTGCCTGTATGTTATTTGTCTTATTCGCCTTGGGCTGATTCGCCACACTTCATGCGAACAATACCTGTTTCATCAATCATTACCGCACCCTGGGACATGCTGTTTGATATAAAGTGCGCCGCACGTTCACCATGCCAAGAAATGTCTGTTTTGACCTCTTGACCGCATGCGTGCCCAATGCTGGACGCGTGATATAAAAAGCAGTCACGGTTCGCGCCATCGGCCGGCAGGCCATTATGCAATACCCATGTGATACCCAACCATTTACGTGCATCTGCACCGTTTGTCATCGGCGTATCACCAACATATTCAGACGAAACGAATTCTTTCAGCGTCAACAGTTCATTCCACTGGTGCACACCAATAACCGCAAAGCGACGACCATCATCCGGCACATCATTGGTATTTAAAACCTCTAATGCAGACAGAATCAGATCCTTGGACAGACCGGTTGAATAATCACCGACACTGGCCGTTGCGTTATTCATTGCGTCGATAATCAATTCGTCTGTTTTGCGACCCAACGCATATGCACCGGCACTTGCAACAACACGACGTTCATCAACGTTTGTTTTTAATTCATCCAATGCATCGACCCAATCACCGGCATAATAATCCTGTAATATACATTCAACCGGTTCATGGTTCAGATTCATTACCGGAACGATACCATGACGTGATTTGGTACTGGCCATGCCGCGACCAACTTTCTGGAAAGTGGTGGATGCACCTATTACACCGGATTTACTGCGAACAGTTGAACGCAGTTTTGTGCCCATCTGCTGATAAGCCAAATGAACATCTGCTTCGAATTGTTTTACGAAGACATTATCAATGGAAACTGACATAAAATATTTTCCCCTATTGTTGTAAAAAATAAAAGACACGCATTATGTGCGTGTCGGTTTAAAAATTTTGATTACGGTTATGCATATATGCGCCGCACATCAAAATTACGTGGGTCCCATATGGGATTATCCGCGCCAAAGATTCAGTCGGACTGGTTGTTCTCATCCGACTGAAACTTGGGATTAAAAATGCCCATGGCGGGCGCATATAAAAACCCCGCAGATGCGGGGTAATTATTATTTTTTCTTGGCCGCTGGCTTTTTTGCCGCAACTTTTTTCGCTGCCGGTTTTGCAGCTACTTTCTTTGCAACCGGTTTTGCTGCTACTTTCTTCGCTGCCGGTTTCGCCGCAACTTTCTTCACTGCCGGTTTTGCCGCAACTTTCTTCGCTGCCGGTTTCGCCGCTACTTTCTTCGCAGCTGGTTTCGCCGCAACTTTCTTCGCTGCCGGTTTTGCCGCAACTTTTTTCGCAGCCGGTTTTGCAGCTACTTTCTTCGCAGCCGGTTTTGCCGCAACTTTTTTCGCAGCTGGTTTTGCTGCTACTTTTTTCGCAGCCGGTTTTGCTGCTGTCTTTTCAGCAACTTTTTTCTTGCCAAACAGAAATAGCATTCGTCTCTCCTTTTACTTTTTGGACAGAACAAATTTTTTTGTTCTTACTGTTTATTTTATCTGAAACCGCAAAAATAGTAAAGGAGAAAGTGCATATTTTTTTCTATGAATACAACTTTTTAAATCCATTTTCTATTTTTCGAACATACTCTGGTTCGGCATCGCGCCAATATTTTGGATCACGCATCATTCGACGCAGGTCGCTGTCAGAAAAATTTTCAGACGCATTTTTTTCTGTTCTAACATCCGGCTCCATTGATTGCATCATACGGTACAGACCTTGGATTCCCTGGGGTGTAGCGCATAATGATTCAAACGCATCGGCGGGTAAAAAACGCGTACCAAAATCATTGATTGCATGTAATGCATCCATCATTTTTTCTTCACTACCAAAGAAATTTTTTAATTCTTCTTTTGCACGCACATCATTTTGCATACCGAACAAATCAGATATCACAGGTGATAAAAATTCTTCGGCCATTTGATAAATTTTTTCAACCTGACTTTTTGTTAGACCGATTTCGTGAAAACGCTGACGAACATCACTGCCTTCGAACATGGCAGATATTGGATATTCATCGGCACTGTCCGGAACGCCGATCGCATGATTAAATTTACTGCGCAGATCATTATCACTGTCGGCGGTTGGTACAGATACCATCGTGCCAATTTTCTTTTCCAATGCCGTATAAGATTTTATCAAGGCATCTGTATTAACACTGCCATCCTTGTTTAAAAATTTTTCAGGAACCTGTTCCATTTTTTTGTCCTTTTGTATCGTTTGTTTTTCGCAGGAAATAAATTCCCCCCAATGTAAAGATTGCCTGTAACATGACGAAAATATCACTGTCCCCGACCAGATATGCCGCCACGGCAGAAATAATTCCGACCCCGGACATAATATGCGTGCGTCGGTCTGCAAAAAATCCGCCACGTACAATTTTGCCAATCGTATTTTTATCCTTATGCATAGAATAATATCCCATCACATTCTGCGATATATCCACGTGCAATTGCCCAATCTGGCATTTCATCTTCATGATGAAAATTTGTTGCCCCGTTACAATAATCGCCCAAATTTTGTTTCAGCATTGCATTTACAACACGCAAACACATTTGAAAGCCCGCGTCATTTACATGAACATGCCATGCATTATGTCGTGGTGATTTTTTATCACGTGCCGAAAACATTGCAATATCACGCACAATATCAATTGGTGTACGCGATGTAGCAATCGCCGCATTTGCAACCATGGACGCCAATGCCGACGCCGCACGTAATGACCCGCCACCGCCTTCTGCATATATTGCACGTGCAATCTCATATTTATCCATTGCAGCGGCATCAGGATTCTTTACAAGATTTAAACGCATTTCTCTCTCCGTTTATGTACCAAACAAAAAAAAAGCCCGCGCAAAATCGCACAGGCATGAAAAAATAAACAAAAAAATCCGCAACATGTTGCGGGCAGAATCTTTACTGTTTATGCTTTTATAATATCACAATTTGGAACAAAAGTCAATAGTTATTTTTTTAATTCATCATTATTTCATCACCATATACACAAAATTGTTCATTATCACGCTGCAGTATCAATGCGCCATCATCATTGATTCCAATTAATATTGCATCCATATTTTTATACTTAACCGTTTGATTCAACCCAATTGCCCGCTGGGTCCAGCGTGCGCGCACATCCGAAAAATCTGCACCACGCCATACGTCCAAATTCTTCATTATCTGCCCCAGTACATCCATCGCACTTGCACGACAATACTTTCCCATACGCGTGGTCGTATAATTTGCATTCACACGTGGATTTGATGTTATATTCACACCGATACCAACAACGACAAAATCACCGACATATTCTATTAGAATCCCTGCAATTTTCTTGCCATCCACCATTATATCGTTCGGCCATTTTATGCGCGCATCAACCTTAAAATAGATCAGGCTTTCCGCCACCGCCACCGCCACCGCATACGCCAGGCGTCCATCCGGCACATTCGCATCAAATATAAAACTGACATACAGATTACCATGATGTGATACCCACGTACGACGATATCGACCACGTCCTGCACTTTGTGCGGCGGCAACAATTGCGGTGTGATCCGTGGCACCATGGTGCGCAATTAGTTCATGTGCATATGTCTGGGTACTGGGGATTTTGCCGAAAAAACGCAATTTATAATGTGCCAAGACGATATACCCCATTATCATTAATGATGAAATCACGACCATATGCCCGGCGCAACTGATATATGGCCGTATCAACAGTATGTGTCGCCGTATTTGGTGAATATCCCAACCCCATTTTTATTTCATCACAACGCATTCCGCCGGTTTTATACAGTAATGTAACGATTCGCGCCTGCATACGCGGCATTGATACCGGCCCCCCAAATATTTTTTGCAACACGTCCGTATTATCCAGCGCAGCCAATATCACAGATTTTAATTCCAATGCTGAAACCGGCCCCAATATATTTAATTTATCAAAATTAATATCTGCGGCATCTGGTGCATCCAACACAGCGGCCCCCAAATCGGTTAAAATTTGACGCCACACATCATCAGATGCATAAATTCTAATTCCATTCAACATGTAAAATATCGTATCCAATGTGTGTGCGGATGTCCACAAAAAAAGCCGCCATATACATATATGACGGCCAATACCAGTATTAAAAACCCAATATTTTATGATCTTTCCGGTTCTTGATCGATATACTTGGTAAAATCCTGTATTTTCGACCCGGTAGATGACAAAATCTTAGATATACTGTTCGTAGAAGGCCAACGCGGTTGTCCCTCCTTGGACCAGCGCTTGCTTTTATTAAAGGTTGTTGGGTCCAACCCGCTGCATTTTGCCAGACCTGAACAAGACATATTATGAGCCATGGCAAAGCGCTCTATTGCGCGCCAAACATCTTCGTGTGTCATTTTTTATCTCCTCTTAGATTAGCAATCCTATGCGACATTTGTTGGCGGAATGTCACGCTTCCCTTGCTAATTCATAAAAAATTTTATGAAAAATACCCTGTACTTACAACAAGTAGGTTTTCCTAGGAATCGACGGAATTTCGGCTTTTTTGCACACACTTAGATATACTAAAAAATTTTTTTGACAATTCTCTTGACAAACCAATAAAAATGTATTACATTTCGATTCGTCAAAGGAAGCAAATCCGATGACCGGGTGCGAAAGCCTCCGCAGGGTCCAGGGATTCAGACTCCCTCCTACATTCTCTCTCCTCTGGACCATGGACCCTGGAAACACTTTTTAGAATGCCCAATTTCTTTTTCTCCTTTCCTTCCTTTCGGGGCATTCGAAACACCGCCGGGGCGACCCGGCGGCGTTTTTATAAACATCATAAAAAAAATACACGGCGGGAATCACCCGCCGCATAAACAATGGAGGTAAAAGAACAGAAACCTTAGTGTGAAACTTTTGCCTCTGTCATAACTACGTGCTTACGCAGTTTCGGATCATACTTGCGGAATTTCATTTTACCCTGGGTATTCTCAGACTTTGTGTTTTTTGTTGTGATATAGAAGTATCCGGTTTCGTTATTGCGCAACTGAACAACTTCTTTATTGCCTTTCTTTGATGCCATTTTTATGCCTTTTATTATTCTGCGGTGGATTATGGGATAAAAATTACTAGAAATCAAGTACTTTTTATTTTGGTGCGGGCGAGGAGACTTGAACTCCTATGGATTGCTCCACTGGAACCTAAATCCAGCGCGTCTACCAGTTTCGCCACGCCCGCGTTTTACTTGGGCGTGGCGGCACTCCGCTTCGCTGCGTAGTCGCCATATGCCCATATTTTAATTCAGCGGTATGGCGGCACTTCGCTACGTAGTCGCCACGCCCGCAATTTATATCAATATACCGGATAATTGCGTGGGTATGCATCACCCGGATGGGACAATTCAGATTTAACCCCACATCCCGCCAATGCAACCAAAACAACCAAAGACAGTAATATTGATTTCATACACACATTATAAAAATAAATATACCCACGTGTCAATTGCAAGATGCAGTGAAAAGGCTCCTATTACTTAAAAAATGTGTGCCGCATATTCTATAAACAAACCAAAGGAGCAAAACATGTATCTTAGCAATGGCAATTACGAGGCATTTGCCAACCCACAAAAGCCCAAGGGCATAGAGAAAAAATCCGCCTATATCGTCGGCGGCGGGCTGGCCGGGCTGGCCACTGCGGTATTTTTAATCCGTGACGGCGGCATGCGCGGAAATAAAATTCATATATACGAAGAATTATCCCTGGCCGGGGGCAGCATGGACGGCATATACAATCCAGATCGTGGGTATATAATCCGTGGCGGTCGCGAAATGGAGGCCCACTTTGAAACGCTGTGGGATTTGTTCCGATCCATACCGTCACTGGAAAATCCGGACGTATCAGTATTGGACGAATTTTATTGGCTGAACAAGGCCGACCCCAGCTTTTCCCATACCCGCGTTATTGAACGGCGCGGAAAACGTCTGCCGTCAGATGGAAAACTGACCCTGACCCAGGGGGCGATCAAAGAACTTATCAATCTGGCCCTGATGCAGGAAGAAGAATTAAACGACGTTCAAATTAACGAAGTATTCAGCGAAGAATTCTTTGAATCAAACTTTTGGTTGTATTGGGCGACCATGTTTGCATTTGAACGCTGGTCTTCGGCAATGGAAATGCGTCGTTATATATTGCGCTTTATCCATCATATCGGATCACTGGCCGACATGTCGGCGTTAAAGTTCACAAAATACAATCAATACGAATCGCTGATTACGCCATTGGTCAATTATTTGGATGCGCGCGGGGTTAAATTCCACTATGACACACGCGTCACAAACGTTATCACCAAATCTGCACGTGGGAAAATCACAGCAACCCAGATCCAGATGGAAAAGGCCGGCCGCAAGAAAAGCATCGAGTTAACCCCGGATGATCTGGTATTTGTGACCAATGGTTCCATCACAGAATCCAGCACATATGGCACGAATGATACCCCCGCCCCGAAACCAGATGGCATCGGTGGCAGTTGGCAATTATGGAAAAATATCGCCGCCCAGAATCCTGCATTTGGAAAACCGGACAAGTTCTGCGAAAATATACCTGTTGCGAACTGGGTTATGTCGGCGACAATAACATTTACCGACGACCGCATTGTCCCATATATCGAAAAAATATGTAAAAAGAACCCGCACAGCGGTTCCATCGTCAGCAGCGGTCCCGTCACAATCAAAGATTCAAATTGGCTGTACGGATTCAGCATTTCACGCCAACCGCATTTCCGCAAACAGAAAAAGAACGAAATCATCGTTTGGACATACGGTCTGTTGTCGGATACACCGGGTAATTATGTAAAGAAAAAAATTACCGAATGCACCGGTGCGGAACTGTGCGCAGAATTGCTGTATCACATGGGCGTTCCACGCACAGAAATTGATGACATTGCCAGAAATTCGGCCAATACCGTGCCGTGTCATATGCCGTTCATCAGCACATATTTCATGCCACGCGCCATTGGCGACCGCCCATTGGTTGTGCCAACGGGTTCGGTCAACCTGGCATTTATTGGTAATTACGCGGAAACCCAGCGCGATACGGTTTTCACAACCGAATATTCCGTCCGCACCGCGATGGAGGCCGTATACACCCTGTTAAACATCGACCGCGGCGTACCAGAAGTATTTGATTCATGTTTTGATATACGCGTACTGTTGCGCAGTATTTATTGTTTAAACGATCGCAAACCATTGCACGATATCGATATGCCATGGCTGGTCAAGGTCCTGGGGAAACAAGGCCTGAAAAAAATCAGCGGCACATACCTGGAACAATTATTGCAAGAGGCAAAATTGATATAGACCAACGCCAACTTGTCGTCATTGCAAGTTGGATGCCTTGCAGATACGGCTATCCCGCAAGAACCACCCTGCCCGCTATGTTGGCGGGGTGGTTTAATATTTGCAATTCAGAAAATAATCCGTTATAATATGCGTGCATCGGGTGATGACCGATGCGGGGCTTAACAACCTCGGTAATCAAAATTCTCCAACCGTGGTTGGAGGGCTGTGATATATCTGAATAAACAGCGCTATTGATTACATAGTTGTTAACCTCCAACCGTCTCTCATCAAGACGGGCTTTTTTTATTAACAAAAAGTAAGGAGAAGAAAAAATGGCAAAAACAATAATAATCAGCGCAGACTATTTCGGAACCGGAATCCAGATGGCGCGCCAGCTGGACGGTATCACACCAGAACAGATGGCACATCTGTTGGATTGTGATACCAAGATGCTGCATCGGTACGAGGCCGGCCTGGAACTATTGCCCAAAGCCGTATTGCGGCGCGTATTTCGATGCGCCGCCAAAATGGATGCCGCGATGGAAAACGTGTAAAGAAACGGGGCGATGCCCCGTTTCTTTATTTGATGACCAGGTCTTTGCCTTTTACATCCACATCGACCGTGCCACCGTCGGTAACGCCGCCAGACAAAATCAGATCTGCGATTTTATCTTCGACCGCAGATGTAATCAGACGCCGCAACGGACGCGCCCCAAACGCCGGGTCATATCCGTGTTCGGCCAACCATTTGACCGCCTTGTCCGATACATGCATTGATATGTTGCGTTCCCCCAGACGCTTGGTCAGCCCGCGCAGCTGGATATTCACAATCCCCGCCATCACGTCTTTACCCAGCTTGTTAAAGAACACAATTTCATCAATACGGTTAATGAATTCCGGACGGAAGTGTTTTTTCACCGCATCCATATCCGGCAGATTGCTGGTCATGATGATTATCGTGTTGGAAAAGTTCACAACATGCCCCTGGCCATCGGTCAGTCTGCCATCATCCAATATCTGTAAAAATACATTAAACACATCCGGGTTTGCCTTTTCAATTTCATCGAACAGCAATACCTGGTACGGGCGACGACGCACACTTTCGGTCAGTACCCCACCCTGTTCATATCCGACATATCCGGGGGGACTGCCGATCAGACGGGATACCGAATGCGGTTCCATATATTCGCTCATATCAATTCGTGTCATGGCCGTATCGTCATGAAATAAATATTCGGCCAGGGCCTTGGCCACCTCGGTCTTGCCGACACCGGTCGGCCCCAGGAACATAAAGCTGCCGGCCGGGCGACGCGGATCCGACAGGCCCGCACGACTGCGTCGTATCGCGCGCGCAATAACGGTCAGTGCCAAATCCTGGCCCACAACGCGGTTACGCAGTTCATCTTCGATATTCAACAGCTTTGACTGTTCATCACCATTTAGTTTATCGGCCGGAACGCCGGTCCATTTTGCAACCACTGCGGCAATATGTTCGGGCAATACCGTTTTATATTCACGCGCATCGGCGTTCATCTTTTTGATTTCTTCTTCTAGCTGCGGTATTTTTCCATACTGCAATGCAGACGCCTTTTCATAGTCACCGTTACGCATGGCGGTTGCAACCTCGGCCTTGGCCGCATCCAGCGCCGCCATCGCATCAGACAACGCACGCATCTTTTTTTGTTCGGATTGCCATTCGGCGGTCAGGGCCGAAGATTCTGCTTCTGTTTCTTTGATAATGCCATCCAATTCTTTCAGACGCTTTTTTGATTCGTCGTCTTTTTCTTTTTTCAGCGCCTGTTGTTCGATTTTCAATTGCATCAGGCGCCGATCAACCTCGTCCAGTTTTTCCGGCTTGGATGCAATTTCAATACGAACGCGGGCGGCGGCTTCGTCAATCAAATCAATTGCCTTGTCCGGCAAAAATCGATCTGTAATATACCGATCTGACAATTTCACCGCGGATACCAATGCACTGTCCGAAATACGAACACCATGGTGGCCTTCGTATTTTTCTTTCAGCCCGCGCATAATGGAAATCGTGTCGTCAACAGACGGCTCGTCCACGTATACGGGCTGGAAACGGCGTGCCAATGCGGGGTCTTTTTCAATGTACTGGCGATATTCATCCAGTGTGGTCGCACCCAGACAGTGTAATTCACCGCGTGCCAACATCGGCTTTAACAGGTTGCCTGCATCCATACTGCCTTCGCCCTTTCCCGCACCGACCAATGTGTGCAATTCGTCGATAAACAATATAATCTGACCATCGGAATCTTTGACTGCCTTTAATATTGCCTTCAGGCGGCCTTCGAATTGCCCGCGGAACATCGCCCCCGCCATCAGCGCACCCATATCCAGGCTTAACAATTTTTTATTCAGCAAATTTTCCGGCACGTCACCCGTTATAATACGCGTGGCCAGGCCTTCTACTATTGCGGTTTTACCGACACCGGGATTGCCGATTAAAACCGGGTTGTTTTTTGTACGCCGCGACAGCACCTGGATCGTGCGGCGAATTTCTTCGTCACGTCCGATAACCGGGTCCAATTTGCCATCGGCCGCCAACTTGGTAAAGTCGGTGGTGTATTTGGCAATTGCCTGCTCTGGCGTTTCTTGCATTTCTTCCGGATTCATAAAATCCTCCTATATTATTGTTAGTGTTAACGCATATATAGTGGCATTTTTTTGCAATTCAAGGTACAGGAATCAAAGCGTGTTTGACATAAATAAAAAATATATGAAAACATTACTTGACTTTTTGCGTTTTTTGTTATAAATTGCGTGCCGGTAATTAAAGGATTTATAGAAATGCCACGTGTATGTAAAGTTACTGGTAAGAAAACAGAAGTTGGGATGAACGTTTCCCACTCTATGCGTCATACGAAACGCACGTTCTTGCCGAATCTGCAAAAATTAAAGTTTCACAGTGATATCTTGAACCGCGATTTTTCGTTGCGTATTTCTGCGGCGGGTCTGCGTACGCTGACCAAACATGGCGGTTTGGATGGTTATGTAATGGCAAAGCCTGTTTCTCGTTTGACAGAGGATATGGCCGCGATTAAAAAAGCGATTGAAAAGAAAGTCGGCAAGCCGGCAGCACCGGCAAAGAAACCGGCGCACAAGGCTAATCGCAGCGCCCGCCTGGTTAAAAAGGTGGAAGCACGCACAGCCGCTGCAAAATAATCGCACGGTTTTGGCCCCGTGGCGGAATTGGTAGACGCGCTTGACTCAAAATCAAGTTCTGCAAGGAGTGTCGGTTCGAGTCCGACCAGGGCCACCAGAATAGAAAGCACCCCGAATGGGGTGTTTTTTATTCTGTGTATCTGGGCGGACGAGAAGAGTCCGAAAACAAGTAGGCGAGACAAACGAAGTACAGTCGAACCGCCACGGTTTCCCCGCAGACGCCCAAGCGGCGAGGGACCAGGGCCACCAGAATAGAAAGCACCCCGGATGGGGTGTTTTTTATTCTGTGTATCTGGGCGGACGAAGAACTGTTGGCAAAATGACAGCCAGCCCCTATCCCATAAAAAAACGATGCTGTTTTGCCGTAAAAAAAGGGACCTTTGTTTTCGTATAAATATTAGAAAAAATACCTCCGCAAATCCAGTGTTTTTTGCGCCAAAACTATGCCTAATCGAAACCTCCCTTTTTATTAGGCAGAGGAGAAAGAATGCGCAAGTTATTGATTCTATTGGGTTTTGTTGGCGGTTTTATATGTAATTCTGCGCGCGCGGCAGAAATGGTTAATGTAGAATACATCCACCTGCTGATTGAACAAAAATGGGGAATAACTGTACCGTACAATCCATCTGTTACTAATCCAAAGGTCGCGGCGAATATGGAATATTTACTGGGGATGGTGGATATTGCGAACAAACGGTTGAATGGCGATGCGACAACAGACTATTTGCACAGCGAATATGCGACCAAACAGGCCGCTGATACCGTCGCTGCAATTGATGCGGCCGACCGCCTGATTAAGATAGAGCCGAAATTCTGGGTCACGACGACCGCCGATACGTCGGAATTTGAATTCAAAATGTCGGCCGCCGGCACGTTTATGGTTGACTGGGGTGATGGCACGCGCGACATAATCAAGCGTATAAACACAACCAAAGATACGTATTCGCACATATACACCGCGCCCGGCGAATACACAATCGGTATCGGCGGTTTTGCCACAGAGTATAATGCAAATGACTATGTGGCGACCATATCATTTAGTGGCACAGATGGCGCGCCGAATACAACCGTTGCCGGAATATCGGGTGATCTGGGCGCGGTATTTCAGACAATTGGCAGCGGAACAAACTTTTCTACGCAGCCACGATTTTCAGAAACATTCGCACATTGTAAAAATTTAACAGGTACCATTCCGGAAAATTTATTTGCAGGCCTTTCAGGTGCGCCGGTTGCACAAATGTTTCATAGAACGTTTTTAAATTGTAATGGACTGTCCGGCGCTATACCGGTTGGGCTGTTCAGTGGGATTGCCGGCGCGCCGGGTGCCATGACATTCAGCTCTACTTTTTCAGGGTGCAGTAATCTTTCCGGTGCAATTCCCGGGACGCTGTTCGCCAACATACAAGGCAAACCCCAGATTGGATTATTTTGGAATACGTTTAATGGCTGCTCCAAACTATCGGGTTCTATTCCTGCGGATTTGTTTGCCGGTATAAAGGGGGCACCGGTACCATCGCTGTTCCATGGCACATTTCTTGGGTGCAATAATCTTACGGGCAGCATTCCCACAAATCTGTTTTCGGGAATCCAGGGCAAACCGGCATCTTATATGTTCGGCTCTACTTTTTATGGATGTAATGGGTTAAGTGGTAATATCCCGGCGGACTTATTCGCCGGAATCACTGGGGTGCCGGCGTCTTTTATGTTTAATGAGACTTTTAGAGAATGTTCCGGATTGACCGGCGGTATTCCGGCGACGCTGTTTGCAGGCATTACGGGGGCCCCGGCAGATAATATGTTCAGCGCCACGTTTAGAGATTGCACTAATCTGACTGATGAAATTCCGGGCGCGTTATTCGCGGGAATTTCTGGCGCACCAGCGGTCAGCATGTTTAGCAATACATTTTACGGATGCAGCGGCCTCACCGGCCCAATTCCAGAAAAACTGTTTGGTAAATTATCTGGCGCACCAGCGGTCAGCATGTTTAACCATACATTTTACGGCTGCAATGGTCTCACCGGCCCAATTCCAGAAAAACTGTTTGGCACATTATCTGGCGCACCAGCACCAGGGATGTTTTATAATACATTTAACGGGTGCATCAATCTATCAGGTTCCATCCCAGAAAATCTGTTTGGTACATTTTCTGGCGCACCGGCGGCCAATATGTTTCAGGGTACTTTTAGTGGTTGCAGCGGGCTTTCAGGCCCAATTCCAGAAAAACTGTTTGGCACATTATCCGGCGTACCAGCAACAAATATGTTTGCCTTTACCTTTAATGGCTGCAGGGGTTTGTCTGGTTCCATACCCGAAAATCTGTTCGCGGGTATATCTGGCGCACCGGCGGCCAATATGTTTCAGGCCACATTTTACGGATGTAATAGCCTCACCGGTTCCATCCCAACAAACCTGTTTGCGGGTATTAAGGGGGCACCGGCAGTCAATATGTTTCAGAGCACATTCTCCTATACCGGTGTTAACAGTATTCCAGAAAATCTGTTTGGCGATATATCCGGCCCAGCACAAGCAAATATGTTTGTAAGCACATTTTATCATTGCGCATCCTTGACTGGGCCGTCGGCACGTATAAACGGTAAATATTTATACGAAATATGGCCGGATGCAACCGACGAACAGGTCGGCAAATGCTACTGCGAAGATACAAAACTGGATGATTATTCGGACATACTGACAACATGGAAATAATCCCGGGAAATCCCGGGATTATTTATTCCATTGCAATGATAAATATTTTTGCGTCGTTGGCGGCCTGGATCACTGCATCTTTATCCACAACAAAGCACGTTTTTGCATTCACCACAATCCCGCGCAGGTGGGCCGCCACCACCGCACGCACGGTATCAACCCCAATCGCCGGGATATCAATACGTAAATCCTGGCCGGGTTTTGTCATCTTGGCAAAAACACCACTGCTTTTCTTTAACCCTGCGCGCATTTCAACCACACGACGCAGCATGTTGGCCGTGCCTTCGGCGGCCTCTACCCCAATTACCTGTTTATCAACAACAACCGATGCACCGATATCTTCGCGTCCAATTGTATGCGACACAGAAATTGCGCGTTCAATATCCGGCATATCACGTGCCGCGGGTTTTGTGCGTGTCTGCACGCCCGGCATCGAAAATGTTAATTCCGGCGCCAAATCCTGGGCTGCGACAATTTCAAAGCCCTTTTTCTCTAAAACCTTGTTCAATGCAACCGCCATGGAATCATACCCCTTTTGATGTTTTTTTATACTTATCAATGCGCCAATCGTCCATAAATCCGGGCGCAAATCCGACAGTTTTGGATGCCCGATGGCACCAACAAATGTTAACTTTTTTATTCCGCGACGACGAAATTCACGTATTGCCGCCCCGCCCCCACCCAGGCGTACAACCATATCGGGTTGCAAACGCGGGTCATAAAATTTTTTCAGTCCCACAACGAACACATCCCACCCCGCCGCGCGCAACGCATCCCGCGTAAAGAACGGCAAATCCAGTGCCCCCGCAACCAATGCAATTTTATTATCAGACAAACTTCTTATTTTCCTCATACCCCCAATGGTACGCATAAATATGGCTGGAATCAAGTTTCAAATTTTGTTAAAATTTCATAAAAGTGTATTTTAGGAAGAAAGAAAAATGAAAAAGACACCATTTATTATTGCAATCTGTGGCGTAACAATCGCCACGGCTGCCAATGCCGCATATTCTGACCGCCAATTCCGGGCTGAGGTTACACGCGGCCTGGACATCGTTGGTGCACATGCCAATGTTAATATTGTGGGCGACGCAGCACCAGGTGAACTGGGGTACGAGGTTTATGAAACCGTTGATGTAATCGATACGCGCGACTATACGATGTTTATTCCGACATCTATGTATGTGCGCGGTGGGGGCGGCCTGAATTTAGGCTTTGCAACGGACAAGGCACAATTTGATGGCAAAGAATATGAAAGCAGCGGCAGCTGGACCACACAAATAGGATTGGGATGGAACCTGTCGTCATATGTACGTACGGAAATAGATTTCCAGGAATCTACGTTTAAATTTTCAGATCTGAAAAATCGCCAGGCGACATACCAGACACTGGGCGGGATGCTGTATTTTGATCTGGCACGCCGTTATGTTCATACGGGCGACATCACACGCCGCCGCACATTTGTGCCATTTATCGGTGTTGGTGCGGGGCTGGGGCATTATGCATTCGAAGGGACAAATGGCGCAGACGGATTTGTAATCGCCGCACCACGGGCCCAGATTGGATTTAATGTGGCGCTTACCGATTTGATCGGCATTGATATCGCGTATCAGTACCAGATGATGATCGGCAATGGATTTGGCTGGGACACACACGCCAACGGCACAGATAACATCAGTAATATTATGGCGTCAATGCGCGTAAACTTTTAATCTGGGGGATTTAGAATTATGAAGACAAGATATTTATTAGCCACCGCCGTATGTTTAATGCCGTGCATGGCAAACGCCGCAATCCCATATCGGGTTCAGCAAAATCGCACCCCGGCCACCGCCACGCCCGCCGGTAATGATGACGAGGCATTGGCCCGCGAACACCGTTTCTATATCGGCGGCATGTATGACTTTTCTATGTGGCAATCTTATACAGATGATCGCGACGTTCGCGCGTCCGGGAAAAATACCAGCTCGTTCGAGGCCATCGCCGGCATCCGCGTTTATGACACCTTTCGGATCGAGGCGAACTATATCCGCACACGCGCAAAATGGGGTGACTTTTCCATGGATGGGAATACGGGTTTTGTAAATGCGATTTTTGACGCCCGTATCGACAGCCTGTATCGCCTGTTTTATAAGCAGAGTCTGGTGCCATATGTCGGCGCAGGTGCAGGTCTGTCCTGGAACACGGCAGACAATGCCCATATTGACAACAAGATTACACCGGCTGCGGCCGCGATGGCGGGCCTGGCGATAGAGATGGGCGAAAACTTTGCCGTGGATTTCGGGTACCGCTATATGTATATGTTCACGCCGAAATTTGATGTGGTCCGTGACTTGGCACCAACCGCGCATCAGTTCCGCGTCGGCGCACGGGTTAATTTCTGATGAATACATGTCCGTTCTTTGGTAAATGCGGCGGCTGTCGGTTTGATTTTACGGCCGCCGATTATCGCGATAAAAAGATGGCCGCCCTGCACGGTGTGGGCCCGACCGACGACGCGATCTGGGTTGCGCCGGGTGATCGACGCCGCGTGGACTTTTGCTTTGCGGGCGGTGAATTTGGAATGTTTGCCGCCGGGTCCAAGGATATTGTACCCGTGCGCACATGCCCAAATGCGGCGCCCCAGATTAATGCGATTTTGCCAAAACTTGCCGCCATGCCATGGGTTGGCGCCGGCGCAGCATTGGTAACACTGTGCGAAAACGGGATTGATGTTGCCATAACGTCAAATGTTCCGTATTGCAGCGCAGAATTTAAGCGGGCCGCGGACACGGTGGATGCGATTCGTATTACATGGAATGGGCGGGTTATAAAACAGACCGCGACACCAATAATTAAGTTTGGCGACGTGGCGGTCGAATATCCAACCGGTGCATTTTTACAACCCGGGCGCCCCGGCGAAGACGCCATACGCCGCATGGTTGCGGATGCCGCAACCGGTGCACGGCACGTCGCCGACCTGTTTTGCGGTCTGGGGAATTTTACGCACGCCCTGCACGCCGATGGATTTGATATCACCGGCCCACATTGCAGGCGTGACCTGTTTAAAAACCCGGTGACACCGGGGATGCTGAAACAATATGATTGCGTGGTAATGGATCCGCCGCGCGCGGGCGCGGATGCCCAGTCCAAAATTCTGGCAAAATCGGACGTTAAACGCATTATCTATGTATCGTGCAATCCGGCGACATTTGCGCGAGATGCGGAAACGCTGAAACGCGGCGGGTATAAGATAATACGACTGGTCCCCGTTGATCAGTTTGTAGGCAGCACACACTGGGAAATATTTAGCGTATTTGAGAAATAGACTTCGAATCCGATTGGGGATGTGAAAAATAATTAAACCACCCATTTGGGTGGTTTGATTCTTGGCAGTCCCAACCGGAGTCCCTCGACGCTAACGCGTCTGCGGGCAAACCGTGACGGCTCGATTGCGCTTGCTTATCTCGCCTACTTGTTTTCGAACCGGTTCGCCTCCTATTTTTGTTGGGCCAGAAAAACAAAACCGTGCGGTTGCACGGTTTTCTTTTTCTGGCAGTCCCAACCGGAGTCGAACCGGTGTTCTCGCCTTGAAAGGGCGGTGTCCTAGGCCTCTAGACGATGGGACCGAAACTGCTGCCAGATTATAATCGGTATTTATTTAAATGTCAAGCATTTATTCTGCATCTGGTAATTGTTCTACCTGGGTGAATGTAATATCGTTACCATTCGCGCCATGCAGTGTCAATGTACCGTTTGCAAAATCGTATGTTTCAACGGTGTTCAAGAACTGAAAATATTCCTGTTCCACCTGCATTGCATTGGCCGGACCCATCATCATGGTTGCGCCCATATTTCCGAATTGTATCTTGTTACCGTCGATGCTGTACGGTCCATGGTACAGGTTTACAACACGGCCATTTGCCATCATTTCGTTTTCATCAAACGCCAGTGTGATTGTAACGCCTGCCTGGTTTGCTACAAAGTTTGCACCACGCAGTGCGTCCGCATTCGGCGCTGAATCCCCACACGCCGCCAACGCCAACATCGATGTCGCCACCGCCAATGTTTTAAATGTCATGACTTTCCCCTTTATCACATATTATTCACATTAATTATAACGCCATAAAAAAAAATAAGAAAGAGGAAAAAAAGAAACCCGCACGATAACCACGCCCCCCCGGAAAATTAAAAATACGCCCGAAAGAATCGGGCGAATACACCATCCGTAGCATTAGATATCATGCCATAAAACCGCCGGCGCAGGTTTTGTCCACAACACCACCCCAACCATCCCGACAACGACGCAATGCGCCCCCGCATACATGCAGATATTTCTGCATTATTAATAACCGATTGTATTCTGCGGCGCATTTTCCGGGCCCCGACGCGTGTTAATACAATATGATTGGCAAAGTGTCTGTATCCGATAAAGTTCACGCCGACGGCGGTGGGCTTTATAAAAGCCTTGGAAAAGTGCAGATCCAGATTATCGCGTATAAATTCTGCGATTTCATCACGATACCGGGCCAGTTCGCGCGTATCATTGGCAAATATACAAAAATCATCGCAATACCGTATATAGTGGCGCGCACGCAGGTGATGTTTTACAAAAATATCCAATTCATTCAAATACAGATTTCCCATCCATTGACTGGTTAAATTACCGATTGGCATACCAACATCGCCGCCCGCAGATGTAATTATATCGTCCAGCAACGCCAACATACGTTTATCAGATATCTTTTTGCGGATAATTTTTTTCATTATGTCGTGTCGAATACTGGGGTAAAATTTACTGATGTCGCACTGCAGCACGTATTTATTTTTCCGAACGTGCGAAACGCATTTTTGTGACGCCGGGTGCAGTCCGCGTCCCGGAATACACGCATAAGAATCCGCCAAGAAAATCTTTATCCAAATTGGCGCCAAAATATTCATCAGTGCATGATGGACGATATGATCCGGATACAGGGGTAACATATAAATTTGTCGTTGCTTGGGCTCATATATTGTAAATATTCGATATCGCCCGGTTTTATATTCGCCACGTTCCAACATTTCACGCAACCGGGCCAATTTACGCGTACGCCGCCGCAGGAATTTTTGCGTAGATATACGCCCGCGTTTTCCACGCACCGCCTTGCGCGCGGCCAAATCAAAGTTTTCAGCGGAAATAAATTCATCCCACAGGTGTTTATACGTTTTCATGAAAAAGAATAATAACGATCTATTTTTACAATTGTTGCCCGGAACGGGATATTATCTTTGGCAGATTGGATTTGATCGATTAAAACACTGCTGCCGGTAAATACGACACAAACATGATCATCCATCAGGAATTGTATCTGCAGGCAATCTGTGCCATTACGTTTCTTAGACCCCGATATTCGAAAATCCGTCACCATAATTTCGCGGTTTAAAATATCATTCATAAACTTTTTATCACCGGGCATCGGCAATTTATCACGTGCAAAGACCGAAAATTTTGGACAATTGTCCGTATCTATTTGTCTTATATCATCTATTGTCATTATATGACTCTTGGTTTTAGTGTTTATTTTGTTACACAAATCGGGCATCCTGACGTTCACCGGGTAAAATTATCGGTTACCAGCCCGGATGCCCCCTGCGTTATTTATTCGGATGATATGTACGCGTGACATATCATGCCAGGATACAGTGCCCCGCCTTTGATAGGAAGGCATATCAACAGACGTTTTTTACGTCTGAAAAGTGTCCATGCACTTTGTCCTGCAGGTTAGCCAAACTGTATTCCCTTGGATGTTCATACAGTTACCATTCCCCAAGGAGCCGACCGACCCGAACACGCCCCCGCGCATCGCGGAGTTGTTGCGAACGTTGTTCCCACAGTTGTTCGCGCAGTCAGACCGGCAAGAGTCAACCGACGCATACGTATCACGGAAAACCCAACGCGACAACAACGGATCACGGGCATGACTGTCATCGTAACGGCCCTGCATCCTATTCCCGGATTTGGCCGGGAACCTGTTTGGCCACGGCGCGGATACCCACGGGGGCGGGGTCGCCGCCCCCGACCCCCCACCCGTTTCCGGCCATACGCCGTTGGCGTATGGCGCCGCCGCGTGCCGAATTATCAATCGCCGACCGACCCGAACACGCCCCCGCGCATCGCGGAGCTGCTGCGAACGTAGTACCCACAGTAGTTCGCGCAGTCAGACCGGCAAGAGTCAACCGACGCAAACGTCTCACGGAAAACCCAACGCGACAACAACGGATGTGTCATTTGACACCAACATTGCGGCCCAGTGCGTTCACCACCCGTTGCAACATCGCCCGTGGCAGAGTCGATCAGATCACCATCGGCGGCAACACCGTATTTACCGGTGGTCTCGACACATGTAGCGATGCCCCATACGGTTCCAAATGGAAACGTCGCAGACCATTCAAACAATTCGGTGTTATAACTATGATTTGTACCAGCCACCAATGGATCCAACACAACACTGACCGTGTCGTCGGCCGCACACATTGTTGTGGCCATGGATGGACACGTCAATAATGCGAATGCGGCGGCCAAATAAAATATTTTCATATGTTTCATATCTGATTATTCCCCCTTGTTTTGCTTAAACCACCATTACCAAATTGCCATATATACGCCATTTGAACGAAAGTTTGACGTATTGTTACGAATCGCCGACGCACAATCCGCGGCGCACCCGGCGGCGCATGCATCTTCGTCTGAATACGCCTTGTAAAATACCCACCATGATGTCACCGGCCCGGCCAGGGAACACCAACACATCGTTCCAACATCTGCATCCGCCGAACGCAGGTGCGTGTTTGCATCACCCATCTTGGCCGTTGCGTCGGCGGTGTTGGTGTCAACCTCGTTACAGGTGGCAGCACCACGAATTGTACGAATCGATGTATTCGGTATAACATCATAATTAAACGTTAACGTAAATGTCATATTCGCCGCATTATGCGTCACAGATACGGGATCCACAGATTTTTGCAGTATCGCAACCGCTGAATTATTATGCAGACACGTTGTCGCCGCAAATCCCGCCGTGGTCAGCAATGCCAACGATATCCCTGCCAATATGTGTTTCATTGTCTTTCTTCCTTTGTTTTCATTAATCCGTTATGTGGTATGTTTTGTTATCTGATGTCTTGATATTTATTGTGCCCGCCACGCGTCCCGGCAATGCATTGATGTAACACATATCGCCACCCGGCGTCTTGATCGTCAGTGACGGCGTTACCTGGGGCGTGGCATAAACCGGAAATGATGCACCCGCCGATGTATGCATCGTACCCGCACCATCGGCGCATACCGGCGCACATGTTCCAACACCGGTATATCGCAAACCCGATTCGCACAACACCGCACACAGACCGTTAACTGATTGTCCCGCATTGCAATCTGCGTGCATACCATATATGTCATATCCGTTGCCGCACGCACCCATGTCCGATGGCGTTAATGTTTCATCATGCGCGTGGATCTGATAAAAATCAGACGGACATTCACCGCGCGTGCGCGACACGCACGTACCATCCGACAAATACTTGCCCGCACCACATAATGTCGCACCGAAATTTACCAACAAACCGTTGTATACCAAATCGATATATTCTGGGTAATCATACCTGTTATATGAATTCGTACATTCTGATAAATCAGCCGATGGCGCGGCAAATGTCGCTTTTTCCGCTGTTGTCTTGTAAAATCCGTCGGGACATATGCGCTGTTCTTTGGGAACGCATTCACCGGCGACCAACTGTTTGTCGGGACCGCACAACGTTGCGCCAAAATTAATCAACACCCCATCATAAATCGGATAAAATTCCACCGGCATGAATGTCTTGGTGTATGAATTCATACATTGCTGTTTTAATGTAATTGATGTATATGTCGACGGGCCGATCGTGGTTGTGTAATACCCCGCCGGACATTTGCCACGCACAATGTTGGTGCATGCACCACCCATAAACTGGCCCCCGGGACCGCATAATGTCGCGCCAAACTTTACCACTGTCGCACCATGTGCATATAATGGTATCAGTGCCACTGATAAAAGTACCCCAACCCTCATAATACGTCCTACACTCGTTACCGCGCCGAAAACCGACACGTTATATTATGATACAATTGAACCCAGCCGCTTTCTGGGGCGGTTCAATGTTTGGTCACGGCACCTCACGCGACACCAAGAAGAATATAGCAAATTGCATTTCCAGGCAAGTGAATTTATTTCTATGAAAAAAATACTTGCAATTTATCTAAATGTAATATAATATACGTATCGCTCTGGGGTTGTAGCTCAGCTGGTTAGAGCGTCTGCCTGTCACGCAGAAGGTCGAGGGTTCGAGCCCCTTCAATCCCGCCAGAATAAGAAACATGCGTCCACAAGGACGTATGTTTTTTTATTTCGAAATATGATACAGGGGCGGCATCTGCGCCATGCCCAGACTAATTCCCCCACCAATCCACCAACAAAAAACCGGGGTAATCCCCGGTTTTAAACAAATCACCAATCAAATTATTTGATCAATTTGCCCATTGCAACGGCCGTATCGCCCATGCGGTTTGAAAAACCCCATTCGTTGTCATACCATGCCGTCACGTGCACCAAACGGTCGCCCAAGACTTTGGTCTGGCCCGCATCAAAGATAGAGCTGTGCGCGTCATGTGTAAAGTCAATGGACACCAACGGTTTGTCGTTATAACCGAATGTTTTAGATGCCGCCGCCTTCATCGCCGCATTTACCGCGTCAACAGTTGCGTCTTTTTCCAGGTTTACAACCAATTCAACAACAGATACGTCCGGTGTCGGAACGCGGATTGCCATACCGTCCAATTTGCCCGCCAATTTCGGCAGAACCAGACCAATTGCCTTGGCGGCGCCGGTGCTGGTCGGGATCATGGACAATGCCGCGGCACGTGCACGACGGAAGTCTTTGTGATTTTTATCCAGCAACTGCTGATCGCCGGTGTATGCATGAACCGTTGTCATCCAGCCCGATATAATACCAAAGCTATCATCCAAGACTTTCGCAACCGGTGCCAGACAGTTTGTTGTGCATGACGCGTTGGAAACGATCAGGTCTGTGGATTTCAATGTATCCTGGTTCACACCATATACGATTGTTGCGTCGGCACCTGCAGACGGGGCGGATACCAATACACGCTTTGCACCTGCTTCCAAATGAACCTTGGCCTTATCGGCGGCGGTAAAGATACCGGTGCATTCCATTACAACGTCGATATCCAATTCACGCCACGGTAATTTCAGCGGATCACGTTCGGCAATGCACTTTATTTTCTGATTGCCAACAACGATTGTGTCGCCTTCCAGTTTTACATCCATCGGCAGTTTGCCATGAACAGAATCATATTCCAACAGGTACGCGTTCTGTTCCGCCGGTGCCAGGTCATTAACCGCAACAAATTCGATATCGTCACGTCCCGATTCCAGTGCCGCGCGCAAAACCAAGCGTCCGATGCGACCGAAACCGTTAATAGCAACTCTTACTTTTGACATATTTTTTCCTTTCGTTTTAATTCTATTGGACATACCTTATTTAACACCATAAATTTCAATATTACAATTGAATTTTATACTGTGGCCATATATAATTTCAGGCAACATGAATAAAAACGCCGTCATCATTGCGGGACCAACCGCATCGGGAAAGTCTGATTTTGCCCATGATTTAGCCAAACGCGTGGGGGGCACAATAATAAATTGTGACAGTGTGCAAATATACGCCCATATCGAAACAATTTCGGCCAGTCCGTTTGCCGGACGCGATATCACACCTGATATTGATGGTGTACCATATCGGCTGTTTTCCATTCTGGATTTGGGAAGGCAAATATCTGTCGCAGATTATCTGGACATGGCGCGCCGCGAATATAGTGCGGCAATATCCACCGGGCGAATCCCAATATTTGTCGGCGGCACCGGATATTATATCAATGCAATACTAAACGGAATTTCCCCCATGCCGGACATTGACGACGCAACGCGCCAACGCGCACGCAATATGGTGGCAAATGACATAAACGCCGCAAAAAAAATGTTGCCGGCGGATTTTACTGCGACCGACCCCCAGCGCATCGCCCGCGGGTTAGAGGTATTTTTGCAAACCGGCCGTCATATATCTGAATTTCAATCAATGCCACGCACGGGTGCGATATGCCCGGATGCGCGACGCATCTTGATAAATCCGTCCCCAGATGTTTTGCGCCGGCGCATTGCCGCGCGAATTGAAAAAATGTTGGACGGCGCATCAATTGACGAAGCCCGCACAATAATCCAAAACAGATGGAATGAAAATCGTGCAATCGGGGCGGCGCAGCTGTGCGCATATCTGCGCGGTGACATTTCACGTGACGAATGTATAAAAAATTGGATAACAAAAACCAACCAATATGCCAAACGCCAGCGAACATGGTTCCGTACCCAGTTCAGTGCCGATATAATATTAAAAGGCGCCGATGATATCGACGCCGTGATATAAAGGCTTAGCAATATTATTTTTGTTTCGGGGCCTGTCCCGAAACAAGGCGGCGCTGCGACGCCTTGGCTTTTTTATACGCCTGGATGGCCGCCCAGTCATTAGACATGTACGCCTCGTTACGCAGGCGACGTGCAGAACGCTTAAGCGCTTGCGCGGCCAATAAATTCTGAATATACGAGAAATCATCCCAAAGTATTTTCTGTAATGCCAACATAGCATTGCGACGCGTTTCATAACGTTTGCTGCGCATTGTATACGCCGACAGATAATCGGCAACACTCTTTACAAATGCCTGTAAAAAACCAGGATTTGTACTTCTGGAATTGTCTTTGCACATCGTGCGGATGAATGTTTTTGTGTATAAAATCAGCTCTTCTTCTAATTTTACACTGTATGCGACATTTGCACGCCATGCGTTACGATTGTTATCATACGTAGAATACGAAGCACCATATCTCTCATATATACAATCACACAGGGCTGGTACATATTCCTTGCCAAATACTTGCTGTGCGGCACTTGGTTTTGTGCGACTATCACGATAAGACGCCATGTTTATCCTCCTGATTTTATACCATACATATGGTGTAATACAGAAAAATCATTTTGTCAATATCTATTTAGAACTTAATTCATAATATTTTTTCTGAATATACGTCAAAATTCCGGATTCATTTATCTTTTTGGAAAAGCGGACACAATTTTCAAATTCGGTTGCCAACATGCCCCACCCTGAATATTCCCAGTCAATCACCCCAACCACATTCATCGTTTTTGGGTCGATTATGACATTATTGCATATATCGTTATGATTCCATCCATCACCATCACGATCACGCAAATCATCAATATCCGGGGCGCGCGCCGTATGTATAGAATGAATAAATTCACCGATTTGCGCCCCCCATCGCGGTGCATATTTGGCAATTGTGCGCGACGAATATGTGTTCATATTGCGCCCTGGAATAAAATCATACTTGTAAAAAGTATAACCGCCGGTACGCACAACCGCAATCCGCGGTATGCGAATAGACGCCGTATCGGCCAGTGCATTTGTAATCCGCTGTTCCCGCATTATTTTTTCGGTCGGAATTGTCTTATCATAAAACTTGCGAATCTTAAAGACATAACGCCGATCGACAATAAACCCGATATTCCATCCACCCTTGATCATCTGGGTGCGATTAAAATTCAATTCCGGATACGCACGCCGCAACGCATTATATTTCCGGCGCCAATCATATAATTTCAGGCGTCGAATATGCGCGCGACGGTCGCGCCCCGGCACCAAACAACATAATACATTACACGTTTCAAAAAACAATTTCCACATGACGTAAATGGTATTGAAAAATTATAAAAAAACAAGTATTTTATGAATATGTTTAATGCAGGCGATATTGTAAAAGTCTTGATTCCAAACGCGGTGAATACCGGATATGACTATCGGTTAAATGCGATGGCGCAACTGGGGTCGTATGTTTCCGTTACTGTGATGGGGCGACCATATATCGGCGTTGTATACGGAATATCCGATGGCACAGTCCCACCAGAGAAGATAAAATCAACAACCGCGGTATTTCCTGACACCATGTCAATTGCCGATCTGCAGTGGATTCAGAAAATGTCGATGTGGACACTGATGCCGGCGGGCGCGGTATTGCGATTGATTATAAATGTCCCAGACGTATTTGCCCCGCCACGCATGGAACCGGTATATATATATAATACAGACGGATCAGGCGGCCGTATGACCGACAATCGCCAGGCCGTCGCCGACGCATTTGCCGCAAATGATTATGCACCGATGACGATATCTGATATTCAAAATATATCACGGGTCAGTCGTACCGTCATCAACACGATGATCAAGAAAGATTTTTTAATCCAAACCGATGCGCGCCCGGTTCAATCCACCGATTTCTGTCACGAATACACCAATACCGGGGCCGGGATACTGACCCAGGAACAACAGGCGGCGGCGGATACAATCGGCACGGCGATATCAGATGATAAATTTTCAGTACACCTGATCGACGGCATCACGGGCAGTGGTAAAACCCATGTATATTTTGACGCGGCATGGCGCGCATACAGCCGCGGCGGCAGTGTTTTATTAATGATGCCTGAAATCGCATTAACGGCCCAGTTTATGGATCGGTTTACAAAACGCTTTGGCGCACCACCGGTGGTCTGGCACAGTAATCTGACCGCGGCACGCCGACGTGAAATATGGCGCGGCGTCCTGCGCGGCGATGTAAGAATGGTTGTCGGAACGCGCAGTGCGCTGTTCCTGCCGTGGAAAAATCTGCGATTGATTGTGGTTGATGAAGAACATGACACATCGTACAAACAGGAAGACATGGGAAATTATCATGCGCGCGACATGGCCATACTGCGTGCAAAAATTGCTGGATTCCCCATAATTTTGGCCAGTGCAACGCCCGCCGCCGAAACACTGAACAATGCACAAAACGGCAAATATAATCATCTGCGCCTGACATCGCGATTTGGCGGCGCATCCCTGCCCCGAATTGAAACGATTGATTTGCGCAGCGACCGCCCCACAGAATACACACCACTGGACGCGCCGGATACAACATCGACGGGCGTGATAACAACGGCACTGCAAACCGCAATTGGCGAAACACTGGCCGCCGGGCAACAAACAATGCTGTTTATTAATCGGCGCGGCTTTGCCCCGATTGTACAATGTAAAAAATGCGGATATGTCGCAACCTGTCCGGATTGCAGTGTATCAATGACATATCATAAAAAACTTGGGAAATTACTGTGTCATATGTGCGGGCGAACCGCCCCGATGCCGGTTAAATGCCCAGACTGTGGCGACGCGATATCAACGCGCGGCGCCGGTATGGAAAAGATAGCAGAGGAAGTCGCCGCAAAATTTCCCGACGCGCGCATCGAATGTGTGTCCAGTGATACGATGATGTCGCGCGCGGCACTGGAAAGATTGGTGCACAAAATGGAATCCGGGGAAACAGATGTTATCATCGGGACCCAAATCCTGGCCAAGGGGCATCATTTTCCGAACCTGACACTGGTTGGGGTGGTTGATAGCGATATGGGGCTGTTCGGTACAGACTTTCGCGCGGCAGAACACACGTTCCAACAATTGTTCCAGGTTGCCGGACGCGCCGGACGCGGCGAACACCCGGGACGTGTTCTGATGCAAACATATCAGCCAGATCATCCCGTACTGCGCGCAATATGTGAATGCGACCGCGATACGTTTATGAAAAATGATATGGATGGGCGACGCGCGGCAAAAATGCCCCCGTTTGGCCAACTGATCGCATTAGTGATCGAAGGACAAAAGGAAAGCGTATTGCAACGTTTTTGCGCCGATCTGGCGGCAGCCGCGCCAAGCCTGTCCGGGGGACGCATTATGGGGCCGGTACCGGCACAAATTTATCAAATACGAAACTGGTACCGGATGCGTTTTTTAATATCCGGTGGTGCCACAGCAAATCTGCAACCGGTGGTGTCTAATTGGATTTCCCGCGTTCGCGTACCTGCAAACATCCGGGTCAAGATCGATGTCGGTCCCCAGAACTTTATGTAATAATTGCGATTAGTATTTTTTCCGATATAATATAAATAAACAATAAAAAGGAGAAAATATGTTTATAGAATACTTATCATTATTCATGATGTTTATGCTGTTGTGTGCATTTATTTGCGCATTGATATGCATTCCGGTGTTTATCGCGAATGCGCGCGGCATATGTGGCGGACAAAAGACGGCCATCATGATATTGTCATGGCTGGGGATATTTTTTGGCGTGACATGGATCGTGGCGTTGATTTTATCATTGGTATGGCATGGCGATGGCGAATGCACAAAATGCGGATGCGGGTCCAGATTAGACGAATTGGAAAAGCTGGCCAAACTGTATAAAGCAAAGGTGATAACAAAATCAGAATATGATAAAATGAAGGCGAAACTGTTAAAGGATAAATAAAGAAAGCCCCAAACGGGGCTTTCTTTATTTTATCGTGTATTTTGATTATCGTGCATGATTGTATGGTCTTGCTGTTTGCTTTCGGGTGTGTTACTTTCCACCTTCTTTTTTCCTTTTGACCATTTATCCAACAACTTTTCCAGCCATGATTTGCGTTCAAAGCGCGCCTGTTCTACCAGCTCAGCGCGACGCAGCTTTTCCTGCTCGTACTCGATCTGCGCTTGCTGCATACGGTCATTGTGTATACGATAATTATTATCAGTAACAGTAATTTCATCTTTATCCATGTTTGCCCCCTTTGATATTTTACATTAACAAAACGCACAGTTCGTTTGGCGGCGTTTTGCCATAAATTATAAAGTAATTATAACACAGTTATTTTCAGAAAGCAAATCTAGGTTTCGGTTAGGCATATTTTGTCGTGCGTCCGCGTCAAAGATATATTGATGACGACAAGCGGTCTGAGTCCGTGCCCAGCACAGATCACGAACGACAGATAACTTTTGGAATCACACAACCTCGGTCACAGCGCGCAAGGCACCATCACGCGACAGTTGCACAACGCGGATCTTCTTTTTCATTTCTGCGATTAATTCACTGCGGCTGTATGCAGGCTGGGTGTGCAATATGCGATCAGCGAACGCAGCGTATGCGGCATCGGCACTTTCGGCATGAATTGTTGTATAAAAATGGTCATGGCCCGTCCCCAACATTTCCCACAACACCGCCGCATTATCTGTTGAAATTTCACCACCAATAATAACGTCCGGTGTCATACGCACAACCAAATCCAGCAATCGTGCATAATTAAATTCATTATTCTGTTCCGTGCGCGATAAAACAAAATGCACCCGATTTGCCTGGGGAACGCGGATTTCGCGCGCGTCTTCGACCGTGATTACACGACTGTTCTGGTCGATTAATTTCAGCATATGATTCAAAAACGTCGTCTTACCGGTGGCGGTGGCACCACTGATCAAAATAGGACTGCCGTCATTTATGGCACCCATCAACCGGTCGTATGGATCATCGGGCCGCACATTGTCACGCGGTTTAACCTTTAATAAATCTTCACCACGTTTTAGGTGATAGTTTTCAAAACTGGTTTCCGCCGCATTTCCACCACGAATATTCATGGCAACGCCACCCGTCACATCATTTTCATCATACTGAACATTTGGCCCCGCAATGGCCGAGAAACGGTGATTCCCCGGCAATGTTGCATACACAACCGGGATGCCGTGCGTCGGATTAAATGGCCGCTCGTAAATATTTGCAATTGTGTGAATCAAATCGATTAAGTACTGTTTGCTTAAATTCGGCGCTTGGTACGCAACCCATGGCACGCGCGCGCCATGCAGACGCATCCAAACCTCGCCCGCGTGGTTGATTGCAATTTCCTCAACAAATGATGGTCTGTAAAACTCCTCTAATGGGCGCAACAAAGAATCCAATACTACATTAGCCATGCTTTGATTTTATCATAAATCCCCCCTTGAATCAAAAAGCTTTATTTGATAAAATTAAAAAAAAGAGAGACAGATATGAAAAAATTCATGCTTTTTGCAACATGTTCCGCACTGATACTGGCCGGATGCAACACGGGCGGTGACATGCCGTATAACACGACCGACTTTGCCCAGGGTGGCCCGGATGCACCACTGTACAACGAACGAACCAGTGAATTTATGCAATCCGACAACCAGTATTCAAATATTGATTCATACAAACCCAAAACAGCCGAAGAAAAAGAACAAAACAGCAATCGATGGACAACGGCACGCATGGAAACCCGTTGGCAGGAATACAAGGGCGCAATGGTGCGCGTGCAAATCTTGCTGGGCAATACTGATATGCGCGAAATGCGTCTGCGCCTGATGCAGAATGCCGACGGCATGGACATCGATGGCGACGCACGTACAATTCTGGCCAAGGTGGCAGATTATGAAATGAAGCGCGTATGCGGCCGCAACGCCGACAGCATTGTCATGGTGTATGACCGACCGTCTTTTGACGCGATGCGCCCCACCCCATTTTTCGATTATCGTATCGAAGCCGAAGGCGCAACCATGCGCGAATACGGATTCAGATGCGTGTACGCCAACTAATTTAATATGGACACGCGATAAAAATAAATCTATACTGACACCATAACCAATAAAGAAAGGGGACAAACATGAAAAAAATTATGACAGCCGCCGCGATTTGCAGTGCATTGACATTGGGCGCATGCGACAACAGCAAGGCTGGCGCCCAGAACGGCGACACGGTCGTTATTGACTTTGCAGGATTCCTGGGTGACGAACAATTCGAAGGCGGTACCGCCAACGGATTCCCATTGAAACTGGGCAGTGGCCAATTCGTTCCAGGATTCGAAGAACAACTGATCGGTATGGAAAAGGGGGAAACACGCGATATTAATATCAAATTCCCAGAAAATTATGTACCGGGCCTTGCAGGCAAGGACGTTGTATTCAAGGTAACTGTCCAAGACATTATCAAAGAATAAAATAAGACCGCCGGATGGCGGTTTTTTTATAAACATACCCCCGAAAAAAAATAAAAAAATCCTATATTTTTTACTTGAAAACCCGTACATTTTTTAGTATATTTTGGCAAAAGAAACCTTGGTTCCCTGTTTTGGGGCGGGCTGTGGTTATGTATGCTACACCACAAGTCGGGATATTCATGCCTGGCACGAATATCTGAATGTACGCTGCGAATTTATTCGTTTTATCGCAACGAACCAATCAACAGAATTAATGAACAACCGGATATACCAATTGTTCGCTTGATTGCAAGGGAGGCCTGAAAATGAAGCTATATAAGAAAATTGTTCCATATATGCTGTTAAGCTCGGCAGCCTTGTTTAGCAATCATTCTGCAAATGCGCAATCCACCAAAGACGCAGTTCCGGAATTCAAGAATTCTAATGAGATGATTGCACACGCGTCATACGAATATCATACACAGTATACAATCAAACAGAACCGTATCCAAGAACGCGCAGAAAACACCCGCGTTATGTATGTTGAAAACATGCTGGGCGCGCAGAAACGCTTGGCGCCAACGTTAAAGACCAAGGGATACGCCAACGCCGTACGCAATGAATTACCTGGCGCACCGGTCGGGCTGCACTGTATGTATGGTCAATACACCCAACTGATGCGGGCATTGAATGAAAATGGCGACACAATCACCGTTATTCCAAATACCGCAAAAAGTGCATGTATCGCATTCAAAGACCAGATGCGCAAAAAATATGCAAAACCAGAATATGCCGGCGCCATCAAAGAAGGCCGCGCGTTTGAATCTGATTCTGCATACAACGCCGCATTACAAGAATATTTGACACGTCAGGGCATCACAGAACACAGCCCATCTGATAAGCGCAGCGCCGCAACCGCGGCATTTGCAGCCAAGAATTTTTCAGTAGAGCATGTTAACCCAGGCTCTATATGGATTGTGCCGCGATTCCGCGGGGCAAAAACACAGTTTCACGCGATAATGTTCCTGGGCGCAGGTCGTATCCAGGCCGGGGAGTTTGTCGCGGATGCAAACGGTCGCTATATGTACACCGCACACAATTTGGAAAAAATTGGCGATCTGTTTAAATCATGGGATATGTCAAACGTATTCAGCGCAGATATTGAAAAAATTCTGACCGTCGAATACAGCAAAGAACTGAAGCGTCTGGAATCAATGCCACGCGACAAGATGATAAAATATCTGACCGCGGACAACAAAATCGACGCCAAAGAACTATTGACATTAACACGTCCAGAACTGATACGAATGGTCCAGGCCAAGTATTTTGGCGAGGATATTACCAAGCAACTGTCAGCCCCGGACAACAACATTGTAAACATTACAATGATGCAAAAAAATCGGGTCTAAACCCACATAACATCGAAACATAAAAACAAATGTAACGATGTGAGAAACTTTGGTTCCCCGGGCTCGGGGCGGGCTGCCATCCAGGCAAGTCGGGATATTTTGGATTATCTGAAATATTCGAATGTACGTTGTGAATTTATTCTTTTATCACAACGAACCAATCAAATAAAAACGTAACAAAACCCTGTGCGCAACATTTGTGCATTGGTTTGATTGCAAAGGAGAATAAAAAATGAAAATTAAATATACATTACCATATGTGCTGAGCAGTATAATAGCACTGAGTTGCGGACACACATCGGGAACCACCTTGTCAGCACATAGAAACATCCCAGCATTACAATCGATCAGGGGATACATACCACAATTTCATTCGGATATTGACAATGTGCAGTATACATTATCGGATTCATTGCCTGTGCCGCGCCCAATCAGCGTAGAAGAATCGCACAAGAAACTGTTATACATATGCGATACTGGCGATACAATCTGCCGCAGTAACGGCAGTCGCGCATGGCGCAATAACAACCCAGGCAATCTGGTATATGGCCAGTTCGCCATCGACAATGGCGCAATCGGCAAAGGCGGCAGATTTGCAGTGTTCCCAGACGAAGAAACCGGACGCGCAGCATTGGCCGAATTACTGCGCGGAAAAGGATATGCAAACCTAACGATTGGACGCGCAATTATAAAATATGCACCACCACGCGAAAACAACGTTGTCTTGTACCACACAAAACTGCGCAAACTAACCGGGTTGGAATTAAATATAAAATTGTGCGATCTGACCGACGACCAACTGGAACGTGTTGTCGACGCAATCAGCATAATCGAAGGCTGGACACCGGGCACAGAAACAACATTGACCGCCGCACCTGCACATAAAAAATCAGCGACGGAATTAGCATGGACAAAAGCAAATACAATGCGCACAAACATGCAAAACACACAGAAAACATTATAAAGCCCCAAAAAAAGAAAAAACCGTTCAATCGAACGGTTCTCTTTTTATTTTGATATTTTATTTTTTATTTCACGAATCCGTGCCAATATCTCACGCAAATCGGCGTCAGATATGCTGGGGGTGGGACGGTTACTAACCTCATCCGCCAGAACAATGCACAATGTTGCCAGCAACGCACTCTCCGGCAACGGACCAATTTTGTCCAATATTTCGCGTGCACGTGCATCAACCATTTTTCCCAATTCAACCAGGCGCGATTCCTGGCCATCTTCGCACCCCATGGGATAATTTTTATTTACAATCGGTATCGAAACTACACTCATTTATATTTCTTTAATATATCCATAGATTTATCAATCAATTGAACTGCGCGCGCATTTTGGCCACGCAGTGTTTTTACCTGTTTGGATAAAATTGCCACCTCTAAATCCGTTTGGCGCCCGGCGATAACCGCGTCACCGCGTAATTTTGATGCCACCTCTTCCAACGCTGACAATTCTTGAAAAATCTGTTGTTTTATATCTGCCATAATATTATTAGTTTAAGATATTTTTTATATGCGTTCAACCCTAAAATGTGGTATAATGTAGCCGAATTATCGGGGGGATATTTTTCATGAAAACTAAAATCATTTATATTTCTGGCAGTGAAGTATTTGAAATGGCCGACGTACGTGCCGCATTGGACGAAGTTAGACGTACATTGGGATTATCATCTGATACAATTTTATTCGGTGTACCAGTTGACCAAGATGATGCAATTTCAAACCCTGCGGCTGATATAAGTGTTACGGCAATTGAAACAGTAATTGAAGCAGAACAAACCCCTGATTCAGAAATCATAAATACAGAATCCGATGATACCATCCCAGAAATTGCGGAACCGGCTCAGATAACAACATCCCCCGCCGATTCAATATCAGAAATTGATGTCGCGCCCATTAAAAAATCACGCGGTCGCCCGCGCAAGGCCCTGCAAGATACCACCCCAGAAGAAGAGATTCCGGATTCAGCCCCCCAATCATTAAGCACAGAGCAAATCGCCCCGGCATCCGAAAAAGTAATTCCAATATTGTCTGTGTTGGCCGCCAGTGCAGAGCAATCAACACCAGCAGATGAATTTATCACGAATAATGATGCCGCATCACCGATGGCAGAATCGGATATCGCAATTGTAGAACAGGCATATGAATCCGAACCGGATATCTTGGCCGAACAAAAGACAATTCCGGCAACCGAAGATATCACTGCCGTGGCGAAACACGTTGACACCCCAGATGATATTAACATGACCGCGTCCGTCATCGAAGATATGATTGCGGATGATGTTCCGGACACCGTCATAGAACAAACGCTGGAACAATTATTGGAAAGTATGACACCGCTGCGCGAAGATCATAACGAATTTGAACACACGCCCGCCGCAGCCATCGAAATTGACGATGCGGCAACGATTGATGCACTGGACGATCCGGATGCGACACTGGAACAACTGGCGACAGAATTTGCAGACAACGAAGATTCTATTCAGCCTGTGAATATTGCGCCGGCACATGGAAAAATCGGAAAATTAAAAAACATTTTGCCATTTAAAAAGGCACGTCGCGAAGATACCGGTATAATGGGCGACCTGTTTGGATGGGCGGGTGTTGCTGCAAATGATGATGATTTTGCTATGCCCGGATTTTTTTCAACCGCTGCTAAAAAATAATGATAAATGGAAATAGAAAGAATCCTTAGATTAATGCAAAACGCCGGCTTTATTGTACATGGGGCCGACAGTCAATATATATACATAGAAGAGCCGTCGTGTATCCTGCGCGGCTTTGTCTCTTTTGCGGAATACGCATGGATTGCGATAGTATGCGTGACGATATTATTATTGTTCGGCTGGGGGATATCAATGATTCGCGGTTCAAAAAACGATATTTTTATGAATCTGCGCAATCTAATGTTGATATTCGGTATCGTGTCGGCGGCCGCACCAATAATAAACGTACTGTTTGGCGATGACTTATTTGCACGTGGGTGCAAAACGGAAAAAATATACATATCAGATGTTCAAGAATTATTGGCGGCACGCGATGCCAAGCTAAAGAGCAAGAACTCGAACAATCCGTACGAAGAAATTGATATTTATGATACCGGCCCAGACAAAGACACTTGGCCAATAGATGACACCACAACACCGGCAATCGAAATACCACCGGTCGATGACGACACGCCCACACCCCAACCCACCCCAGAAGATCCGACCCCGGAACGTCCGCCTGTATCCAAAGGCAATCGCGCGATCAAGGCCCACGGCGACGGTAAACACACACTGTATACATATCCAAACCAATCAAAAATACGTCGACAAAAAGGTACCCCTGCGTGGCGCAACAATAATCCAGGCAATATAGTATCCGGCAAATTTACAAATGGCGCCGGTGGAATTGGAAAGTCCGGCCGTTTCGGCGTATTCCCAGACGAACAGACGGGTATGGATGCGATTGTAAAATTACTGAAAACCAGTACCTATCAACAGAAAACACTGGCCGGTGCAATACATTCATGGGCACCACCATCCGATGGCAACAATACATCCAGTTACCAACACCAGGTATCCCAAGCAACCGGAGTTTCATTGGATACGCCTTTGAATCGCCTGAACGATAACCAATTACGGGAAATTGCAAAAATTATACGCAAGATCGAAGGCTGGAACCCCGGCACAGAAACAAGAGAATAAATATGAACAATAATTCCCATCAATCCGAACGTGGCGGCATTGCATTTAATATCACATTAATAATGTTGTTGATTGTGATTGGCATCCTGGCATATATGCTGATTGCCGAACGCCAAAACCCAACCGGACGCAATATCGGCAACAACGCCCCCCAGATTCAAACACCGCCAAAACACGCACAAAATGTACGTGAATCAGACAATGGCGTATTTAATGACGGCCTGGGGCACGCAACGGCATCAACAGAATATCCATTGGACGATGTTGGGGCGGGTCTGGCACGACGTGACATGTTTCGATATGATATAAATAATGATGGACGCATGGACAGAATAACCAGATCACGAACCGAAACCGGCACCAGTCATTTTTCATATGAGTATAAAATCGAACTGAATACTGAAAATGGATTCGTTGATATAACACCCCCCGGTTTCAATACTGTCGAAGGCGCAGAATGTTCGTTACAAAAAATCCGCTTTACATTTGAACCGACGTTCCAGGCGATAAAAATATCACGCCCATGGCAGGAAACATGGATAACACCAACGCCCGCCACACGCGATGTATACGACATAAAAAATAATATGATTGAATTAATCGACAGCCGGCCCATGCCAACTGTATGTGATGTCGCAGAATTATTTTGATTCATCTACGATTATGTGCATATTGCGCGCAGAATAAATTATACTGCCCGACACGACATAATGGTCGCGAAAAACAATCCCAACATGCTTTAACAGTTCATGTAATTCCAGGGTTGTTTTTATATCGTCATCCGAAAAAGACGTCATTGCAGTGGGATGATTGTGTATCATAATGATACTGTGCGCCTCTGTCTTTAATGCCTTTTGCAGAATGTTTTGGACATATATCGCAGATTCATTTGATGTGCCTTTGCTGTGCACCTCTTCTTCTATTAGGCAATCATTTGCCCCCAGATACAGAACATGAACTTCTTCCTTGGCCTTGCCACCAACAACCAGACGACAATAATTTTCAAACCCGCCATAGTCTTTATAGAAAGGCTGCTTAATCATATATTCTTTAAATCCAATCGTCATCAGGTCATGCATTTGTTTGATACAAATCGCACTGACCATGCCAACACCCTTAACCGATGCTAATTCTTCCAGCGGCGCGGTTAATATCTGATATACACTGCCGAATTTTTTCATTAATGCACGCGCGGGTTGCCGAACATCACGCCGTGCAATCGCGTATGTCAGCATTAATTCAATGCGTTCGTAATCAGCCAATTGATTTTTTACGAATTTATCGCGCAATCGCTGGCGATGGCCCGCACAAGATACATCATCCGGCGTATTTGCCATTATTATACCATTTTCTCTGTAAAAATTATTACCCCATCTTCGGTAATCCCCAGTGTATGTTCCCACTGGGCTGACAGGCCACCATCAACCGTACGCGCCGTCCAACCATCTGGATCAATTTTACATTCAGGGGAACCTGTGTTTATCATTGGCTCTATCGTGAATACCAGACCAGGCACCATCTTTACCTTGTCCCAACGACGGTCATAAAAGTGATAAATCTGGGGATCGTCATGCATAACTTTGCCAATACCATGACCGACAAAATCACGCGATATTGAAAAACCATGGGGTTTTACGACCGCCTCGATCGTTTTGCCAATTTCAGATAATGGCACACCCGGTGCACAAATTGATATCGCCGCATTTAATGCATCCTGGCATGTTTGAACCAATTCGCGGGCACGCGGCGCAACATTACCAATCATAAACATGCGTGACGCATCACCATGAAAACCCTTATACTCGGCCGTCAGGTCAACATTTACAATATCACCGTCTTTTAAAATAACATCATCACTGGGGATGCCATGAACAATTACGTCATTAACCGATGTACATATGTTTTTAGGATATCCCATATATCCTAAATCTGATGAACGCGCCCCATTGGCCTTTAAAAATTCCGCAACCAGGCGATCAATTTCACCGGTCGAAATGCCTGCCTTGATATGCGGTGTGATAAAATCGAAACAACGCGCGACCAAATCCCCGGATGCCCGCAGACGCTTAAAATCCTTGGGTGCATAAACAGATGCCAACATTTTAATTCCTTCTTTTAATTGCCAATTTTGCGCCGCGCACCGCCAGTTTTAATGAAAAGTCACGCAGCAGTATTTCCGCCGGCATGCCGGTTGTACGCAGTTGTTTTTCCAATTCGTTCAACCGCCCCAACACCAGCGCGATTTCCGATGCCGGCCATATTTTCATGGCCATGTTGAATTTATCCGCCACCTTCCAAAACAGGCGTGGCAACTGGCCGTCAACAACCGCCGTCATCAATTTCTTAAAGTGTCCATCCAACAGACGAATTATCATATTTGGTTGCGCATTATCATATAACAGGCGATCCAGTGCCATCATGGTCTGGCCGATATGGCCGGCGGTCAATGAATACAGAAAATCATCCATATCGGCCGCCCCCGTATCCGGCAGGCATTTTTCCACATCGTCCAAATCAACCGTCTTCTTGTCATCGACATAAATCGCAATCTTGCGTAGGAAACCACGCGTAATCCCGCGATCCCCCCCCAGGTGCGTTGTCATATATGCCATTGCGTCCGGACTGATCCGATCAATACCGTTTTCCGCCGACAATTCCCGCCGTATTAAATTGGCCAATGACCGCGCATCATCAGTATAACACGCCAACGCCGCCAGGTTATCGGCCCCTTCAAATAATGTGCGCAAACCGCCCCCCGCACGCAGGTCACCCGCCGCAACAATCACCGTCGCACACAATCCAGGATGCGTCACCAAATCGGCAATCTGTTTGGCATCCGCGTCACCGGCGTTGGATATGATCACCATTTTGCGACCGCCGAACATGGATGGACTGCAACTTTCTGCGAATAACGCATCCTGGCGTTCACGCAAATCTGCGCTGTCCAGCGCAAACAGGTTATCCTTTTCAATTTCCAACTTTTTCACGGCCGTATCACAGAATTCATCAACCTGGCCCGCGTCGGGACCATATATCAGAACCGCACGTACTGATACGATACCATTGTTAAAATCCGTTTCCTTCCATTTCATTATTTTTGCGCCGCTTCTTTCTCGTAATCCGCCGTTGATGTTATTGCACGAACACTTATCTTATCCGCCAGAACATTTATAATATTCTGGACCGCACTGTTATAAGATGCGTTTGCGGCCACCAAATATCGCACAAATGTATATGATTCCGCGGCAACCTCGCGTCCGGTGGCAATTTTGGTATCGCCATGAAATAATTCAAAGTTTGCAGTGATGGACACCTGTTGCCAGGTGGCGTCACCGGTATGCTGTAACGCGCGGTATTGGGTCACAGGCTCGTTCAATGCAACCTTTAACGTATATTGTGCGGCGGCGTCATGCTGGCCCCCGAATTTCGCATTCAGACGATTTCGCAAATCAATCCCATTAATCCCGGATATCGGCGCAACATAAATATCATTATCATGATTGACAAACATCGGCTGAAATCCGCATCCGGCCAACAACAAACATATCAGGCATTTCTTCATATAATAACCATATTTTTAAGGTTGCAGTTTTTTCATATATTAGCTAGACTTTTTATAAATCGCAAGGGGGAATGATGAATATTTTTATAATGATTTTGGTCGCAATATTCATGGCCGGTTATTATATGTTTACCGCCCCATCCGGACGCGTTGCAGAACAAGAAACAACATACGCAATAACCCGTGCGGATTTGCGTGCAATTGCAGAATGCGCGGCCGCAACACATAATGCAACCGTACGCAAAACCACTTTTTCAGACCCATGTATTGAAAAAAATGAAATCAACAGTATGTTTATATGCCTGAATTCCAATCTGTCTGTAACCAAGTGCGAGATAATAAACAAAAAGAAACCAGCATTCAGCTTTATCGTAACGGCGACCGCCCCCATCGACACGTCACGATATAACGATATGATGGAAATATTAGAGCAGGATTTTGCCGACGCCGGTACATTTGGTATTTTCCAAGACGCGGTTATCGTTTCCGGCGGCACCGCAACAAAACGCACGGTCCCCAGTGGTATAATATCAGAAATGAAACTGCAAAATGGTCAATTGGTTTATATGACCCAATACGAAATACCGGATACAGACAAAGATTTTGCGACCAACGCGGGCATTGATATAAATTGTCCGGCCGGAACAACGGCGGCATATCGATTTGGCCGTTGGCAATGTATCGGGTACAACACCAAAACAGATTGTACCGGCGACACAATATGGGACAGTGATCTGCAAGAATGCATTGCCGATGAATCACGGCGTCCCTTGTGCGCCCAAAACCAGACCGCTGTATTGGTTGACAGCATATGGGAATGCATCAATCCATTTCCAGATAAAAATTGTCCGGATGGAATGATTGCACGCCTGAACTATAATAATCTGGAATGGGAATGTGTAACAGATCCAACAAAAACACCGGACACCAAAAAGTGCGATCATGTTATTGGCGGTGCGGTTTATGGAAAGCCCGGAACCACATTGCGTGTTCCGCAAACATCATGCACAGATTGCGAAAAAATGATTGTGGATCCGGATACATGCCGCACCACATGCATCCCCGATCCGACGCGAATAAACGATCCCAAATGTTATCCGGGTGCGGCGGATGAATGCAGTGGCCCCACCCGTGCGTTCTATTTCGGATTTCCAAATCGAAAGTATGCGGAAAATATCCCCGATATCGACAGCCGTAAAATCAATATCGACGCCACGCATTCCCAAAACAGAAAGTTTAACTGTATGGATTGCGGCGACGGCATAATTGATACGGAAAAATCCGTTTCGCCATATACGGCGGTGTGTAAATAGTTCCGTTATCTATTATCTGTGGCACATGCATGGCGGAATCCAATCATCATCAAACAGTTGTTTTATATACTCTGCGTCTTTACCGGCGGCGTGCATAAATTGATATAATTGATATGCAGTCATTGTAACCATGCCCTTTTCCAGGGCAAAATATACACCCGGTGAAATGTGCATTTTGTCGGCAACCTTTTGCGGCATCAATCCTTTGCGGGCGCGACGCATGTGTTTTTTCAGTTTATCTTGAAATTCTGCTTCTGTTTTCATTGTATCCCCCTTAATCTTTTTGAAATAAAAAGTCCGCATTGATGAGATGCGGTTGGAGGTTAGCTACTACAGTATCATAGTCCCGCTTATTTATATATGTCACGGGCCTCCAACCAACGTTGGAGTTTTTTGATACTGAAGGCAGCTACACCTCGCACCGGCCATCACCCGATGCATGGCCATTATAATTGATTATTTTCAAATTTGCAATGATGAAAACTGTTCTTACCGCTGTCTGGAATTTGCCAACCATGTGAAAAATCGTTCTTTTTCAGCCATTGCCTGGACATATACATCTGCATCATATCCGGACGGCGCATCTATGATACTGTCCAATAATTCCAGATATCTGTCCTGTCTGTCTTCTGCGATATCATTGATATCATCAAATGATGCGGCAACGCACGGCCCCATCACCATTTTATAAATAGAATCACGATACGGCCCATTTTTATCCCTGAAATCTGTGACATTTTGCCGTGCAATTATTTTGATACAATCGCGCAGACACGCCAACATAGAATACATTTTGCGATCCAAGCAAACATATCCGCCATCGGTTGGGATATTACATTGCCACCGACCATTTGGTAACGCATTCATCCGCAAAAAGCGGCCCAGATTTTTTCTGATATTGAAAACAATTTCCGTGCCATGGCCCATATCAATATTTATCCGTCCATCACAGAATGCATAAATATTATTACGACCATTTAAAACAAATGGCGAAACCGTACCAAATCGCACCGGATTAAACGACATTTCATGCCACAATGCGTTACATATTATATTGCCATCAATCTGGCCAATATGCAGTTTAACCCCATAAAACGTATCTTCGCGGTTGCGAAATTGTCTGTACGCATTACTTAATCGGCGCGCAGAAACGGATCCGAAATACGGATAATCCCCCCTATACGATATTTTCTGTAATACGGCCTGATTATCACATTGACTCTTCATTTCTGCACCCCTGTATAAAACGTATATATCACACCCTGGGATTATTTTCAAATACAATATCCGGATGCGCAACGCATCCGGATACATTTTGTGCCGATTATGAATCAGCCCGATTAAACAGCCCCGCATCCAGCATTTCTTTGACCATAAAATGCTTGATTTTCTTGGCTGATGTTTGGGGTAATTCTTCCTCTGTTATGGCAAAGTGCTTTACCCATTTGTACGGTGCAATTTTCAGATTCGACGCCTTGATCAGCATCGCCACACGCGCGGCGGTTGTTCCAGGTTTTACCTGGAATACGGCATATGGGACAATCTTGCCACGCAGGGTGTATTCAAACACGGCGGCGGACAAAATCTCGTCATTTTGTTGGTACAGGTCTTCCAGTTCATCCGGATACACGTTTTTACCACTGTCCAGGACAATCACCTGTTTCTGGCGACCTTTTACAATCAGGCGTCCACGTTTATCCAATTTACCCAAGTCCCCGGTTTTAAACCAACCGTCTTCGAATGCGGCGGCATTTGCAGCATCATTGTCGATATATCCCGGCATTACCATGTCACCACGCAGCCATATTTCACCGACACCGTCTTTGTCCGGATTGTGAATCTTTAATTCATTACCCGGCAATGGCCCCGCATAATGCATTTTCCCATCTGGCAGACGGAACGCAAAATTAAAGTTCCCCGGCCCTGTACATTCGGTCAGGCCATAGCAATCACCAACCACGAACCCCAGTTTTTCAAAAAACCTGCGGATTGTCGGTTTTAATGTGGCGCCAGCCGATACCAGTACTTTGGTATTACCGCCGAATATTTCATGAACAGGCTTGGTCACCTTGCGCACCAATGCGCCCGCCCCTATCAGACGCAGCGCACCCTGGCCCGCCATAACGGCGCGCATAATGGTATATGCATGCTTTTCACGTGCGGTGTCGGTGATTTTTTTATAGAACGCCTCCCACACTCTTGGTACTGCGGGAATAACCTCTGGATGATACTGTTTGAAATCGGCAATAAATTCACGCGGGTTTAAGACCGGTTGCAACAGCAATTTACCAGACAACACCAATGGCGCGATAATATTTATAACCACACCATATATATGATACAGCGGTAAAAAACCATAAAATGTATATCCAGGTTTAATCACAGGCTTGTAAAACAAAGCGCCCTGCCCCAGCGATAATATATTATTATGCGTCAGGCCCACAACCTTTGGGTTGCCGGTTGATCCCGATGTAAATGACAGCATGGCCAGGTCGTCCCGTGATACATCAGCCGCAACGAAGTCATTTTCATCCGTGTCATCAATCGATTCGATATCAAACATTTCCGGCCCACCATCGATAAAGTGCGATTTTTGCGCCAATGCCAATTTACAGTCTGTGCGCTGCATCATATTCAAATGCTCGGCCGGGGTTAATCCCGTATCCAACATCAAAACATGGGCGCCTTGGGATGTGATGGCAAAATAAGACTTGATAAAATCAGGTGTATTACCGGACAAAATCGCCACAGTATCGCCCTTTTTGATACCAAAACGCCGCGCCAACAACACCGCACGCTGTTTCACTTTCTTTAATAAATCTGCATAGGTTTCGTTTTGTCTGACAAAGAAAATACGATCTTTATTCTGGACACACGCCTGCTGCAGCATTTCATATATGTTTTTAACCATAATAATTATGCTCTTGGTTTTATGTTAATATATTAGACACATAAACATTATGACGATACACGCCAGGAAAAACAACCTATTTCTGTAATGCGCGCAGTCCGTTTATCAGCGCACCCTTGGTCTATATATATGCAACGATTCGGCATTTCAGATCTATATTTTGTGTTTTTTTACAAAAACCGAATCTGTTTTTATAACAAAATGCATATTTAATTCATACAAAACAATGTTTGGTGCGTCTGAAATTCATCCCCCATACCCGCGCAGGCGGCAGAACATCGGCCTTTTTAAAAGTAAAGAAAAAAATAAAAAAAAATTCCTGTTTTATATATTGCGGGCAAAACGAAAACACTATATATTGATATTAAATTAAAACAACAACCACTATATGTTGTATTTTGACAAAAAAATAAGGGCAAACAAAAATGTCTGAATCTGAGATTAAAATTCAAGTTATTCCAACACTATCCTGTCGTCAGGTTATTGTACAAAAACGCAGCGGCGAAACAGTTCCGTTCGATGCAAAAAAGATATTCGAGGCGATACGCAAGGCGGTTGCAACAACCGAAGAAATTTCCGAAATGGATATTTTGCAAATCGCACAAAACACCCTGAATAAATTGGATGATACTTTTTCAGGCGAATGCCCAACGGTAGAGGCAATTCAAGATATCGTGGTTCAATCATTGATGGATGCGCGCGCATATAAAACCGCCGCGGCATATATTGTATATCGCCAGAAACGCAGCGAGATTCGCAATTCATCCATTGATGCGGTTGACGTTATCGAAGGATATGTTGGCGGTTCCAATTGGCGTATCAAGGAAAATGCAAATATCGGGTACTCCATCGGTGGCCTGATTCTGCGCACATCCGAAAGGGTCACGGCAGAATATTGGTTAAATCTGTACCCCAAGGCGGTGGCAGAGGCACACAAAAACGCCGCCGTACATATCCATGATTTGGGATGGCTGTGCGGTTATTGTGCGGGGTGGTCACTGCGTGAGTTGTTGTATGAAGGATTTAATGGCGTCCCTGGTTACCTGCAGTGCGAACCGGCCCGGCACATGGCCACCGCGATTTCACATATGGTGAACTTCCTGGGGACGCTGCAAAATGAATTTGCGGGGGCCCAGGCATTTTCGTCGGTCGATACTTATTTGGCACCATATGTTCGCATCGATAATATGTCATATGCGGATGTAAAAAACGCGATGCAGATGCTGGTGTTCAACTGTGCGGTGCCATGCCGCTGGGGAACCCAGACACCGTTTATTAACTTTACATTTGACTGGACATGTCCAAAAGACCTGCGTGACCAGCGTCCGTTTATCGGCAAAAAAATGGTCGATTTCACATATGGTGATCTGCAGGCGGAAATGGATATGATTAACCGCGCGTTTATCGAGGTCATGACCGAAGGCGACGCCCTGGGCCGGCCATTCACATTCCCGATTCCGACATACAACATCACACCGGATTTCCCGTGGAAACACCCGAACGTAAAACCGCTGTTTGATTTGGCCGCAAAATACGGTATTCCGAATTTCCAGAATTTCTTGAACAGTGATCTGGAACCGACGGATGTGCGTTCAATGTGCTGTCGCCTGCGTCTGGATGTGCGCGAATTGTTAAAGCGCGGCGGGGGCCTGTTTGGATCGGCGGAAAAGACCGGATCAATCGGCGTATTTACAATCAATCTGGCGCGTCTTGGATATTTGCATAAGGGGGATCGCGACGGATTGTTCCGGGAACTGGAATACCTGTTGAATCTGGGCCGCGATCAGCTGGAAATTAAGCGTAAAGTACTGACCAAGAATATGGAACGTGGCCTGTATCCGTTTACCAAACGTTATCTGGGCGATTGGGATCATCACTTCTCGACCATTGGTGTAAATGGCGCGAATGAAATGGTTCGTAACTTTACAAATGATCGTGAAACTATTGCGACACCAATGGGCAAGAAATTGGTTCTGGACGTAATGGACTTTATCCGCGAACACTTGGCAAACTTCCAGGAACAGACAGGCAACCTGTATAATCTGGAGGCAACACCAGCCGAGGGATGCTCGTACCGCTTTGCGAAAACAGACGTTAAGAATTTCCCGGATATTATTACCGCGGGAACACCGGACGCACCGTACTATACCAATTCGACCCAGTTGCCGGTGAACTATACCGATGATCCGTTTGTCGCGCTGGAACATCAGGAAGAATTACAGCGCAAGTATACAGGTGGCACGATGTTACACCTGTACATGGGCGAACCGGTGTCATCGGGCGACGCCGCAATGAAAATTGTACGTACGATATTTGAAAACTATAAGATTCCGTATATGACATTGACCCCGACATTCTCGATATGTCCGAAACACGGATATCTGGCCGGAAACTATGAGTTCTGTCCGAAATGTGACGCCGAAATTGCTGCGAAACGGATGGTATCAAACGAACAATAAATAACAACCCCAAAACAAGAAAAGGAGAAAAATATGGGAGAAGTCGAAACATTACAAAGAACACCGTGCGAACGTTTTTCACGCTCTATGGGCTTTATTCGTCCGGTTTCTAACTTTAATGTTGGCAAGTATTCTGAATTTTGCGAAAGAAAAACCTTCAAAGAATCCAATTGTTTGACAACCGGTGATCGTCACGAAGAATTAAAGAAAAAGGCGGCCTAAAACATGCCGGAAATACAGATTGGCGGTTTGGTACCATTTACCACAATTGACTATCCGGGGAAACTGGCCGCGGTGCTGTTCCTGCGCGGATGTCCGTTACGATGTGCGTATTGTTCAAACCGCCATTTGCTGGATTTGGGTGACGGGGAATACGACCCAGAAAAAGTTTTTGATTTTCTGCGCGCACGTGTAGGAAAGTTAGAGGCCGTTGTCTTTTCCGGGGGCGAGGCATTGATGCAATCTGATGCCTTGATTGAATACATGCGGCGCGTGAAAGACCTTGGCTTTGCAATCGGCCTGCATACAAATGGATTTTACCCGGAACAATTGCAGCGCGCGTCGGAAATTGTTGACTGGGTGGGATTGGATTTTAAAACAACACGTGAAAATTATCGGGCACTGGTTGGAAACGATATTGCGTACGACCGAATGGTGGCGTGTCTTGACACGTGGTTGAAAACCGGGCACGGATTGGAAGTGCGCACAACATGCGACCCGCATTTTGTTTCAAAATCTGATTTGTTGGAAATTGCAAAGATTTTGGCGGCGCGCGGAGTGAAAAATTTCGCCGTACAGAAATACGTTCCGCACTTTGATGATGAACGGGACGCGACAACCGCCGCGGATCGCGAACAGTTCTTTAATGACACCGAATATCGTAATAAAATAAATGCGATGTTTGACACCGTCATCTGGCGGGAATAAAAAACACCCAGATGGGTGTTTTTTTATTCCTTGAACACTGCGGCACACATGCGCGCTATCTGTTTTTCCACTCACTTGGGATTTCATCATAATCGTCCAGCCCCATGTCGCGATAATAACAACCCCCAACCTGTTCGTTGGTTGCATCCGGCCAGAGTTTATATAATGGCCCCCCATTTATTTTTGCCGACGATCCGGTCAGGGACGAACAATAATCAAACATTCGATAGAACATACCATTTTGCGCCGTACCGGATATATCACCAAACAGGTTTTCTGGAATGGACGTAAGACGAGCGCATCCAGCAAATGTACCGTTGAACATTTGCTCTGCCGGCACGCCCGATATTCCTGCAAACAGGTTTTCGGGGATCGGGCCGGTCAGGTTATTGCATCCATTAAATGTGCCGCTGAACATTTGCTCTGCCGGCGCACCCGATATTCCCGCAAACAGATTTTCGGGGATGGGGCCGGTCAGGTTATTGCATCCATTAAATGTGCCGCTGAACATATACTCTGCCGGCGCACCGGATATGCCCGCAAACAATTTTTCAGGGATGATACCGGTCAGGTTGTGGCAATTACTAAATGTACCGCTGAACATAGTATACGCCGGGGCGCCCGATATTCCCGCAAACAATTTTTCAGGAATCGAACCGGTCAGGTTTGTACATACACTAAATGTGCCGTTGAACATACCGCTTGCCGGCGCACCGGATATGCCCGCAAACAAATTTTCTGGGATCGAGCCAGAAAGGCCACTGCATCCAGCAAATGTATAATAGAACATATACGCCTGCGGGGCGCCCGATATCCCCGCAAACAGGTTTTCGGGGATCGAGCCAGAAAGGCCACTGCATCCAGCAAATGTATAATAGAACATATACGGCGCCGGCGCGCCTGATATCCCCGCAAACAGTTTTTCGGGGATCGGGCCAGAAAGCTTGCTGCAATTAGCAAACGTGCCTCTGAACATATACTTTGTTGGTGCGCCAGATATACCGGAAAAAAGTTTTTCTGGAATCAAGCCAGAAAGGTTGCTGCATCCATCAAATGCGCTATAGAACATGCTCTCTGCCGGGGCGCCCGATATCCCCACGAACAGGTTTTCCGGGATCGAACCAGAAAGGCCGCCACATCCATAAAATGTCTGATAGAACATATACCGTGCCGGCGCACCAGATATCCCCGCGAACAGGTTTTCCGGGATCGAACCAGAAAGACCGCCGCATCCATAAAATGTGGAGCTGAACATACTCAATGCCGGCGCACCAGATATCCCCGCGAACAGGTTTTCTGGAATCGAACCAGAAAGGTTGCCGCATCCAGAAAATGTCTGATAGAACATATACGTCGCCGGGGCGCCGTATACCCCCACAAACAAGTTTTCTGGTATTCCACCCGCCATATGGGCACACCCGGCAAACGTACGTATAAACAGCGGCTGTATTACTGACGCACCGCCATCATTAATGGTCGGAAATACCGCACCCAACGACCCAGATATACCACCAACCGTCGGATTTACAACGGTAACCAACTGATCGTTGCTGTTATATTCTTGGTTTTGAAATGATATGGCGGCCACATCGGTGCGATATCCCGTGGCATAACCACCCATTCCGATGGTATACGCACCCGGCGTGCTATATGTATGCGAATATGTTTCTTCGGTTGTATCTGTGCGCTTTATCACGTCATATGTACCATCGCCCCAGTAAATCTGAAACACACCAGACGCAGACATGGTAAATTCAAACTCCGTTGTATCCGCGGTGGTTGTGACCCAGAATTTCGGTTCTATTTTAATCAGGCGATCGGTGGCCTCAAGCGTTGCAATGGTGTCGGCCGCATATTTTGTGGCATATTCACTGTGCAGATAATCTGTGGTCGCATTACCATTCAATCGCTTATTCGCAAAATCCACCGTCCCCAACAGATATTCCATATTTGCCGCAACCTTTACGTTTTGCAGCGCCGGGTTGTACGGAACCGTGATTCCCCATTTTTGTTCAATCAGCAAATGAATATATTCAACATTAACCATTTCGGCGGCGCGTGCGGAATTGCAGAGCATCCCGCCAACAAAACCCAATAAAATCAACACCTTGCGCATTCTTTCTCCTCTGCCTAATAAAAAGGGACCTTTGGATTAGGCATAGTTTTTGCGCAAAAAACACTGGATTTGCGGGGGTATTTTTTCTAATATTTATACGAAATTAAAGGTCCCTTTTTTTACGGCATAGCGGAAATAATAAAAACCACCGGAACCCGGTGATTTTTAGTAAAAAATTTACATATCAAATTGATATTATGCGTTTATTATTTCCAATACCGCAGACGGAACATCCGCCACCGGAACCCGGCGCTGTTCCATCGTATCACGCAGGCGCAGGGTGACGGTGCCATCTTCGATTGTCTGGTGATCAACCGTGATACACACCGGTGTGCCGATTTCGTCATGACGGCGATAGTTTTTACCAATATTACCAGAATTTTCCAGTTCAATACGGCCAATCGCCAATTTGCGCAAATCGTTTTCAATGTTCGTTGCAATTTCCAGCAATTCCGGAACATTACGCGCCAATGGAATCACCGCGGCCTTAACCGGTGCCAATTTCGGACGCAGTTTCAATACCAGGCGCGATTTGCCATCGCCTAAATCCTCGTCTGTATATGCATTATGCATCACGGCCAGCATTGCGCGGTTTAATCCCATCGCCGTCTCTATCACAAACGGGATAAAGTTTTCGCCGCTCTGTGGGTCACTGTATGACAGTTTTACCGTGCTGTCCTTGTTCTCCATAACATTTGCCTGGATATTAAATTCCTTTTGACCCTTGGTATGGGACCCAAGGTCAAAATCCTGGCGGTTATGAATGCCTTCAACCTCGTCAAAGCCATCGGGGAATTCGTATTCGATATCAACCGCGGCCTTGGCATAATGGGCCAATTTATCATGCGGGGTTATGCGCAGGGATGATGCCGGTATTCCCAAAACATCCGTCCACCACGCCAAACGCGCGTCGCGCCACATGTTGAAATATTTTTCGTCTTCGGCCGGGTTCACAAAATACTGCATTTCTGCCTGTTCAAATTCACGCATACGAAATACGAACCCACGCGGTGAAATTTCGTTACGAAACGCCTTGCCCATTTGGGCGATACCAAACGGCAGCTTATGCGGGCGCGCATCCAGCACGTTTTTAAAGTTCACATATGTCGTGGTGGCCGTTTCCGGGCGCAAGTACGCGTTTATCGCGCCATCCGCCGTTGCACCAATCGACAGGCCCATCATCAACTGATACGCGCGGGGTTCGGATATTTCCGCGCTGCCACAATTATCGCACTTGGTTGGGTCGGCCATTTTATCCTGGCGCATGCGGGCACCGCACTTTTTACATTCAACCAACGGGTCAGAAAATCCACCTTCGTGTCCGGAATATTTCCACATTAAACGATTGCTGATTTGTGCGGCATCCAATCCCTCTACATCATTGCGGGAATAAATCATCGCGTTCCACCATGCATCGCGCAGATTACGCATCAATTCCACACCATATGGCCCGTAATCATACGCACCGCCCAGGCCACCATAAATTTCTGAACCCGTAAATATAAAACCACGACGCTTGCACAATGCGACGATATCATTAATTGTTTTTGCCGGCATTTTTATCCCCTAAATCTTGTATGCCCCATATATTATAACGTTTACGGAAATTTGCAATAATAAATGCACACATATTGACAAATCTGCTTTTGACGATATAATCAAAACCATGAAAAATAAACACATAAATAGATTTTTGGCAGCAATGCCACATAACACGTATATCATGTTTGCTTTGTTGGATATCGTCATGGCTGCAATGATCATGAAATACAGCGAAAATGCCTTGGCACTGAACAAAGCCAGACAAACACTGCGCGAAACAGGCAGACTGGCCACGCGCGTTCAGGCGATATGGTTGGCAGAATTAATCACCATGGCCGGAATGACTGGCTATAACATGATTGATAGCGAAGGTCATTCCCGTGCAGGTTTGGTTGTATACCCCGCGATGCTGGTTGCGGCAATGTATAACGTGTTATTAATGGACAAGCGGGATAAGAAAGCAAAAATATTTTCCCAGCAGATGAATTCCGTAAACGGCTGGATAAAATAGATAAAATAGACAAATTAAAAACCGCCGTGTGGCGGTTTATTGTTTACTTATTTACGCGACATACGCTTTTGTGTTGATTTGGTATGGGTTGCGCGACGCGTTGTGGTGCGCGATGTCGCATGTGTGGGCGCATCATCTTCGTCATCGGATTCAAATGATACACTGTCTGCCGACGCACCGGTAATTGCACTGATAATATTACCAAAAGCTTTCTTCATCTCTGGATTTTTATCAGAATACTTTTTTACGCCCGCAACCAATGCCGCAACGATGTATTTTTCCATATCCTGGCGTGTGACAGATTCTTTCAATGTCTTTTTCAGGGAACCGGCGACATCTGACAAAGCCTCTTGCGCACGATAGACAAATGAATGACGACGACGGATGGCATGGATAATATGCATTATCCACATCAGAACCAATCCAACCAGCGCCGGCACCGCAAACAGCGCGATAAAGTATTTAAATACACTGTCCGCACAGAATGTCGCCCCGAACATCCAGCGACATGTATACGGGCAATGCAACAGTAATACCGCAATAATTTCATACAACACAAAAACGGTTGCACATATTTTGGATTTTAACATCATTTGAATATCTCCTTTGGTTTTATTGGATGTATTCAGATGGTTAAACATTTCCAAAATAAAATCATCAGGAACAAATCCAGATGCAAAAAAAGCCTTTATGTAATACATACATAAAGGACTTATTTTAACGTGCAATCATGGGTCCGTCTGTACGATAAATGTACCCCCATATCACCACCATTATTCTGCCGGCAATGCCGGTGTTGGAATAATTGGCGATTCGTTATACGTCTTGGTTCCATCAATACTTTGATTACCTGTAATAGATACGGTTGTTTCCAAGCGCTGTTCAACATATTGCGCAGATGCAACAGATGCCGCATTCGCCGCAAATGGCAACACCGCACATAAAACAAAAAACATACATACTTTTGGCATTTTTCCCCCCATCAGCAAGAAATTTATATCCTCTTTGCATTGTACTATATCATAAAAATTATATAACTGCCAATATTTTATATAAAAAAATGAAAATCTATTTGATACGGCACCGGCAATGTATTTCCCAGTGATTCTTGTCCCCCGATAATATTTCCTAATAAAAATAAACATCAAAATACCTGGGATAAAAATCCTTGACCCAACCTTACTTATGGTCTACGATACCATAAGCACAAGACAAATCAGACAACCAAAGGAAAACATCATGAAGAAACTTTTGTTATGTGGCTCTTTAATAACACTGTGCGGATGCGGGGCACTTACTCAACCCAACAGCAACTATGTCAAAACAGGTCTGTTCCAAGACAGATTTGACGGGATGTATTACCACTATGCGGAAACGGGTAAATCAGTCGCCATAAACGATAACAACAGCATCAATACATATGTCGGCGTCCAAGAAGGCAGTGGTGCCGAACTAATTAACAACCAAACCACCAAGGTATACTGGGAAGTAAATTATCAGTTAACGTTTTAATTAATCCAAGAAGGCAAAAAAATGAACATGGGATTTTATACAGAGATTCTGGCGACAGTATTCGGTCTGATCCAAGGAATCTTGATTATGCAAAATAAACGCAGCAATTGGATATTCTATATCCTGCAGATCGCGATGCTGATTGTTTTTTCGGCCGTAAACCACCTGTATGGCGACGTAACGAATAACCTGATTTATTTAGGTATGGGAATATATGGCGCCATGCTGTGGGGACGTGGGAACGCAGAACGCCCGATTACAAAATGCAGTCGCCTGGAACGTATCGGATACACGGCGGCAATCACATTGGGAACACTGGTGATCGGCATTGTGCTGCGCCAAACGAACGACCCGCTGCCATGGTTGGACGCATTTTCAACCACGTCCAGTTTTATCGCAACATGGTATATGGTGCGCCGCAAATTGGATGCCTGGATAATATGGACGATAAACGACCTGGTCTATGTTGTGGAATACAGCCTATTACCCGACACCGCATATTGGCTGATTGGACTGAATGCGATATGGACGGTGATGGCAATACTGTCATACAAAAACTGGAAACAAATTATGAATGGAGCTAAAAAATGAAGAAAGTATACCTGTCTTGGAAATTTAACAAAACCACAGAAGAAAATACAACCATGGCCCGGCGTCTGCGCAATGATTATCGATCATTGATGCTGGGGGATGCGGCGCGCCTGACACATGCGGCAGACAATGTAAAATTAAACGACAAATATTTATATTCCGGCCCGTTTTATTGCGAACAGGCATCAACCGGCGAATTTACGTCAACAGAATGCACCGTTGTTGTCGCAGCGGAATACGCTGCCGTTAAGAACTGTGATGTATTTATCGCCGTGTTTGATGAAAACGATACACCGGGTACGGTCGTCGAACTGGGGTGGGCGCTGGATGCTGGCAAAGAAATTTACATCCTGTATAAACCATCGGATTCGAAATACACAATACAATCCGAACATTGGTTCCCAATCGCCGATGCCCAAATGCGCGACAACAATGCCCAGGTTTTCGCATATGCCAACACCGCCGAAATGCTAGACATCATAAAAAATAAAATCTTGATATAAACATAGGGGATATATTATGAAATACAAAGAATTTGAACTGATTATGTCATCATTTAACTGTGACAAAAACTGTCCATACTGTACGGCCAAGATTACACAGTGGCCGACAGTGGATAATAAGCTGGAACTGTTGCCGGTGCGATTGGCCGAACTGCGGGACAAGGGAATATCTTTTCGATATTTCATACTGTCGGGCAATGGTGAACCATCACTGTATGACTATGAAACACTGAAATCTATTCTGGATGCCACACGTGCCGTAAATATATTTGATGAAAAACGCATGCAGACATCGGGCAACCTGTTCTTTGATGATAAAAAGTTCAATCTGATGAAGGATGACTTTATGTTTGAAATTACCAGAACAGACTTTGATTCCGAACGGGATATGAAAACACTGGGGTATCGCCGTGATTATATTCACAGTCAAAATTTTCCGAATGCATCTGTGCGTTTGAACTATGTAATGTTAAAAGGTAAATCTTTTGATGAATATATCCGCGAAATAAAACAATATATCGACACATATCCCAATATTAAAACGGTCAGTCTTAAAACACTGAATACAAACACGCGAAACACCGATATCAGCAATCCGCGTTCTCAATGGATTTTGGCACACGCCCTGACCAAGGCAGATTCCGATAAAATCGTACGCAAAATGTCGGAAATTACGCCACCAACTGTCAAAGACGAGAAATTCTTTGATCGATATGAATGGGTATACAACGGGGTTCCAATTACATTTTATACAAAAAAATTAGACTATGGATATTCCAATATAGTATATTATGGGGGGAATCTGGTTGACTATAAATTAAATCCGATTAAACTAAAAACGGAATGTTCACGATGAATATAAATTTAACGTGTGTTATGCTGGTGCTGGAAACGACACCGAATCCCGACATCCGCAAAAGCGACATACAAAATATAAAAATTCTGTTGCGGCGCGACACCCATGGCATGCCATGGGTCGCGGCGAACACATCTGATGATATCAAGCAACAGGTGCGTAACACCATGGCCGGTATAATTGGTACGGGATCTTTTGCCCTGGAACAAGTATATGCCATGGGCGATAAAAAGTATATGGCCATCAACAATGGTGTGGATATTATCCATCTGGGGATTATAAATGGCAACAGAATTGAAAACATTCATCCGGAATATGAATTGGCGGATATTTCAATCAAAGGCAATAAAATAAAAATCGGCGACATGGAATATCAATATCAAACAGTTGAAAAAATTGGGCCTGCGGTTGAGTATTTGTTTGAAACAAATGCACCAGATATTGAAACCGATAAAACATTGGTTGAAATTCTAAGTGCATGGAAACATCTGCGCAATCGTGTGGAAAATACGGATACTATATTCAAATTTATGCCAGATGAATTCGCACTGGAATCCGTGCGCCAGGTATACGAAATAATATCGGGTCGATGCGTAGATAAATCAAACTTTCACAAAAAGATTACAAAATACTGTACAGAGATACCGAATAAAACAACACGCCGTGGACATCGTCCAGGAAAACTGTATACATTTAAGGCAAAAACAGGGGATTCTTGGCTATGAAATACAAACAATTTAAAGACTTGGAAAAATATACATGGTTGCATAAATTGGCGTTTCTAAAGGTTGAGCGCGAATTATTAGGCCACAATACAATGCGCGGATATATGCACGATTTGGATAAATTGTTGTTTCTGTATCCATGGGCATTTATAACAGGCCGTGATAAAAAGTGGGCCCATAATAAACACAGGGCAAATCAACGCCATCATGTGGAAAATAAACAACAAAAAACACGCCGCGATTATATAGAAATGATAATCGATTGGGAATGCGCGCGCTTTACCAAACCGGACAAGCCGCTAAACGCATATGAAACCATGCGTAAATTTTATCCACAATTAGAACCACAAATATTACCAATACTGCGGGAACTGGGACTGGTGCATTAAATCCACCGACCAAAATTCAAAATATTACCGACACCATTATCGCCATGGTGTCGGCATATTTGTATAATCATCCAGCCCCGTGTCGCCAGCATAACAGCTACCAATATGGGCGCTTGTTGCGTTCGGCCATATTTCATATAAGTATTTGCCATTTATTTTTGCAGACGCCCCCGTCAGGCCACTGCATCCATAAAACATGCGCTCAAACATATCATATTGTGCCGTGCCGGATATATCACCGAATAAATTCTGCGGGATGGACGTCAGGCCGCTGCATCCATAAAATGTGCGCTTGAACATATACGTCGCCGGCGCACCGGATATATCACCGAACAGATTCTGCGGGATGGACGTCAGGCCCTTGCAGTTGGAAAATGTGCTGCTGAACATACTTGATGCTGGCGCGCCAGATATCCCCACAAACAGGTTTTCGGGGATGGGACCAGAAAGCTTGCGACAACTAGCAAATGTATAACTGAACATATACTGTGCCGGCGCACCGGATATCCCCGCAAACAACCCCGCTGGAATCGAGCCAGAAAGATTGCTGCATCCATCAAATGTGCTGTTGAACATATACTGTGCCGGTGCACCGGATATCCCCGCGAACAGGTTTCCCGGGATGGGGCCAATCAGGTTGTCGCAAAGAGCAAATGTGCCGCCGAACATATACCCTGCTGGGGCGCCAGATATCCCGGAAAACAGGTTTTCTGGAATCGAACCAGAAAGATTGCGACAACTAGCAAATGTGCGATAGAACATATACTGGGCCGGCGCACCAGATATCCCAGAAAACAGGTTTTCTGGGATCGAACCAGAAAGATTGCTGCATCCATCAAATGCGCTCAAGAACATGGCATATGCCGGGGCGCCAGAAAACTCTCCAAACAGATTTTCGGGGATGGGGCCGGTCAGGTTGCTGCAGGAAAAAAATGTGCTACTGAACATACTGGATGCCGGTGCGCCAGATATCCCAGAAAACAGGGTTCCCGGAATCGAACCAGAAAGCGTGCTGCATCCAAAAAATGTGCCATA
>JAAVBP010000002.1 GCA_014803525.1 bacterium
TGACATGTTGCATACGCGGCGCGCACGACGCAGCATTGCGCCCATACGGCCGGTCGTTTCATTGATTTGTTTATATTTTGACATTTCTTTCCTCCTTGGTCTTTTTACAAATTAAAAAGACCGCATTGACGAGATGCGGTTGGAGGTTAAGAGCTACTGATAGATGTAGTGCGCTTATTCAATATATTCACGGCCCTCCAACCATAGTTGGAGTTTCTACCAAAGAGGCTCTTACACCTCGCACCGGGCGTCACCCGATGCACAGCAATTATATCGGATTGTTTGCAAATTTGCAAATTATTATAGCCCCCCCGATGGCATTCGCCATCACCCCCGCCCGCGGCAGTGGGAATTCGGGCCGCCCCCAGCACGCACAACTTTTTCACTCTTTCACTATTTCTTTTTTTCACTATATTCCCGACACCCCGCGCATGAGGGGAATTGATCTCTGAAAAATATATGCTGCGCTATTCCGCATCCGGAATATTTAATGCCGGTATTTTTATCGTTTCGTTATATTGCCCCAGATAACGTTTCCCTGTTATGCAATAAACACTCGTTAATGAATCTTTATAGTTTCGAACTTCGCTGACATAGCGGTCATTTATATCACTTTGTGCGCCCTGGTACCCGACAAAGCCACCCATTGCACCGCCAACACCAGCACCGGTCAGAGTACTTTTTAAACGTGCTTTGTTATTAATATCGATAATACCACCATCTTCGGCATCTATTTTAGATGGCCGAAAATCCGAAATCTTGTATATATTTGAATCCAGCAACCCCGTTGATTTACCCTGGCCGTCACGACCGTACATCTTGGCGGTTTGTTTATTTTGTTCCAGCCATTTATTCCAATCATTTGATGTAAAACCAAAGGCCTTGTCCGACACACCCGGAACCATTGCACGCACCGGCAGACCATCAGGCTCGCTGGCGGATGATATTTCCAGATAAAACACGGCGCCTGATGTTGGTTTTATAGAACCCTTTTTTTCATCATACTCAAACTTTGGAATTTGTTTTTCATTCAGTATGCGCCATTGTTCACGATCCAGCGTTTCAACAGATTTACCAGTATCTTTTATATAAATATTTAGCAGACGCGTCTTGGTACAGTTATTGGCCACAACGCCACCTGTCAGAGGCTGATCTTTTTTCGTTCTGCAAACAATTGATTCTTGGTTTGCTTTATCATAATACGCGGTAACATGCACGTTATCTTCGTCATTATCACCCAATGTAAATTCCTTGGTCTGTTGAACGGTTCCCCACAGACAGCTGCCCCCCAGGTCATCACATGATTCAATACGTAATACGGAATTTCCAGACGCCATCATATTTCCAATAACACCGCCAGCCGCCGCATTTACACCCGTGGATAAAATAACATCACCGCCAACCTTGCCGGCGTATGAATTACCTGCCATTAATGCCGCACCCGCCAGGGCACCAACGGCACTGCTTTGCACCTTTTCCTTATTGGTACCAACAATAGAATCTGACCCCAGCGCCGATTTGCCCGCAATATTCCCCCCCAGTGCACCAACAACTGCACCCGCGGCGATTTTTAATCCGGCGTTTTGCTTTTGTTCCTGGTTCATTTGGGCAATAACATCATCCACAGTCGGTTCACGATCGGCCGGGAATTCAAAATTTTCAACCGCCGTTGTATATCCATATTCTGGGAAATCATCAATGTTACAGCGAATGACGTCATCTGCGGCAACATTTGCACGCGCCATAACAACATCATTGCCCATGCCGTCACCGTTTACCGCGCGCAGTTCAACAACCGCGACACATGTCTGGGCACCACCACGCCCCGCGCCCGCAGTCGGCGTATCCCACGCAAATTCACCATCAGGATATATGCGCGCACACGCGTCCAATGCCGCCATATTTGCACGCCCCACCGTCTGGCCCATTGCGATTTTCTGGGCCAGGTCGGCATTTGCAATCGTAATTGGCAAATCAACAACCGCGCCGGTCGAATCCAGCGCCGTGGTCACACCGCCAACACCGGCTGGCACAATCGCGGACGCCGCCTGATTCTGGGCGCCGTCCACAGAATTTCCCGCAACTGTCCCCATACGCAATTCATTTACCTGGTTATAGGCACGGGCATTACTGCGCGATATATTATTGACACGCACGGCGGACATGGCCGGCGTGGCGGCAATAATCGCCGCGATTAATGAATAATATGAAATAACCGATTTGTGTTTCATTCTCTCTCCCCACCACGGTTTACGGACCCTCCCCGTCACGCATACGCGTGCCCCCCCACGGGAGGGGAATTTAGAACTGTAATCTTAGGCGCGCGCCGACATCAACCATGCCAATGCGCCCGCTTTCGGACCAGTTCGTATAATGAAATACGCTGTCGTATGGGGCGACTTCTTCGCCACCAACAACGTTCGGGTTTGCCAACCATTCTGTCTGGGATACGATAATACTGCCCGACGTTTTTACCTTGCCCAGATTTGCATAGCGAACAAATAAATCCAATTTTAAACCACCACTCATTTCTGTGGTGACACCACCTTCTAACATGAATGCAAACTGTTCTTCGGTACCACCGTTATGATACGCATAAATATCCGATATACCGGTCAGTGATCCCGGTTTAGCCCCGATGGGATCCTGTTCTGAATAAAAAGTATCATCATACACGACATAGTCTGCAATGGTATTCAACGATATTCCAACACCCGCACCAACATATGGACGCAGTGCCCCGCCCGCAATATATCCGGTAAAGCTGTCGATATTATAATACACGTTTAACATTGTTGCATTCGCAGTAATCGCCCCACCATCCACAGATGTTTCTACGAAACCGCCGGCGCCATCAGATGATTCTACACGTCCCGGATATTCAATTCCAGAATACCGCAGATACGAAAAATCAACACGAATATCATTGTTAATCGCCGCCCCAACAGATATCTGTAACGGAATTACCGTATCGGAATCAAAGTCTGCATTTTTGAACGCGCCTGGCACAAAGAATGCATCTTTTTCACCAGTATAATCGGCATGTATATGTCCCATAATCGATGCAGAATATCCGACAGACACACCCAAATACAGCCCACTGTCCGCCAAACGATCATAGTCGGCAGGCTGATAATACTGACGTCCGGCGGTGGTGGCGGCCGACCCCACACGTGGCAAGGCCCCCGTTATGCGCGTCGGACTGGCGGCATTGGAATTATTTTGCACCATAACTGCATTTCCACCAACAACCCGACTGTTGGACGGCAATTGTACACCATCCGGCAAATACACCAATTGCCCCTGGGCGTTTGTTGCCTGATACGCGGGATATGATGCGGCCGCGGCCACGCCATTCGCACCCAAGAAACCCGCCAACAAGGCAAAAATACCGATTTTTTTCATTCTTTTTCTCTATTCCTGTTGGCTGTATTATATCACAAAAAGGCAAAAGCGCAAAACATAAAACAGGGCCCGCACGCGGGCCCAGTTGTGTCCAATATCTGTTTTTTATTGTATGTTTTTAGAACTTAAAGTTCACACGAACGCCAGCCTCGACCTTGGCATCTGTACCGTTCTGGGAACGCGGATGCGCCGTGTCGAATGTGTATTCACCATACATCGCGATCTGGGCATGGTCTGTGAACTGATGCGCCAGCGACAATCCGATGATATAATCATCAAAACCATCGTTCATGTCGGACAGCTTTTGCTCCAAAGCCTTCTTTACCTGTTCCAGGTCAGACGATACCTTGGTCGTGATTTTATCAATACCCTGGTCGGCATGATGTTCATAACGGAACCATGCGCCCGACGACCATTTTGATGTCCACTGATAGAACATGTTCGCACCGGCATTTACCTCGGTTGTGGATTTGAATTTAGCATTTACTTCCGCAGGGGCATATGCAGCCGCCATTAATGCAGCGGTGCTATTATTACTCAGACTTTTAATCGGGGCATTAGACCCAACCAAGCGGATAGTACTGTTGTCGTCACCGAATGTGCGCAAAACCTCAACAAATGCAGATGTTGTCAGTTTATCCCAAACCTTACCAACCTTGGTACCAACATGAAAACCCCACATACCGTTGGAATAGTTATCATAGTCAATATAGCCGGACGCATTCGCCAATGAAGCCCCCGCCATCGCCTTTGGCATATTCGCCGCAACGACCGCCGGCACTTGAGCCATCGGCACACCTGCTGCTATCGCTGCCTGGGTTACACCGGCCTGGACAGCCGCCATATCCGCATCAGACAATTCTGCGCCAGCAATATTGTACTGGCCGCGCATTTCGCCCAAACCACCCAGATGCAGGTCACCATAGATATCCCACACAAAACCATTATACAGGTTCAGCAAGCGATACGTCATGCCCAAACGCCCCGCAGACAAACCGGTGCGCGAAATATCGTCGTCATGTGTGTACTGCACAGAAAAGTGTGCCGCCAAACGATCAGTCAAACCAACACCCATTTCTTCTTGAATACGAATGATCGGGAATTCGATTTCGCCGTCATGATGTTTGTCTTTGTGTGCGTCGGAATCGTCCGCAACCTTTAACATCAATCCGTTTGACAGTTTGGAATAGAACACACGGGCACCCGGCATATACAACGGGTTTTCCATATTGGTGTTCAGGGTATTATACGGTACCGGAATGGTATCCGCGATTGCCGGCGTTGCAATTACCGCAGCGGCCGCCGCCAGCTTTAAAGTTTTTTTCATCACTATTACTCCTTACGTTCTGATGAAAACCACAGCCCCCATTATTGGCAAGACCGGGGCCCGTATCCACATCCGCCCATTCTTGGCAACAGGTGTGTTTTTGTGACACGAACAAATAAATCTTGCCACCGGATGGGAATAAAGTCAAAAGAAAGATTTCCTTGACATGCGCCTTGAAAAGTTATAGGGCGCGCCCTATATATACTTTGAACGAAAAAAGAGGCGACAAAAATGGACGCAGAATTACAGCAAAACATGCAATTTTTAATGGGCGGTGGCGTGAAACAAGATGACAAAGAATTAAATGCCGCTGATAAAAAGAAACTTTCTTTTGCACTGTTAAACCTGTTTTACGGCCTGGCCGGCGACAACTGGGGCCGGACGGGGAAAACGCTGGGTGCGGCATGGTATGACGCATTAAACCAGATGAAATCAATGATCGCGGCCAAGGATAAAAATAACCCGGCGGCAAAATACCTGGCCCAGAAATTTGCCCTGCATAATACCAAATGGTCTGAAATTTTAATGACACGCGCATCACGCGATAAAAAACTGGAACTGGATGCAAACGCAATGAAACAGTGGCGCACGGTATGTGCAAAAAAGATTGGTGATGCAATGAATACGATAAACGATGCTATCTTGCGCAACGCACCGCAACAAACGACCACCAAGCCCCAGGCACAGACCACATCAATTCAAATGCCGCCGACGGTATTGATGAAATTTTTAGCGATGCAAAAAAACAAACAGCGCACCGCATAAAAAAATCACCCCACAGGATTTCTGTGGGGCTTATTCTATAAATTTTATTTTTATTCTTACGCCATACACGCCATGGTTTAGCGGCCGGCCACATTCCGCCATGAATGCTGAAATTACATATCCTGCAGATCTTTTATTGGATTTATTCGCAAATCTTTAAACCATTTTACTGTCAAGATGGGGTGATTGCCAGCCCCCCTACAGTACATACCATAGCATGTTGTTAATTTGACTTCGTACTGCACTCCATCAATGTTACATACGGCAATAAAACCATCCGGTTTAATATTTCTAGGATCTGCCCAGTCATATTTTTCGTATATCATATCAGCATTCTTGGCGCACACATTGCTGTTTGTATCCATATATTCGCACGACGACATCAACGTTCGCAAAAATTCCGGTGTTTTCATGTATGCTTCCTTTTGGCAAATAAAAAATCCCGCCATCGCGGGACAATAAAAAAGGCGACATTTCTGTCGCCCAATGAGGTTAGGTAATTTATTATAAAACAAATCACAATAAAAATCAATAAAATAAGAAAATAAAAACCGCGGGGAACCCGCGGGAATCCTGGTGCCGGTTGTCGGACTTGAACCAACGACCTACTGATTACAAATCAGCCGCTCTACCAGCTGAGCTAAACCGGCTACGCCATATACTATACATTGCCTGAAAATAAATATCAAGTGTAAATATTCATAAATTTTCTTGCATTTATATCAATCGCGGTAAATCATAATTACATGACGAAATTACCTGAACTGTTGGCACCGGCGGGTACGCTGGATGCGTTTAAAACCGCCATTTTATATGGTGCAGATGCAATTTATGCCGGATTGCCCGGTTTTTCAATGCGTGCGCGTGCAAAAATCACCACGGACGAGGTGCGCGCCGGTATTGACCTGGCACACGCGGCCGGGAAAAAGGTATATCTGGCATTTAACCTGTTTGCGCATGATAATGAATACCCAAACCTGACCCGGGTGAGCGAGGTTATAAACTACCTGCGACCCGATGCATTGATTGTGGCGGATCCAGGCATTGTTATGTGGGTGCGCGAAAATCATCCAGATATTCCAATTCATATTTCAACCCAGGCCAATATTTGCAGCAGTGCATCCGTCAAATTCTGGCAGGCGGCCGGCGCAAAACTCTGCGTCCTGGCGCGCGAGGTTACACATAACGACTTTAAAACCATTCGCGCCGCATGCCCAGATATGGGATTGGAAATCTTTGTACATGGTGCAATGTGCATGGCGTATTCGGGACGGTGTTTGCTGTCGAACTTTGTAACGGGGCGACCATCCAATCGTGGGGCATGCGCACAACTGTGCCGGTGGAAATATGATGTAATCTTGCGCGAACATGACAGCGGGATCGAGATGCCAATAACCGAAGACGACCGCGGCGCATATATTATGAATTCCAAAGATTTGTGTCTGATGCCACGTTTGGCGGATGTTTTGGCCAGTCACCCGGATTCATTAAAGATCGAAGGTCGCAACCGCAGTGAATATTATGTGGGCAGTGTTGTTCGCGCATATCGCGCGGCGATGGATACATATGCGGCAGACCCGGAACATTTTGATCCGGCGCCGTTTATGGATGCACTGAATGTGTTAGAAACGCGTGGATATACAACCGCATTCTTTGATGGGCCGGTGACCCCAGATGCACATAACTATGACACAACACGCAGTTCATCGGAATATCACGCCGCCGGCGTTATTACCGCGGTGGCCGATGATGCGATTACATTGGAACTGCGCAATGAATTGCATTCAGGCGATGAAATAACGTTTATATTGCCGGGCGGAATTGATGTGGCACGCGTTACGCTGACACAATTAATCAACGCCGCAAATGGCGAAGTACTTCCTAAATTTGCCGCCGGCATGGGCCACAGTATTATTATACCGCGCGCATGGCTGGGCACGGCCGCGGCCGATAAATTCGTACCATATGTATTGGCGTACAAGCGGAAATAAAAACGGGGACACGCCCCGTTTTTTGCAAATACCTATTTCCATTCCGCCGGGATAGACGTATAATCGTCCAAATTTGTATCGCCGGAATAACAGCCAACAACATGCTCTGTGTTGGCGTCCGGCCATATTTCATATAAATATTTACCATTTATACGCGCGGACAGTCCGGCAAGCGATGTACAGCCATAAAACATATCCCCAAACATAAAAGTCCTTGCCATGCCCGATATATTACCAAACAGCTTTTCTGGGATGGATGTAAGCTTGCCGCAGTTATAAAATGTGTGAGAAAACATACTATCTGCCGGCGCACCGAAAATGCCTGCAAAAAGATTTTCCGGGATGGACGTTAAATTACTGCATCCGAAAAATGTTCTGTAAAACATATTGCCCGCCGGCGCGCCCTTTATCCCCGCAAACAGGCCTTCGGGGATGGATGTCAAACTACGGCATCCCTCAAATGTTCTCTGGAACATATAAGTTGCCGGCGCACCCTTTATCCCCGCAAACAGGTTTGCCGGAATGGTCGTCAGATTACAACATCCGGCAAATGTGCCACCGAACATATTTGATGCTGGGGCGCCTGATATCCCCGCAAACAAGTTTTCCGGGATGGACGTCAAATTACTGCATCCAGCAAATGTGCCAAAGAACATATGGTATGCCGGGGCGCCCGATATCTCCGCAAACAAGGTTTCCGGGATGGACGTCAAATTACTGCATCCGTCAAATGTGCAAAAGAACATATATTGTACCGCCACCCCCGATACGCCCGCAAACAAATCTCCTGGGATATCGCCGGCCAGGTTGGTACAGTTGTAAAAAGTCTGATAAAAACGTGGTTGCTGACCATTCACACGGCCGTCCCCAACTGTTGCAAATACCGCCCCCAATGACCCGGATATTCCGGCAACATTTTTATTACTTGCAAAAGATATAGCAACGGCGTTATAGCTGGTGCCATAGCCCGTGGCGCGCCCACCAATGCCGATGGTATGCGCACCAGCGGTGGCATACGTGTGACGGTATGCTGTTTCAGTCGTGTTTGTGCGCTTGATTATATCCTTGGTTCCATCACCCCATTCGATTTGAAATGTGCCACGCGCAGACATTGTGAATTCAAATTCTGCCGTGTCGTTGGTAGTCGTAACAAAAAATTTCGATTCTATTTTTATCAAGCGATTGGTTGCATCAATCGACGCGTCTGTATCTGCGGCCTGTTTCGTCGCATATTCACTGTGCAGATAATCCGTAGTTGCCGTACCATTCAATCGTTTATTCGTTATATCCACCATCCCGAGTAGATATTCCATATTTGCCGCGACCTTTGGATTTGTAACAGATGGATTATACGGAATCGAAACACCCCATTTCTGTTCAATTAATAAATGAATATATTCAACATTCACCATTTCCGCCGTATGCGCAGAATGGGACAACAAAATGCCCATAAAACCCAACAAAATCAATAGCCTGCTCACTATTCTCTCCTATGCCTAAAAAAACGGTCCTTTCGATTAGGCATAGTTGGGGCATAAAAAACACTGGATTTATAAGGGTATTTTTTCTATTATTTGCACGTATTTAAACCACCCTTTTTTTACGACATTTTTACGGGATTGCGACGGTTGTGATCCTTTTGTCACGCCCGCGCTCTTTTTGTCACGCCTAGCTCGGCGGGAGTGGGTCTAAACAGTTTTTGTTCGCACATAACATTTTTGTCCTTTAACAGACCATCATTTACTATGGTTGATAGACCCTATTCCCGCCGGGCTGGTGATAATACAGGACAGTGGGCATTATTGCGTTCCAGAAACGGTCTAATTGCCACCACCCACACTGGGGCTCACGGAAATAAAATTTCCGTGGGTGATTCCTAGAGGAGAACTTTGTTCCTAAACTAGGCTCATACTAATTGCCCCCGCCTGGGCGGGGGCTGGCGTGTGAAACACGACTGGGGGTGGCCATTTACGTACTCCGCAACACTTGCCACCCCCCGATGGCTAACGCCATCACCCCCCGCCCGCGGCGGTGGGAATTATTACGCATCCAGCACGCACAACTTTTTCACTCTTTCACTTTTTAACTTTTTCACTAAAAAAATCCCCATTCCGGGGATTTTTTACTCTGCATTCTCAGCAGCGCGTGCGGCGGTTTCAATTTGTAATAGCTGATTTTCTAATGCCGTCCGCTCTGATGTTTTATAGCCGGTCTCGGGCGCGGCGGTTGGCGCCGGGACCGGGGTCGGCTTTGGCGGGGGGGGCTGTTTTTTCACGGGCGCCGCGACCTGGTTCGATTCCGATTTTTTCGTCGCAGGTTTGGTTGGCTTTGATTCAGACTTTTTTTCTGTCTTGGCTTCAATTTGCGACGTATTTTTTGCCGGTGTTTTTGATTCTGTTGCGATCGGCGCGCCAACTGTCGCTGTATCGACAACCGCCGGATTGATCAGGTTTTTATAAATTTCCATTGCTTCCTGGGTGCCGATTACGTCGCGCTGTAACAACTTGTTTTCTTCCCCGGGCAGGAACCATTTATCCAACTTTACCGCGGTTAATTGCATTATCGGGCGCGTACGTGCATCCGCAATCCAGTTTGGCAGCATCGGCGCATCAGAATAATACCACAGCATTATCCAATACACCACGCCCATGACAACGATACCGCGAACGATACCGAATATTACGCCCAACGTATGATCGGTAACATTCATCATGCTTTCCTGGATCTTGTCACGCAGTTTCTGGTTAAAGAACCCAACCACCAACAAGATTACAAAGAATACAATAAAGTATGATGAAACCAACGTTCCAACCGTGGATTCTGCCAGTCCAAACCATTTCTGGAACAGTCCATCCAACAACGGCGACACAAAACGTGCGGTTACCGCGGCAACCACCCAAGATAATGTTGCCACCGTTTCATATATGCCGCCGCGAATTGTCGCCCATATGGTCGACGCCAGAATTACACCGATATAAACGTAATCAAGACTTGTCAGATTAAACATATTTTTTCGCCATTACTTCGCCATAATTTTTTTACACTAATTGCGCTTGTTCCGGCGTATTAAATACGCGCCCAATCCAACAATCAACATTGCCACCAGCGCCCCAAACAGTACCGCAGATTTTCCGCCATGTTTTTCCGCGACATTCGCATCTGTTACTGCGTCTGCGCGGTCTGCGTTGGCGGCCTTAAAACCCGCTGGGTCTGCGGCCATTTTTGCCTTGTTTTCTGTGGCGGCCTGTTTATCGGCATCGGACATGTCCACCTCTATCGCGGCGCGAATGTCATCCTGCATAAAGTCGGCATATCCCTGGAAACATTTTTCACCGACAACCATAACCGGAACGCCACCGGATTCATATTCGCACTGTTTTAACGCATCTTCGAACAACGGCAGATTTCCATCTTCCATAACATTTACCTGGGTTACCTTTATTTGCGGATATTCATATATTAATGTTTCGCCGATAAAATCCAATGCATGATGACAATGCGGGCATGACGGCGAATAATAAATCGTAATATCCGCAGCCGACGCCGCACCCATAAACGCAAAACCAAATACGGTCGCCAAAACTGATAATTTTTTCATTTTTTCTCCTTAAGAATATTTATGCACTGATTATAGAAAATACACGCGCCCGCGTGCAAGCCATTTTTCGCGAAAATTTTGTAAAAATTTCCTGTTGTAAAGCCGGTGTTTTATGCGCACAATTATAAAAAAAAGGAGAAAAGATGTTCACATTAACACAATTCCCATTGCCTTATTCCGAGACAGCGTTGGCACCATATATCAGCGCAGAAACATTAAACTATCATCATGGCAAACATGTTGCAACATACATCAAAAATCTGAACGATTTAATCACAGGCACAAAATATGCGGATATGCCGTTGATTGATATTATCAAAGAATCTGATGGAACCGATCAAAAGATATTTAACAATGCCGCCCAGGTGTACAATCACGACTTCTTTTTCAATTGCATGCGTCCGGCAGATAAGAAATCCACCGTGCCGGTAAAACTGGCCGATGCATTCGGTGGCACAGACAAACTGCGGGACCAGTTCAAGGCGGCCGCATTGTCAGTATTTGGCAGCGGCTGGGCATGGATTGTCCGCGACGGTGACGAATACAAAATCATAACAACCGCCAACGCTGACACACCAATTGCGCATGGTATGACACCACTGTTTACAATCGATGTATGGGAACACGCATACTATCTGGACTATCAAAATCGCCGCGCAGAATTTATCGATGCGGTGTGGGATAATCTGGCCAATTGGGATTTTGTTGCGGAAAACATGGAATTGTAACAATTTTAAAAAAAACGGGGCCGATGGCCCCTTTTTTTTATTTATACCGATCATATATAACCGGTGTTTTATTTATCGTATATATCCGCCCGTCATTTTTTCGATTATAGTATATATACATAACATTTGATATTTCGTCATCTGTCATCCATGGGTTGGCGGGGCCGATAACTTGGCGCTGAGTATTATGGGGAAAGACATGATGAAACGTATTATCAAACACGCGCGTATACGCATCACGAAAAGACGCACTGGTAACCATATTCATAATGATTACACCATCATCAGCAACGCGTGATTTTATCCGGTTCATAAATTCGATCGTGATCAAGTTTTCTGGAATCTGATAAGAATTCGAATACACGTCCAGCAATATCAGATCATATTTTTCGGGCGTATTTTTCAAATACTGGCTGGCGTCACGAACGATGAACTTTTTGTTGGGTGTCAGTTTCTTGTTTAAAAACTTTTGCTCTGATATATCTTTCAGTGTCGGTTCAATATCAACAAATGTATAATCGTTGAAATCATCATTAAGGCCCGCCGTAAAGCCGCCAGCCCCCAATACCAGAATCTTTCTTTTTTTATCACGCGGCATGTTATAGATAAAATTGTCATTGATATAGTTTATATATTCTGCGCCCATATTATATCCTGGGTAATACACCGACATTGGCAGACCATTCATATACAGCACACGCACATCATCGCCGCCATTCATAACAGATATTGTGGAATTTGCGTTATTTACCAGTATGCCAAATCGACGTTCCTGCAGGCCGTTACTGTTTATAACCGCGGCGGCCGCGCATATACATATTGCGGCAACCCCAATACGCACGCGTGGTGTCACAATAAATGCCGCACCCACCGCCAATACCACGATTAAAATCACCGTGTTATTCACACCAACAAACGGCATAAACAACAGTGTTGTTGCAATTGATGCAACAACCGACCCAATGGTATCCCATGCCATAATATTGCCGGCATAATTTGTATTATATTTATGCAGCATACGTGACAACAGCGTCGTATTAAACCCAAATAAAAACGGCCCAACCGACAGGAATATCAACGCAAATATAAATGTTTGAACAACGCCTGATTTAATGCCGACGCCATACATAATGCCAAAGAAATCTGACATTATCGGAAACGATGCGGCGATAACCGCCATAACCGATATCGTCAGAAACCCGGCACACAGCATTTTACGCGTGCGCGCCACGTCAAAATTACCGCGCGTACCCAGAAAATACCCCAGTGACATAAACCCCATAAAGCATCCCATAATAATACTGGTGATGACGGCGGCACTGCCCACGAAAAACGATAATTGACGCATGATCAGCAGTTCCAGGCCCATGCTGACAAAGCCGTTTAAAAATATAAGAAATACAAGCCAGATTTTCATCTTTTGCGTCATGAATTATCCCCTTACCTTTGTACGCGACGCATGCTACTAAAAAAATGATTATGCGGCAAATAAAAACTTTTTAATGTGCATTCAACAGACGAACATCGCTGAACTCTGGGTGACGACCAAACATTGCCGCCGCAAAAGGACACAGTGCTATAACCTTGCGTCGTTGGGCGCGCGCCATATCGACCACGGCCGCAACCAGCCCCAGTCCCACACGCGCCCCACGGAAGGCGGCGTCAACCTCGGTATGGTCAATAATCATTTTATCTGCGCCGGTGTTCACAAATGTTATATTGCCAACATTACGGCCATTATACTGGGCATAGAATCCCTGGCCATCGGCAAACAATATATATTTCACGTCATACGCCATTGCAATCCCCATTCTTGATATAAAAAATTATAGCCGGACAATACTCGTCCGGCCATAGGGTTGTTATCCCGTGAATTTATTGATATCAAATTGCATCGTAATTTTTGCGAATTGTTGCCGCACTGCGACGCAGGGCGGCGGCCTCGGCCACCGACAATTTCGGACGCAGTGACGCCATGACCCCCATTTCGCCAACAACGCGCGGCATTGACATTGCAACCGCGTTACGGCCCGTGCCATCGGTCATGCTGACGGTTAAAATGCGACGTTCATCATTTGCGATGCAACGAACCAGGTCTGCCACCGCCGCACCGATTCCGTCCCATGTCGCGCCACGGCCACGAATGATTTCATATGCCGCATTACGCACGCGATATTCAATTGTCTGGCGTGTCGTTGCAGCCAAGGTGTTTTTCGTCTGGCGACAAAATTCATCCAACGCCACGCCACCGATGCATGCTGCGTTCCATGCGATAACACTGCTGTCGCCATGTTCGCCCAGAACGTATGCATTAACAGACCGGGTTGATACACTTATTTGTCGGGCTAATATTGTACGCAGACGCGCCGAATCCAGCATTGTGCCCGTACCAATCACGCGCGCCGCCGGTAATTTAGACAATTTTTGGGCCAGCATAACCATCACATCCAGCGGATTTGTAACCATGATAATTTTAACTTTTTTAGAATCAACATTTGCCATGACACGCGGGATAATATCTGAAATAACCGCAACATTTTTATGCAGCAAATCTGTGCGCGTTTCACCGGGGCGTTGATTTGCACCGGCGGCGATAACAACAATATCAGACCCACGAATTGCGCGGTAATTATTCGCCGCCGTAATTTTTATATCATACGAAAATGCCGCGGCATGCCCCAAATCTTCGGCCGCAGCGCGCGAACGCATACCATCACGATCCATCAAAACCATTTCCCGGGCAAGCCCCGTTCCAGCCACTGCGGTTGCGACCGCCGCACCAACCGACCCAATACCAATAATTGCTATTTTCATTTTATCCCTCTCCACTCTTTTAGATATAATTATACCATAATTAAGCATGAGTATCGGTAAATAATTTGCTTTTCTGAAAACAATCCGATATAATGGTCGTGCATCGGGTGACGCCCGGTGCGAGGTGTAGTAACCTCCATAGTGATTCTCCAACTGTGGTTGGAGGGTCGTGATATATATGAATAAACGACACTATACTATGATAGTTACTAACCTCCAACCGCATCTCGTCAGTGCGGGCTTTTTTATTCCCCTCCAGGGCCCGACGGGGCCCGGTCGGAGGGGTGTCACGAAGTGACGGGGAGGGTTCCTTGTCACGTGAAACATATGGAGGAAAAAATGAAAAAGAAAGCAATCAATGAAACAGCCGCACGCGTGGGGCACGCACTGCGCACAGCGCGTCAGACGGCACGCCTGACACATGGCGATTCCGCAGATTTGTTCGGTATAACAATGGAAGAGCAGTTGCAATACGAACGCGGCACTGCCCAAATACCAATTGAGCTTTTAGAGCATATGTTTGTAATGGGCTACAAACTGATTGGTATTCGGATATTAGAAAAAAAGTATCGAATCAAGCGTGACTTCATTCGTAAAATAAAACAAACAATAAAAGAGGGTATATAAACTTTTTCACTGTTTTACTTTATAATTATTTAACTAAAAAATCCCGCCATTCGGCGGGGATTTTTTAATATGACTTGGCGACGAACACGTATGTCGGATCGGCATCATCCAGGCATCGACGTGATATCTTGAATTCATCCATCAAGCCTTCGAATTCCGGTGACAAAGTCTGTTCATATTTCAGACGGAAAAATCCAATCTGGCCCGCGTCCAATGCCGCGCGCAAATCTGCAAGCGCATCAATATTGTGAATCATCGTTTCATTACGGGCCGCGGCCGCGTTATACATATCATGCTGCATGGAATCCAACATGCTGCGCACATCCGCAACAAACACGTCCAAGTCCAACGTTTGTTTCGATGATTTGCCCAAATCACGACGTGTGACGGTAACCTGAGATGCATCCATTTCGCGTCCGCCGATTTCCACACGCAGTGGCACGCCACGCTTAATCCATTTCCACATTTTGTCGGCGCCACGCATATCAGATGTATCCGCCAAAACGCGAATGTCCGCCGCACGCAGTTTCGATGCAATTTTTTCCGCGTATTCGTTCAGTGCATCTTCGTTCCCATCACGCGCAATTGGGATAATCACAACCTGGTGCGGGGCAACCGCCGGCGGCAGAATCAGACCATCATCATCACTGTGTGTCATAAACAGGCCGCCCATCATACGCGTTGATGTGCCCCAGGATGTCGTCCATGCATGATGCAATTGGCCGTCGGTCCCCAGATACTGAATCCCGAATGATTTCGAAAAATGCTGGCCCAGGTCATGCGACGTTCCGGCCTGCAGAGCCTTGCCATCTTGCATAATCTGTTCGGTGGTGTATGTATGATCGGCACCGGCAAAGCGTTCCTCGGGCGTCTTTTCACCCATGATAACCGGTATTGCCAAAACATCGCGCATATAGTCTGCGTACAACTTATGCATGCGGCGCGCGTCGGCGTTGGCCTCGGCATGTGTGGCGAATGCGTTATGCCCTTCTTGCCAATTAAATTCAGACGTGCGCAGGAACATACGCGGACGCATTTCCCAGCGCATTACATTCACCCATTGGTTCAATTTCATCGGCAAGTCGCGATATGATTGCACCCAGCGGGACATCGCATCACCAATAATGGTTTCAGATGTCGGGCGAATTATGTACGGATCTGTCAATTTTGATTCCGAATCGGGCTGCAGGTTGCCATCTATCATCTTTAAACGATAGTGTGTGACAACCGCCGCTTCTTTGGCAAAGCCGGCGACATGCTGGGCCTCGCGGTTAAAGAAATCGATTGGGATCAGCAATGGAAAGTTTGCATTCTGGACGCCGGTTGCCTTGATACGCCGATCCATCTCGGCCCGCATTAATTCCCAAATCGCCCATCCATATGGCTTTACCGTCATACATCCGCGAACGGGCGCGTTTTCCGCCAAATCTGCCGCAGTTATTAAATTCTGGTACCATTCGCTGAAATTTTCAGCGCGTGTGGGGGTTATTGCTGTCTTCATTTCTTTAACTCTTTATCTTTTAATTCCATGTATTTATCAGATACTATTTTTTGCAGGGTGGTTGCAATTTGCTTGCGATCCATGCCGGATAAATCCGTCGGTTCCATTATAGTGATATCAACGCGAAATCCGCCGATTACCATAATGTGAAACAGCTGCATAAACGCACTGCGTTCGCGTTCGCACCGCGGGCCCATATCCTGTTTTGCGTTATCAAAGTACGCATAGTGCGTCGCCATGTCCGTGTCACTAATGGGCGTGCCGTCACGATAACGATATACCGTCGCCATAGGTTGCACCACAACGTCTGAATTTTCAACAAAATTGAACAGCGTGCTTTTAAACGCCTTGACATATGCGCCGTTGGTGGTTGTCCCTTCAGGAAACAAGAACATTGGGTAAGACACCGTTTGAACCGTGCGCTGTACGACCGCCAGGGCGTCACGCGCATGGGACGGACGACGATCAACATATATCACGCCGAACTTTTTTGCGACCCATCCGACAACGGGCCAGGATTCGATTTCTTTCTTGGCAACAAAGCTGCCGCCGAATGCAACCGGGAATGTTGCGATTTCAAATATGGATATATGGTTTGTTATAACCAGCAAAGGCCGATGCGAAACAAGCTGTCCCTGAACGCGAATACGGATTCCCGCTGTACGCAGCAAGAACCACATAAACACGCGCATATACGCGACCGATACGCGCCCACGCGGCAGCAATATAATCAGTGGCAACTGAACAAAAACCAGCAGCCAGAACAGCGTAAACTTCACCACCGCCCAGGTGGTTGTAAAAATATTTTGTTTGCGTATACGTGCCATTGATTTCCCCATGTATACCCGGTTATTCGCGTGACGCGCCCTCTTCCACTTCTTCGGAATCGTCGCGATATTCGGCATCGGCCGCATCTTCACGCAGCAAGAATTCGATAAACGACCCCATAACCTTTAATGGGCCGGTTACCGGGAAAGATACAATCTTGCCGATTGTGCGCATTGTGCCACCATTATCGTCATCCGTATCCAATCCGGCCAGTGCATTTTCGCGTCCAAGGAAATGCTTTTGATATGCGGGCGCAATATTTTTTGTCTGTAACATTACAAACACGTCGTATGAATTAAACGGTGCATCAATAAATACACCACGACCAAATGTCGCCCCCAGACGCAAGTATCCCTTGACCAACGGGGTCATTTCACGTACGGCCATGTCTTTGTCCACAAAAACCTCTGGCAAGATATTCATGCGCGACAGTTTCGGATTGATACCTTCGGCAAAATTATCTGTTACGACCCGCGCACGCAGATTCAGCGGTGACAAATGATTATAGTACAGGTATGATATCGCCTGGGCCGCGGCAACCGGATTTTTACCAACCCATGATGCCACACCAAACAAAATAGAAATCTTGCGACGGACAACATATTCACCCAGTCCCGCCCACAGCATGCGCATAACCAGCGCATTTTCACGATACTGGCGCGCGACGCATGCACGCGACATTTCGGCGATGTTACCGCGTGACTTTTTTATTTTCGATATATCAAATTCGGTTTCCGTATAAAATCCGCCCATTTTTTCAGCGGCCGCGCGCGTGATAATACGGTACGTTCCAACAATCTTGCCGGCGTGCAGAACAACCATGTATTCCGCATGTTTATCATATGCGTCATATTCTTCACGCAGGGCACGCTGTTCTTCGGTGGCACCGGCGCCTTCTTCTTCTACAAAAACATCATATCGCAATTGACGAACCTGTTTGCGTTCATCTTTATTCCGTGCCAAACGCACCTCATAATCGCGAACCTTGATAGCCATAATTTACGTCCTTTCATATATAACAATGGGAAGAATATCAAAGAATAACCCCATTGGCAATTATTATATTTTTTAACGATTTTTGCTTATTTCAGTTCATCTGCCAATGTGGCAATCGCAATCGCGTACCAGTTTGAATTATTCCACTTCTTTATCCGATAGAAATTCGGATATGTCAAATATGCATTTATGACACGACGCGGTTGCACATCGGTGTCGGAATCAACAACCTCTATCGTGGCCGCCGCCAGTTTCTGTTCAATCGCCGCGGTGTCCGCCACCAGCCCGGCTGTCATATTTGCTGTCGGTAACGGCGCGCCATCAGGCAAAGTAACCCCCATCGCGGCCCATTCAGAAAGTGACTTTTTTACATCGCCCTTTAACAGTCCCAAATCGAAATTTGCCGGCACCGCAACCTGCCGCACAATGCGTTCATTCGGATTCCACCCCAGTTTATTCAGATAATTACCCGCACTGAACATTGCGTCACCAACACTGCCGATAATATCGATATGGCCATCACCGTTGCCATCAACACCGTACTGTGCCAATGTTGTCGGAATAAACTGGAAATGACCCATGGCGCCGGCCCAACTGCCCCTGATTGTGGCGATATCCAGATTATTTTTATCTGCGATTTTCATCAGGGCAAGTAATTGTTCACCAAAGAATTTCTCGCGCCGACCATCATACATTAATGTCAAAAAAGCATCGCGCAGGTTGTGCGCCGCCTTGTACTGGCCATAATTGGATTCCAGGCCCCAGAACGCCAAAATTACATGCGATGGCACGCCATATGCATCTTCAACGCGCGACAACATTGTTGGATATTTGGTTCGCATATTTTTTCCGTTTGCGATACGCGTCGCAGACACAGTACGTTTTAAATACTGATCCAATGTCAATTTAAATTCAGACTGATTTTTATCACTGCGTACGATTGACGGGATAAATGCCGGATTTTTTAATGTTGCATTTATCGTTGCATCCGATATGTTTTGCGCGGCCGCCCGTTCCCGCACATCAGACAAAATTTCATCCCAGCGATCCATATCAAACGTACCACCGGCAAGCACAACCCCTGGCATCACCAACGCCAGCGCCACGGCGCCCACGCGCAATAGACTGTTGGACATCATAATAATCCCCCATTTATAAAATTAAAATGCGTATTTAACACCCAGGTGCAGGCCAAATGATTGCCATGTCGCCTCTTTCAACGAATTGCTGACATCAATGGTCTGGGCCGGGCTTGTTTCCAGATATGGCAACCCCTGTTCATCCAGCGCATACTGACCATCATCAGTCATTGCCCAATGCGTATCTTCGGCCAGGTACAGTTTTCCGCCGATCTTGCCCACATGAAATACGTTCGTATCCACCTTTAACGCCAATTGCATACGATCCGACAGACGCAGGTTATATTCCATTTCTGCGGCATACGAATATGCGCCACTGCTGCCTTCGTCTGTAAAACTGGGGTTCTGTTGCCAATCATCACGCATTGGCCATGTACCATCAGATGAATACTTTGGCAACCCAAATTGCACATAAAAACGCAATTTATCCGCCAGGGTCATTTGCTTTTCAATCTCTAGTCCGACAAAGAAACCACTCCACGTCGTGTCATAGATGTGTGTTGTACCTTCGACAATCACTGGGCCATCACCACCGATAATAACACAATCATTTGGTCCGACACCCCATGGCACAGTCCCCATAATCGGATCATAATCACCAATAACCAATCCATCCAAATATGCACCTGTGGCGGGCGCACCCGCAGATGCCTGGACCAGTTTTATATCTTCGGGCGACATACAAACCTGATATAAATCATCCGGCGCCTCAACCCCCTGGGGGAATGCGTAATAATTACCTTCGCCATCGCCAAAGACATAATCACCCTTGTTCGTCAGCAACGGCAGATAAATCCCCGGATTCGGATAATAATGATCCGACATTTTCAGGTTATGTTTAAAGATTTCATATCCAATCGACGGCGACAGTTTCCATCCTGCAATATCCCATATATGATGCGCGCCAATACCAAATTTAAAATGATTTGTCGTACCCGACTGGTCCCCCATGGATATCGTAAATATACCATCATTGGGTGCCGATGATTCATACGGCTGCAAATCGTAATCCATGGACAGGCCGCCACTTTCCATACGTCCATACGCATACTGACCGTATACGAACATATCAAAATTACGCAGTGAAAAATTATGCTGGGCACCGACATTTATTTCGTTAAAAATCATGTCATCCCATTCCAAAATGGAATTCACACCCGTTTTAAATTCAAAGTCCGCAAAACGCCGTGAATATCCGGCATACAGGTTGGTTTTATTATCATTTTGCGCCGGCAACGCGATACCATTTGCAGTCATCATACCCGTGGTCGCATATGTCGCGGGCACATTTTCCGCGGTCGCGCGCGGCACCTGATAAGACGTACTGCGCGTGCCGACAACCTGTTTATTCCCGGACGTGCCAACATATTTTGAATACCCCTGTTGGCTGTACTGGCCATATCCAATCTGGTTTGCATTGGGGCCATTTGACGTCTGATAATATGACGGCACACCCTCATTCGCGGCCATCGCCGCGATTGGCGCCAATAATCCACATAATAAAATATAAAATCTTGCTTTCATTCCATCCATCCGCAATTCACACTATATCACAATAATTTAACCCTTGCAAGGGGCGCTGGCATCGATACAATACCCACCATGATACATGACCATAATATATACATTCACGTGCCGTACTGTCGATCAAAGTGCAAATATTGTGCATTCTTTTCGGCGGCAATTAAACCCGACTGGGAAAAATATGCGCACGATATATGTGCCGAGATTGAATTTTGGGCCAGGAAACTGGGTCGAATAACCGTGCCAACCATATTCTTTGGCGGGGGGACGCCATCAATAATGCCGACACCCGTCTTTGAACAAATAATCGAATGCATTCAAAAAAATTTTGATATTGCACCCGACGCCGAAATTACATTAGAAGCCAATCCCGGAACACTGGATAAAACGCGCCTGCACGAATTTATGGCGGCGGGTGTAAATCGCCTGTCGGTTGGGGTACAATCATTGGATGATGCGGAACTGGAACTCTTGGGCCGCACACACACTGCGCGCGATGCAATAAATTTAATTGACGCCGCATGCCGCATGGGCCTGCGCGTTAGTGGCGATTTTATTTACGGCCTGCCCGGGCAAGATGCGCACGCGGTTGAAAAAATATGTCGCCAAATAAATGATTTGGGGTTGCGTCACTGTTCCATGTATGAACTGACGATTGAACCAAGCACGCCATTTGGCAGAATGAACCTGGACATGCCAAGCAATGATGAAATGGCAGATATGTATTCGGCGATTGGGGCTACATTGAATCTGCCCCGGTATGAGGTTTCAAATTACGCCGCCCCCACCCAGCATTGCCGGCACAACGAAAACATCTGGGACGGCGCACCATATATCGGCATCGGGCGCGGCGCGGCGGGCCGGATATTTATGGGTGACCAATGGTTTGAACAGATGGGTGCCGGCGCACGATTTGAACCAATGTCGGCGCATGACCGCGCAATTGAAAAAATCATTACCGGCATGCGCACAATGCGCGGCGTGGAATTGTCACCCGACGTGGTCGCAGCAGTTGACTGGGATGCGGCGCGCGCAAACGCTGATTTTGTTAAATGGGATAATAATCGTATGCAGGCGACAGAGGCCGGATTATTGACATTAGACAATTTGCTGATAAAATTAATAGGCTAAAAAAAATGGAAAACAAAACATTAAATATTGTTGGCATTATGGCGGTCGTTATCGCAATTGCAACGGCGTTCTTTTACGTAAAGGGGGATAAAATCATGACACCGGGAATTAAGACTGAAAATATGGATACGCGCGTAAATCCGGGCGACAATTTCTATGATTATGCAACAAACGGATGGCGTGCGGCAAATCCGATTCCGGACGATTATGCGCGTTATGGCGCAATTGAAATATTATATGACACCAACCTGGGGCGCGTACGTGAAATCGCAGAAAATGACACCGGAAAAATCGGAACGCTTTATAAAGTTGCAATGGATGCAGAACGCTTGAATCGCGACGGAACCGCACCGGTGCAATCATATCTGGACGCGGTGAGTGCCATAAAGTCACGCGATGAATTGCCCGCGTTTTTGGGTCGCATGCATAAATACACCGGCGGGTTCTGGGGCGATGGTGTGGCACTGGACGAAATGGACAGTGAACACTTTTTATATAACATACACCAGGGTGGCACAGGGCTGTCACGCGACTATTATTTTGATAACGATGACAAGTCGATTGAGGTTCGCAAAAAGTACAAAGAATTTATCGCGGCGCAGACCAAAAATTTTGGCCAGGAAATGGATGCGGATAAATTGTATCTACTCGAAGAGCGCATGGCAAAATCTTTCCACACCAAGGAGGTATTGCGTGATCCACATGCGAACTATCACAAAATGTCGATTGATGAAATAAAAAAAGACTTTCCGGGGTTTGACTGGGATGCATATCTGGCGGCGCGTGGCGCGACGGCGGCAACACATATAAACATCGGCCAGCCATCGGCAATCATAGAATCAATAAAAATCATGAATGATACTGATTTAGATTTGATCAAGGATTATCTGAAATTCTGTATCATTCAGTCGGCAGATACTTTGCTGGACGATAAAACATACGACATATCGTTTGATTTCTATAACAAAATCATGGCGGGCCAGAAAGAAAAGAAACCACGCTGGAAACGCGCGGTGGCATTATTGGATGATACACTTGGCGAAGAAATCGGGCATCTGTATGTGAAAAAATATTTTCCGGCCGCAGCCAAAAAGCGTATGGAAGAATTGGTAAAAAATCTGCAACGTGCGTATGCAATGCGTATTGAAAATCTGACATGGATGTCGGACGAAACGCGCACGCGGGCATTGGAAAAGTTAAGCGGATTCCAGGCAAAAATCGGATATCCGGATCGGTGGCGCGACTATGGTGATTTAAAGATTTCCAGCGACATATCATTGTGGGAAAATATGGTGCGGGTTGCCGAATTCGAAGATGCATTTTGGCTGGCCAAAATCGGCAAGGAAAATGATCCGAACCTGTGGTACATGAATGCGCACGAGATTAATGCATATTATGATCCATCCACGAACGAGATTTGTTTTCCCGCAGGAATCTTGCAATATCCGTTCTTTGACATGACGGCCGATGACGCATTTAACTATGGCGCGATTGGTGCAATTATCGGCCACGAAATGACACACGGCTTCGACGATTCCGGACGCAAGTTTGACCGGCACGGCAACCTGAAAGACTGGTGGACAGAATCTGACGCCGCCGCATTCGAAGAACGCGCAGGTGTATTGCGCCGGTTCTTTGACGCGATCGAAATCGCACCGGGCGTACATGCCAACGGCGAATTTACACTGGGCGAAAACCTGGCAGATTATGGCGGCGTTACGATTGCATATACGGCATATAAAGAATTTGGCACGCCGTCAAATACGGTGACAGGTCTGACGCCTGATATGCGGTTCTTTATCGCGTATGCCGGCGCATGGGCGCAAAACATCCGCGAATCCGAGGCCCTGCGCCTGACCAAGATGGAGGAACATTCGCTGGGGCATAATCGTGTGAACGGGATACTGCCACATATTGACGCATGGTACGACGCGTTTGGAATTACAGCAGACGACAAAATGTATATCGCGCCGGATATGCGTACAAAGCTGTGGTAATTTTAGAAAAAAATAGACACGTAAAAATAATTCGGCGGCAATTACTTGCCGCCGAATTCTCCTCTCCTTTCCGGGAACCGGAAACCATGCCCATATACCGCAATATATTATGCGGCCATGGCGGTGCCACGTGTTTCAGTCGAATCTGCGGCATCCATAACTTTTTTCGCCTCTGCAAAGACCATTTCTTTGACGCGCAACGCCAAAGTTTTTGTATCCAAACCTTCGGCGGCAACATCAAAATTATCTGTACGAATTTGCAGGGATACATATGCGCCAACCAATGCCGTGCGGGATAAATCCTCGATCGTGCGGGGCGCATTGTTTATACCAATCTGCAATTCATCGGCCAAGGATACAATCTGGCGATCTTCGTTAACCCATACGGTTGTGGTCAAGACCTTGTTTAATGCGATCATTATTTCTTTTATATTTTTCGCCATTTTTTATCCCCCCTTTCTGGATTTGGCCGATAATCCGGGACCAAATATGTATTTACAGTCGTATTTACATATTCAGCCCAAAATTCTCTGTTTTATTTCGTTTTTTGGCAGAATTCCGGTTTTTTGCGGTTTTCTGGGCTTTTTATTTCTTTTTCTCTTGTCTATACACGAATCATAGAACAAAACCGAATCGCAGGTCAAGAGGAAAATACCCAACCGATTCGTTTTTTATAAAAAATTTTCTAAAAATTAAAAAAAGTGGCAGATATCTGCCATATATATCATCCATAAAAAAATCCGGCATACGCCGGATTTTTTTATGGATTTATAGTGCAAGATGTCCCTGTATTCCACTCAGCCCCCGTTATAGTATCGCATTTCGCCTTTGTCACAGCACTGGCACCCTGGAACGCCCTAAGGTTATCACGCCAGATAAAACTGTTGCCATCAATCGTCAATTTGCACTGGTTATTGCTAGAATCCCATGCGGCATTTGTGATCTTATCACAGCGTTCTTGCGTCATTATATACTGTGTGCCAATTGACATATCCAGCCACTTTTTTTGTTCTGTGCCTTCATATCCTGTCACGGACATACACGTTGTAATCACAGCGTTACACGCCTTGATCGCAACATCGCTGGGGGTATTTGAATTAGATGTATTATAATAAGACCCACTGAAATTATAATTGTTCTGTGACAGACAAGACGCAACATCAGAGATACAGCTGTCGGCATAATCACTTAATACCTGATCTTGCTTTGCCTTGATTTGAACCAATGTACGTTGCAGGTATTCCTTGATAACAGAATTGCCATATGTAAAGGATTTATTGGCCCCACTGCCCGTTGTATAGGTCAAATCCTGGCACTTGTTCAAAACAGATGAACACATGCCAAAGTTTTTACCATCTTTGACATACCCGATCTTGGCCTGCAGGTATTCTATCATATTTGATGTATTCTGCTTTGGTTCCGTCGTCGAAACACTATTGGCTATATACGCCGCAACCGTACCGTCCGTCCACGGATTGGAGTCTTCTGCCTTATAATTCCATACCTGATATAACCCAGTGCTAATTTCTCCGCTGTCGGCGCTAACACCGGCCACGCCGGGGGTGCTGCCTGCAACAACGGCGCCGTTTACGATATATTTGCCGGTCGGATCCAGACAGTTTTCATAATCAGATCCACACACAAAATCATCCTGCATACAGCTGTCCAGGGCGTTTACACATCCACGCAGATCGTATTGATTCTTTTGCTGGGCCACCATTAAACGCGCCTTTTGCAGAACACTTTTTGCATTGCGTACCGTCGACGCCATTTGATCGTTCGCCTCGGTCAGGCTGCGCTCGTACGCGATACACTGTTTATCTATTTCCAGGTCATATGCATTTGTGATCAGCGACGCATCAACACCCTGGGCGGTACAGCTGTTTAATACAGACGCCTTGCAGCGTGCCGTTGCCGTCTTGAACAATTGTTCGCCACGCTGATTGCTGATACTGCTGGTGTTGGATGTTACGCCAAACAAATTCGATAAATCAAATCCTGTACTGGATATCGAGAAATCCAACAACCCAGACAAATCAAACGACAGCCCTGAATCAGACGATACCGCATTACCGCTTTTTACATCGACAATCAGGTTTTTGATCTTGTCCAGATCATTTTTCAACTGGGTATTATCGGTTTTATTTTGCAGTGTTAATTCCGCCTCAGTCTGACTGAACAAGGTTTCAATATCATCACCGGACAGACCGATATACTGGATCTTTTGCGCAACATCTTGCAGGTCTTCGGTCGCCTGTTTCAATGCCGCCTCGGTCGTGGCATAATTCTTTAAATTCGCACTGCAACTGCAACGTCCCTGGTTATCATCCAGAACGTTACAGAAATTATCCATGCACGACATATACTGCGCCTTGCAGAAATCAGTCAGTTGAGCCAATTCGTCCATATCGGTTGCCGTGGACGTGGCACTGACCGATGTTTCAGCCACCGTCGCCGCAGATCCCGCCATGCGAATTGTCGGCACACGTGATGTCACATTTGAACGAACACCAACACGCCCCGTATACAACGGTGTACTTACAGTATCTGTTTGAACAATAGACGATGTTGTCGCCGCACGCGCCGCGGTTGCGGCACCGGTTGATGCGCGACGTGGCGTAACCGGCATGGCGCCCGCACTGTTTGATGCACGTGACACGGTTGCGCGCGCCGCGGTTGAACGAGATGCAGCATTCACATTTGTCGTTGTACGCGCCGTGGTACCCGCACTGCGCCCAGATACACCACGCGTTGTCACATTACGTGTCGGGGCCACGGTTGCACCACCGGTCGCAACCGCACGGGACGCATTGCGCGTTGTGTTTGTACGTGCCGTTGGGGACTTGGCCGCTGTTTGGGCCGCGGGCATAACAACATTATCCTGGATATCTTCTGTAGATTCCGCATCCACCGCATCAACGTCAGCATATTCTATCACATCTTCGTAATAAATGGGCGCAACCTCAGCAAATGCGGGCAAAACCAGCAAACCACTAAGTACAGCAATTAATCTTTTCATGCGAAATCTTCCCTTCTATTATGTTTACTTTATCACAAATACCATACCCGCGCAAACAAAAAACTGAATTATCTTGTAAAAATCGCAAAATACGATATAATCCCAAATCAGAGAAAAAGGGATAAAAATTGTCGTGGTTTAAAAAAGTTTCTATGTTCGTTTTAACATTACCACTGTTGGGATGCACAACTGTTCCAACCACAACACACGACAGTCGCCTGGCCGAATATACATCCAAAATAACCGCCAGCGATTTTGAATACGACCCAATGCAGACACCCATTGCCCAGTGTTATGCATCCGAACTGGCCACACCGGGGATCAGTGGGGCAACACTGATCGACGATGGATTATCTGCGTTTATAATACGCGCCGCGTTTGCACGAATGGCAACAAAAACCATTGATCTGCAGACGTATATTTACAGCAACGACTTTTCATCCAAGGTTTTGGTTGGCGAACTGAAAAAAGCCGCCGACCGCGGGGTCAAGGTACGAATACTGCTGGACGATTACGGCACAAAATCCGATATTGTTGATGTTATGTTACTGAACCAGCATCCGAATATAGAGGTCAAGGTTTTTAACACCGTCGCAAATCGATCAAGATTGCTGTACTATCCACAATTTTTGTTGGATTTTAACCGTCTGAATTCCCGTATGCACAACAAACTGTTTATTGTGGATAATGTCGCATATATTACCGGCGGACGCAATGTCGGCAGTAATTATTTCTATCCGGAAACGGCGTCTAATTTTTCCGACACCGACGTATTATTCTTGGGCGATATGACAAAATATGCCACGGCCAGCTTTAATGAATATTGGGTACATCATCTGTCGATTCCGGCGGACGTTTTTCCAAAAGCGAAATCCAGCCGCGCGATGAAGCGTCTGGAGCAGCACTTTGCAAAATTCGAACACACCAGCAACGACAGCGTCAATCGATATAACAAAATTATCACAATGGCCCAGCGTGAATTCAAAAATAAAAATTTTGATTTCAGTTGGGGGCACGGAAAATTCTTGGCCGACCCACCGGAAAAGGTCGAAATGACCATGCAGGAAAAAGAAAAATATCAGGGTGATATTATCAAAGAACTGCAACAATTATGGCGTCGTACAGAACACAATGTTTACATGTCGGCGGCATATTTTGTACCGGGCAATGGGGGCCTGGCCCATATGATGCACGAAGAAAATTCCGGCGTACATATGACGATCGTTACAAATTCCCTGTCTTCGACCAATGCACCGACGGTTTATGCAAAATGGGAACAGTATCGCAAGAAACTGATCAAATCGGGCGCCGACGTTTATGAATTCATGCTGTCGGCAGAAAACCTGCGCGGCAAGGAACACGACCGCGAAAGAAAACAATCCAGTTTTTCTGTACTGCACAGTAAAACCATCGTATTCGACGACAATATTTCATGGATCGGCAGCTTTAATCTGGACCCGCGCAGCGCATACTTTAACACCGAAAATGTTGCCGTGTTTGAAAGTCGTGAGTTTGCAAAAAAACTGCGCGATATGATTATCAGCGACACCATAACATCATGGCATGTGACAATGGATGGCAACACGACAAAATGGACCGGTTGGCGCACGGGCGACGCGGCCCCAAAAACATATCGGCGCAGCCCGGATACAACCATATTCCGCCGTGCATGGAAATCAATATGCGGATTGGTTCCGGAAAAATTCGTATAAAAAACAAAAAGTAACGCGCCAATATGGCGCGTTTCTTTAATCAAAATAGTCGGGCAATTTTGGCCGGTCTTTATCATATATGCTAAGCGTGCCCGCATCCATTGCACGCGAATAATAATCTATTTTAAAATCTATTATCTTTAGCGTCTTTGTTATGTCGGCCAATTGCTGTTTAACCACCCGTTTACGCTCCACAAACATATTCAAACGTTGTTCTATTGTTTCATCACCACGCGAACACCAATCAATAAATATTTTAATATCAGCCAATGGCATGCCAGTCTTTTTCAAACACTCTATCATGCCCAGACGCGTCATATCCGCCGGACCATAATCACGAACACCACCAGCACGCTTTGCCACATCCGGCATTAATCCCGCCTTTTCATAAAAGCGCAGAGTATGTTCTGTTAATCCTGTCTTTTTTGCAACCTCGCCTATTTTCATAAAAAAATCCCTTGCCTTAGAGTTCAGTCCAGGGTTTATACTTACAACAAAAGCAAAGGAGAAGTCAATCATGAAAACATTTGCCATTATTGGTGTCGCCGCGGCCGCTTTGGTCGCGGTCGGGGTTGGAATTTACCGGGCGCACAACAATGCTGTGCCAACGGTATATTTTACACGCGACATATCACCCGATGGTTTGGTTCGCGCATATCATGCATCGGGATGGCAGCCGGCAAATGGGCCGGTTGGCGTAAAAATGTCCACAGGCGAACCACCGGCCAGCAATTATTTGCGCCCAGAACTAATCAGCGATTTGATCCAAGATGTAAATGGCACAATTGTTGAATGCAACACCGCATATGATGGCCGTCGCGCACAAAGCGCCGAACATTGGAAAGTTATTCGCGAACATGGATTTTTAGATGTCGCACCTGTTGACATTCAGGACGAAGAAGGCGATTTGGCAATTCCTGTTCCCAATCCGCTGCGCATATCCGAAAACTATGTAGGAACGCATTTTGCAAATTATCCATCGTACATAATTCTGTCCCACTTCAAAGGCCACCAGATGGCCGGATATGGCGGCGCACTGAAAAATATTTCAATCGGATTTGGCAGCCGCATGGGCAAATCATGGATTCATTCCGGCGGCACGTCCAAGACCAATCCGTGGGGCGGAGAACAGGACGCATTCTTGGATTCCATGGCGGATGCATCGGCCGCAGTAATTGATTATGTTGGTGCCGACAACATGTTGTACATCAACGTACTGAATCGCATCAGCATTGATTGTGACTGCAACGGAAACCCGGCCGAACCAGACATTCACGATATCGGCATTTTGGTATCAACCGACCCTGTTGCAATTGACCAGGCCGGCATAGACATGATAACAGCGGCGCCAAATAATGCGGCATTGTTAAATCGTATCGCAGAGCGCAATGGCCTGCGCACCATAGAAGCGGCAGAAAAACATAACCTGGGCAGTCGTAAATATAAATTAATTGATTTGGATAAATAAAAAAACAGGAGAGAGAAATGAAACAAATCGCAGCAGCAATTTTCGGCATAGTCGCCATGGCGGGCGCGGCAGATGCAAAAACTTTGGTCGCGTATTATTCACGCAGTGGTAATACCGCCGCCGTGGCCGACATTATCAAAAATTCAACCGGTGCAGATATTTTTGAAATAAAAACAGCGGATGAAAATCACTATCCGGCCGAATATCGCGCCACGACCGAAGTGGCAAAAAATGAAATCAACAGCGCAACGTTCCCAGCAATAGCCTCCACACCCGACATGACGGAATATGACACCGTATTTATTGGCACGCCATGTTGGTGGGGCACAATGGCGGGGCCCGTGCATACATTTTTGAGCCAGGTTGACATGTCCGGCAAAACAGTTATTCCGTTTAACACCCATGGCGGCAGTGGCGCCGGCAGCGTGCACAGCGATATAGAAAAACTAACCCCCAATGCGACACATAAAACAGGCATCGCCATTTGGGGCAATGATGCATCCGATGCAGGTGACGCAATTAACAAATGGCTGACAGAAATCGGCATAAAATAAAGAAACGGGGCAGATGCCCCGTTTTTTTTAATTCATTTTGTAAAGTTCCCATAAACGTAAAAGATAATACAGCTCTAATGAGTTACCGCCCTCGCAATCCTTCAAGGCGTCTATGCTAATATCTGCCAGTTCGGATGCATTTTCCAGTGTCAATCCAAAATCCATACGCACGGCCTGCAAGAATTTACCGTATTCTACGTTAAATTCCGCTTTTGTCTTTCCCTTTGTCCCTGATGCTGTTGTTTCGACCATAATACTCCCTCTTTTTTGTAATAAAAAAGCCGTCAGTATCTGACGGCGATTGGAGGGACGAACTGTCAACTTTTTAGGAAAAACAGTGTGCTTTATTTATATATATCAGCACACTCCAATCGCCGTTGGCGATTGATGTTTTACAGCGCCGAAGCGCAAACCTAAAAAGTTGATGTGGGTTCGTCTACCCAATCTGAGCCGTGGCTCAGATACTGGGAATGTTATACTATTTTTTGACAAGATTCAATAGGAATGTTTCCGCCCTTAATGTGCGAATAAATGTAAAATAATGCTGACCATGAAAATGGCCGTTATTACCCCAAGTATTATCTTTTGCGTGCGGTGCGAATGGCCGCCGTGACAATGGTCGCATGCACACGCGCAATCGCGCAACACCATCAACCACGACAGCGCCAACATCAGCCCGGACATCACGAAAATCCACGGTTCCATCCAATGTGGAATCAAAGACCAATGCGCCGCATCCGGCGCGATCAAACCAATCAGTGACAGCGCAATCGGCAACCCGCAACAGAACACATGCGGCAATATGGTGGCAAGCAGACTTAATTTAACAGCTTTGTTTTTCATCGGGCTTTATTATATTCGTGCAATTTTCATTTGCAAATGAAAACAGCGGGAATGTTTTCCGTCTGTGTGGCCCCAATTACATATTCCTTAACATTACCGACTGTGGCCCGAATATTTGCGCATCAGTGATTTTGGCAGACTGTCCGCGTCATAGACATCCAACACACGTCTAAATTCATCTGGGTGCGTTTTTAAATATCCCGATATCACAGAAATCGCATAATCGCGGGTAACATCAAACGTCCAACCGCTAAGCAATCTGCGGAACAACGTCGGATTTTTGGCGGACATTTCTTTTATCACCGCGCAACATATCGGATGCAGTTTTTCATCCTTGCAACCGCTTAAACCAACCAAGGTTCGCACCAATGAATAATTCAGCTGATTAGCATATATATGTCCATTTAAACACTCAACCGTCTTGGCTGCGATTTGCATATCATCCTTGGCCCCGACGCGTGCCATCGCGGCCGCCACCACCATCATTATAACGGAAATCAAAGTATAAGCCCCATCGGGAATGCCAGACGCATCCGTATGTGCGCGACGCGACGCATCGGTCAAAATTGTCACATCATACGCACGGCGCAAGGCATCTGTGTACGATGTATGCTCGGTCCCCGACAGTTCGAGATTAGTTATGCCCCAATACGCACTGCCCACGCCAAATGCCAGCAACAGGCCGGCCGCAAAGTTATTAAAACCACGACGCACAACCAACAGACGCGTGGCCGCACCCATATCTTCTAACAGCTTTCTTTGTGCAGCTTTCTTTGCGGCCGCCGCACGACGTTTTTCGGCCAACTGCTTTTGCGCATCGCCACCGGGGAATATTTTCTTGTCCATAACTTATACCTTTATGAAAATTCTTGGCATCCCCACCAGGACTCGAACCTGGATCTAATTCTTAGGAGGAACTTGTTCTATCCTGTTGAACTATGGGGACGCATATTTTGTATTTTATTCACTTGATTTTAATATTGCAAGTTGTAATTGGGACCTGTATAATACCCACGACAAAGTTTAAGGAAGGGTACCGATGGGCAGCAGACTGATTGGATACGGGTCTTATTTACCGGAAAAAATAATGACCAATCAAGATTTTGAAAAAATTATGGATACCACCGACGAATGGATTGTTCAGCGTACCGGTATGCGTACACGGCACTTTGCCGCAGATAACGAAACCGTTGTTGACATGGCCGCCGTCGCGGCCCAGCGCGCGCTGGATAATGCCGGCATGACAATTGATGACATCGATATGATTATCTGTGCCACAACATCACCGGAACTGGATTTCCCGTCTGTCGGCGTCCAGGTTTTGGGACGTCTGGGCGCATCGCGAAACCAGCCGGCCTTTGACGTTCGCGGCGCATGCACGGGCTATATTTATGCCATGCACTGTGCACGTGCGTTTTTTACCGCCGGAATGCATCAACGTATCATGCTGATTGGCGCAGAAAAAATGACACGCTTTGTCGATTTTAATGACCGCAGCACGGCCGTATTATTCGGTGACGGTGCGGGCGCATTGATTTTTGAACACTCTTCGTCGGGGTACAGCGGCATTATCGACACCGTGGTTATGGCCGATGGACGTGAATTTGACATGCTGCACGGGACGCCGGATCACAAGATTGCAATGAATGGGCCAGAGACATATAAACGGGCCGTAACCTGTATGCCAGAGGCCGCCAGCTATATCATGGAGCACGCAGGCATTTCCGCCGATAACGTTGACTGGATAATTCCACACCAGGCAAACCTGCGCATTATAAACAGCGGCGCCCAACGTTTGGGCTTTCCATTGAATAAAATTATTGTAACCGTGGACAAGCACGCAAATACCAGTGGCGCATCAGGCGTTCTGGCACTTAGTTATGCACTGGATAACGATATTATTAAAAAAGGACAATTAATACTATACCCCGCGTTTGGCAGTGGCCTGACATGGGGTGCGGCACTGATAAGGATATAAAGATGGCAACGATAACAAGAATAGATTTTGCAAATAAATTGCGTGAACGCTTTGGTTTAACATCAACAGACGCGTATAAATTGGTTGATTTGATTTTTGATGAAATTGCAGAGGCACTGGTCCATGGCGAAGAAGTTAAATTCGCCGGGTTTGGTTCCTTTAAAATTTTAAACAAGGCTGAACGCCAGGGTCGCAATCCGAAAACGGGTGAACCGGCCGTTATATCTGCGCGTCGGGTTGCAACGTTCCGTCCATGCAGTGATTTCCGCCGCCGCGTGGCAAAACAATAAAAACAAAATAAAAAACGCCAAATGGCGTTTTTTTATTTCCAATTTGCCGGAATATCCGCATAATCGTCCAGCCCCGTGTCACCATCATAACACGAATCAACCCGGTCCGTGGTTGCGTTTGGCCATATTTCATATAAGTATTTGCCATTTATTTTTGCAGACGGCCCCGTCAGGGATGCACAACCACAAAACATGCGCGTAAACATACCCGGTTGCGTCGTGCCAGATATATCACCGAACAGGTTTTCTGGAATAGACGTCAGACCACTGCACCCATAAAATATGCCGTTGAACATACTCTCTGCCGGGGTACCAAATATCCCCGCAAACAGGTTTTCCGGAATCGCCCCAGAAAGACCACTGCATCCATTAAATGTATAATAGAACATAGCCCTCGCCGGGGCACCAGATATCCCCGCAAACAGATTTTCTGGGATCGAACCAGAAAGACCACTGCATCCAGCAAATGTCTCGCCGAACATATCCCCCGCCGGCGCCCCCGATATCCCAGCAAATAAATTTTCCGGGATCGGACCAGAAAGACCACTGCACCCATAAAATGTGGCGTGGAACATATATACTGACGGCGCACCAGATATACCCGCGAACAGTTTTTCAGGAATCGAACCGGTCAGCCCGCTACAGTTACGAAATGTATTGTTGAACATAAATAACGCCGGCGCACCCGATATCCCAGCAAATAAATTTTCCGGGATCGACCCAGAAAGACCACTGCACCCAGAAAAGGTGCCGCTGAACATATACCATGCTGGTGTGCCAGATATCCCCGCAAACAGGTTTTCCGGTATCGAACCAGAAAGGTTGCTGCATCCAGAAAATGTGCTGCTGAACATATACGTCGCCGGCGCCCCAGATACCCCAGCAAACAATTTTTCAGAAATCGAACCAGAAAGGCCGCTGCATCCAGAAAATGTGCTGCTGAACATACTCCGCGCCGGCGCGCCAGATATCCCCACGAACAGCTTTTCAGGAATATGGCCCGACAGATTTACACAATCTTGAAATGTGCCTTCAAACATATTCATGGCAGAACCAGATACACCAACAAACAGGTCTTCTGGGATCGTTCCACCCAGATTTGTACACCCCATAAAGGTGTGATAAAATCGCGGCTGATTGCTACTGCTGCCTCCTTTGCCAATTGTGGGAAACACCGCGCCCAGACGACCCGATATACCCATAATATTCTGATTACCTGCGAATGATATCACCGGAACAATGGGATTTGGATAATTGTCAGGCGAATACCCCTTAACATATCCACCAATACCGATCATGTATTCGCCGGGCGCAGTGTATGTATGAACGTATGTTGATGCCGTTGTGTCCTCGCGCTTTATAACGTCATACGTACCATCGCCCCAGTAAATCTGAAACACACCAGACGCAGACATGGTAAATTCAAACTCCGTTGTATCCGCGGTGGTTGTTACGAAAAACTTTGGCTCTATCTTAACCAGGCGATCCGCCGCATCAATTGCCGCAACGGTGTCGGCCGCATACTGTGTGGCAAACGCGCCATTGCCATAGTCTGTGGTTGACGTGCCATTTAATATCTTGTTCGCGCGATCCACCGCCGTCAGCAGGTATTTCATATTTGCCGCAACCTTTACGTTTTGCAGCACCGGGTTGTACGGAACCGTGATCCCCCATTTTTGTTCAATCAGCAGGTGGATGTATTCAACATTGACCATTTCGGCGGCGCGTGCGGAATTACAAAGAAAACAGCCCACAAAACCCAATAAAATTAATAACTTGCGCATTCTTTCTCCTCTGCCTGATAAAAAGGGTGGTTTCGATTAGGCATAGTTTTGGCGCAAAAAACACTGGATTTGCGGGGGTATTTTTTCTAATATTTATACGTAATTAAAGGACCCTTTTTTTACGGCAAAAATGAATGAAGTTATATGGATTGTTTCTGGGGTATATTAATATAAAAACGCGCCGAAATCGGCGCGTTTTTGGGTGTGAGAAACATAAATTATTCGGCAGATAATTCCGCACGAACATTTGCAATCGCCGCCGCGCGTTCTGCAATCGCCCCATTCAGGTCCGCATTGGTTAAACCATACGCATGACGAATGGAATTTGCAAATGCCAACGCATCACTGTTACCATGCGTTTTAACCGCAAATCCCTTTAGCCCCAAGAACATTGCACCCGCATATGAACGCGGATCAATCTTGTGCTTTAGCCGTTTAAACACATGAATCAGGAAAAACGCCCCAATTTTTGCCAGCCACGATTTCTGCAAATTTTCTTTCAATACGCGCTTGATCAGGCGGGCGGTACCCTCAACAGTTTTTAACACCACATTACCGGTAAATCCGTCGGTCACCACAACCTGGACCACGCCGGCACTGATATCAGACCCTTCGACAAAACCGATATATTCGTACGGCAATTCATCTTTATGCGCGGTCAAAACATGATTCAGATGCTGCAGCGTTTCGTTGCCCTTGGTATCTTCTTCGCCGATATTTAACACGCCCAATTTTGGTCGCGGCATATTACCAATTTTTTCGGCATAAACACTGCCCAGTACCGCAAAGTCAAACAGGTTTTCTGCATCACACTGAATATTTGCGCCCAAATCCAACATAACAACGCGACTGTCCCCGCCACCGGACGGCAACATTGTTGTAATTGCCGGGCGCGAAATCCCATCAATCGTTTTCAGGGCCAGTTTCGCCAGCGACATCAGAACACCGGTATTACCCGCACTGATAACCGCGCTGCTGCTTCCTTCACGTACGTCTTTTATCGCCATGTACATGGATGTATCCTGGGCATGGCGGATGACATCGCGAACCTTGTCCGTTGCACGAATGGCATTAGGCGCATGGATGATTTCAGAATTGCGCGCCACACGCGGATATTTCGCAGCCAGGCGGCGCAACAGTTTTTCATCACCAAAAACGCGAAAGAAAACATTCGCATCCATATTCTGATACAAGAATTGATTCATGCCGCCATATACGGCACCGGGCCCCTTGTCCCCGCCCATTGCATCAATTGCTATTACTTTTTTTTCAGATGACATGATGTATTAAAAAAAGCAGATTGGGTGCAATCTGCATGCCCCCAAATCTGCCCTTATATCCCCACATTTATTATTTTGCACCACATGCAGCACATACGTGATGCGGACGCTTTTTTTCGCCACATGACTTGCATACAGTGGACGGCATTACAGACAAAGCATCATGAGAGCGACGCTGTGCGCTGCGTGCTTTACTTGTTTTACTTTTTGGCGTTGCCATTTTAAATCCTTTTATTTTTTTAACTTCGTACTATTTTATTTATTTTCCCAGCGTTTGCAAGGAAAATTTACACCCGGGCACCCCATATTACATGGCACCCGGGTATTCATTTTTTTTAGATGTTCAGCAACTGCTGATGCGCGCCACCTTCGCGTGCCAGGCGTTCGGCTTTTTCCTCTTCCTTGGCGATTTCGCGAACACGACGTACATACGCACCAGTTCCAATCGGAATCAGTCGACCAACAATCAGGTTTTCATTGATACCAACCAATTTATCGGTTGCACCGTTGATCGCGGCATCAACCAATACCTTGGTTGTCTGCTGGAACGACGCATTAGAAATGAACGAACGTGATGTCAATGACGCACGTGTCAATCCAACCAGAACCTGGGATGCAACCGCCACTTTGCCACCGTCGCGCGCGACGCGTGCATTTTCTTCTTCGAAATCAACACGGTCAACAACCTGGCCCATCAAGAATCCTGTGTCACCCGGGTTTGTGATTTCAACACGGCGTGTCATTTCACGGATCAAGATTTCAATGTGCTTGTCGTTAATTACCACGCCTTGCAAACGATAAACCTGCTGAATCTGTTCAACCATAAAGGTTGCCAAGGCTTTCTGGCCCAAGATACGCAGAATATCCTGAGGTACCGGGTCACCATCGACCAATTTATCGGCCTTGCGTACGACATCACCGCTGCGCACCAACAGGTTTGTACCCTTTGGCACTGCGTATTCAACAGGCGCCGTACCATCATCCGGTTCAATGCGGATAATAATCTTGGACTTGTTATCTTCCAGATCGATTGTACCATCAACCTCTGCCAACAGGGCCGGGTTGGACGGACGACGAACTTCCAACAATTCTTCTACTCGTGGCAGACCGCCGGTAATATCGCTGGTACGTTTGGTCTGGACCGGGATACGCGCCAGAATATCACCAGCCGCAACACGGTCGCCATTCGCAACATTCAATACGGAATACATCGGCAACAGGTATTCAGCAATCTTTTTACCACCCAGCGAGATTACATTACCCTTGTCATCAACCAATGTGACCGCAGGTTTCAACGCCTTTTTCGTGTTTGTTTTCCAGTTAATAACCTTGCGGGAAACGATACCGGTCATGGAATCAACTTCTTCCTGATACGATACGTTTTCAACCAGGTCGTTAAAGTTCACAATACCATCTTTTTCAGCGATGATCGTGTTGGAATACGGATCCCATTCAGCCACTTTTGCGCCCTTTTCAACCGCGTCGCCATCGTTGACAATCAACATGGATGCATACGGCAAGGATGCTGTGAACAGGTTGGCGCCTTTGTCATCAACAACGGACAATTCACCGTTACGTGACAACACTACAACGCGACCAGCCGAGTTTTTAATCGTATTAACACCTGTTAACTTAATCTTACCGGCAACAGGAACTTCGATAAAGTGGCTTTCTGCACCACCGGCCGCAATACCACCAATGTGGAAGGTACGCAACGTCAACTGGGTACCAGGTTCACCAATGGACTGACCCGCGATAACACCAACCGCTTCGCCAACGTGTACCAGCGCATTGCGCGACAAATCCATACCATAGCATTTTGCGCACAGACCGTCACTGCAGCATGTCAGCACACTGCGAACGTCAACGCTCGGCAGGCCGGATTCGTTAATCTTTTTCGCGGCAGATTTTGTAATCAGTTCGCCCTTTGGTACAATCATTTCCTTGGTAATCGGATGAACGATGTCATTGGCCGCAGTGCGTCCCAAAACAACATCACCCAATGCCACGGACAGTGTAGATCCCTGGTATACCGGTTTTGCCGTAATATATTCAGATGTACCACAATCATGTTCTGTAATAACAGTATTTTGTGCCAATTCAACCAAACGACGTGTCAGGTATCCAGCCTCAGCTGTTTTCAACGCCGTATCCGACATACCCTTACGCGCACCGTGGGTGGATGTAAAGTATTCAGACATGGTCAGACCTTCTTTAAAGTTCGAGATAATCGGAACTTCAATAATAGAACCGTCTGGCTTCTGCATCATACCACGCATACCGGCCAACTGCTGAATCTGACGTTTAGAGCCACGGGCACCAGACAACGCCATCATCAATACAGAATTCCATCCATCGCCAGATGTTTTGCCCAATGCCGCATATGCCAAGTCACCAAGCTCGTCGGTTGTTTTCTGCCACAAGTCAATCAATTTATTGTGACGTTCACCACCAGACAATAAACCATTCTGGTACTGCTGTTCAATTTCTTCGGCGGCTTTTTCTGCCTTGGCAATCATAGTGGTCTTTTCTTCCGGAATTACAATATCGTCGAAACCGATTGAAATACCACTGCGCGCCGCTTGTTCGAAACCTGTGTTTTTCAACGCGTCGGCCAACAGAATTGTTTCTTTGTCACCGCAACGTTCGTATGTTGTGGCAAGCAGTGCCTTGATTTCTTTTACCGGCATAACCTTGTTAACCAAATCAAACGGCATTTTGTCAGATTTCGGCAACAGTTCGCCCAAAATCATACGGCCGGCTGTTGTCTTATAAATTTTACCATTAATACGCGCAACAATTGGTGTGTGCAATGTGATAGATTTGTTTTCCAATGCCAACTGCACTTCGTCCATGTTCGCAAAACGCGGTGATTTTTCAGTGTGTTCGCCATTAATCAGCGAGATATAGTACACACCCAAAACCATGTCCTGGGACGGCACAATCATGGGTTCACCACTGGCCGGGGACAGAACGTTGTTGGACGACAACATCAATGTACGCGCTTCCAATTGCGCTTCCAATGAAATCGGAACGTGAACAGACATCTGGTCACCGTCAAAGTCAGCGTTAAAGCCCTTGCACACCAACGGGTGCAGACGGATCGCTTTACCTTCGATCAAAACCGGTTCAAATGCCAACAGTGACAAACGGTGCAATGTCGGCGCACGGTTCAACAGAACCGGGTGCTGGTAAATAACCTTTTCCAGGATTTCCCATACGATGTCTTCGCCGTTTTCAACCATTTTACGTGCGGTTTTCAATGTGTTTGCATAATCCCCCGCAAGCAAACGTGCATAAACGAACGGTTTGAACAATTCCAATGCCATTGTTTTCGGCAGACCCACCTGATGCAATTTCAGGTTCGGCCCCGACACAATAACAGAACGACCGGAATAGTCCACACGTTTACCCAACATGTTCATACGGAAACGACCGGATTTACCACGCAAAGAATCAGACAATGATTTCAACGGACGACGATTCTGGGAAACCATCGGGCGCGCTTTGTGGCCGTTATCGAACAGGGAATCAACCGCTTCTTGCAACATGCGCTTTTCATTGCGAACAATGATTTCCGGCGCGTGCATTTCCATAAATCTTTTCAGACGATTGTTACGGATGATAACACGACGATACAAATCGTTCAGGTCAGATGCCGCGACGTGCCCCGCATCCAATGTGACCAATGGGCGCATATCTGGCGGGATAACCGGGATAATATCCGGTAACATCCATGCCGGTTCCGTTTTGGAATCCAAGAACGCCTCAACCAATTTCAATTGCTTGATCAGGGCCTTGCGCTTGGTTTCTGATTTTGTTTCCTGTAATTCTGCACGCAGACGCGTACGTTCATCGCCCATATCCAGGCTGGAAATAATGCTGCGTACGCCTTCGGCACCGATGCCAACGCGGAACGCATCCGGGCCAAATTCTTCAACGGCCGCCTGGTATTCATCTTCGCTGATAACATCATATTGTTTCAGGTTTGTTAAACCCGGTTCAATAACGATGTATGCATCGTATGAAATAACCTGTTCCAACTTTTTCTGGGGCAGATTGTTCAGCAATGTGGCAATTTTACCCTCACGCAGGAACCAAGTATGCGCAACCGGCATGGCCAGTTTAATGTGTCCCATGTTTTCACGGCGAACCGACGATGGGCCAACAACCACACCGCACTTTTCGCAAACAACGCCGCGGAATTTGATGCGTTTATATTTTCCGCATGCGCACTCATAATCCTTGACTGGTCCAAAAATCTGCTGACAGAACAGACCTTCTGCTTCTGGTTTTAAAGAATGATAGTTTATTGTTTCCGGCTTCTTTACCTCGCCATGGGACCAGGACAGAATTTCTTCTGGTGATGCAATGGTGATGCGCAGTGCGTCAAACTGTTCCTTTGTTTCAATTTGTCCGAATATCTTCTGCAACATATTTGTCATATATTTTGCTCCTTAGCTGTCGCTTTCACAGTATTGTCGCGCGTACCGGACGTGATGAAATTATCACCACACCCGGCACGCAGCCGTTTTTAATCTACTTTCTTTGGTGTCATGGCCAAGCCCAAACCTTTCAGTTCGCGCACGAACACGTTAAAGGCTTCTGGCGTGCCGGTTTGGATATCATTGCTGCCGGAAATGATGGATTCGTACATCTTGTTACGGCCAACGATATCGTCAGACTTTACCGTCAACATTTCACGTAACAGGTGTGCCGCACCATGCGCTTCCAGTGCCCAAACCTCCATTTCACCCAGTCGCTGACCACCCATGTGGGCCTTACCGGACAACGGCTGCTGTGTTACCAATGAATAGTTACCGATTGAACGTGCGTGAATCTTTTCATCCACAAAGTGATGCAGTTTCAGCATGTACATAATACCAACGGTGACTGGACGTGCAAACTTTTCACCGGTCATACCGTCGTACAGATCAAACTGACCTGTTTCCGGCAGCCCCGCCAGTTTCAGCATGCTGCGAATATCTTCTGGGGTCGCACCGTCAAATGTCGGTGTTGCCATCGGCACACCATCACGCAACAGTGCCGCCTCTGCCCGGACATCGGTATCCGTCATCTTTTCCAATTTTTCTGCAACGTCTTTGCCATAGATTTTGCCCATAATGCTGCGCAAATCATCGGTTACCGCACGTTTGGCCTTTACTTCTTCCAGGACCACACCAATCTGGGCACCCAATGTGCGCGCCGCCATACCAAGGTGGGTTTCCAAAATCTGGCCAATGTTCATACGCGACGGCACACCCAACGGATTCAGAACCAGGTCAACCGGCGTACCATCTGCCAGGTGCGGCATATCTTCGACAGGCACAACCTTGGATACAATACCCTTGTTTCCGTGACGACCCGCCATTTTATCACCCGGCTGCAGTTTCATCTTGTGCGCGATGTAAACCTTGACCTCTTTCAATACACCTGCGTTCAAAGAATTGGATTCCGTCGCCTTTGAAACCTCTGCATCTGCACGCTCGTTCAACAATTTCAGTTTAACAACATGCTGTTCGCGCAGTTCATCGATTTTCGCCTGGACTTCCTTATTCTTCACAACCAGCTTTTTAACATCCGATGCCTTGATACCTTCGAATACTTCCGCTGTCAGCTTCTTGCCGATGAACGGTTTCAAGCTGCCAGTGCCGGATTCGATGGTCTGACCTTCGGCAATTTGGAAAATCTGGTCTGCAAAGCCCTTTTCGATGATGGCTGTTTCTTCATCGCGGTCTTTGTTGATCTTTTCTATTTTCTGCAGTTCAATCATCTGGGTGCGTTCGTCTTTCTTGACACCATGACGTGTCAAAACGTTAACACCGATAACTGTACCTTCTTCGTTCGGGCCAACACGCAGTGATGTATCCTTTACATTCAATGCCTTTTCACCAAAGATGTTGCGCAGCAACGCTTCTTCGGGGGTCAGCAGTGTTTCGGACTTCGGCGACACACGGCCAACCAAAATATCACCCTGTTTCACACGTGCACCAACATAAATGATACCGGATTCGTCCAGGTTTTTCAGGGCATCTTCACCAACGTTTGGAATATCACGGGTAAAGCTTTCCGGCCCCAGTTGCGTATCACGAACCTTGAATTCTTTTTCAACAATCTTGATGGATGTGAACACATCATCACGTGAAATACGTTCGGAAATAACGATAGAGTCTTCATAGTTATAACCACGCCACGGCATAAATGCCACCAATACGTTGCGGCCCAATGCCAATTCACCATAATTCATTGACGCACCGTCCGCGATAATGTCACCCGCAGAAATACGGTCACCAACCTTTACCAACGGTTTCTGGTGAATCAGGGTTTCACTGTTACTGCGTTCAAATTTTTCCAGGTTATAAATATCTACACCTGTCACAACGTTGCGGCTGTTCATGCACTTTACCACGATACGGTTTGCATCCACTGATTCAACCACACCACTGTGTTTTGCAACAACACCTGTGCGGGAATCGCGTGCAACTTCGCGTTCGATACCGGTACCAACCAATGGTGCCTGAACGCGCATCAATGGAACCGCCTGGCGCTGCATGTTTGAACCCATCAAGGCACGGTTCGCGTCGTCATTTTCAACGAACGGGATCAGACCTGTGGCAATGGATACCACCTGGCGCGGTTCAACGTCGATTAAATCAACTTCATCTTTTGGCACCATGGTAAATTCGCCGTCAACACGGGCTGTTACCATATCTTCGGCCAAAACACCGGCCGCGGTTGTCGGGGTATTACCCTGGGCAATTTTGTGTCCCAATTCTTCATCCGCCGTCAGATATACCATTTCTTTGGTGATCTTACTGTCTTTTACAACATAATATGGTGTTTCGATAAAGCCATACGGATTTACACGCGCATATGTAGACAAGTGGTTAATCAGACCAATATTCGCACCTTCGGGTGTGTGAATTGGGCACAGACGTCCATAGTGTGTCGGATGAACGTCGCGGACGTCAATGCCGGCGCGTTCACGGTTCAAGCCCCCAGGACCCAACGCAGAAATCAAACGTTTGTGTTCCAATTCGGACAACGGATTATAAGAATCCATAAACTGGGACAGCTGGGACGTACCCAAGAATTCAGCAACCAACGACATCAACGGTTTTACATTGATTACATCCTGGGGCTGCATATTTGCGATGTTCGGACTGGACAATGCTTCACGAACCAGACGTTCGATACGAACCATACCAGTGCGGAAATTCTGTTCTAACAATTCACCAACAGTACGAACACGACGATTGGACAGGTTATCGATATCATCAACAACATCCTTGCGATCAATAATGTTGGTCAATGTCTTTAACACTGCCAAAAAGTCTTCCTTAGACAACAGGCGTTCATCTTCTGGCTTTTTGCCGGATTCGATTTTCAAACGCTTGTTCATCTTGAAACGCCCAACCGCCGACAGGTCATAGTATGCCGGATCGAATCCCTGGCGTGCGAACAGATTGGTTGCCGCCTCGATCGTTGGACGTTCACCCGGACGGATGATGTTATAAATTTCAATCAGCGCTTCTTCGCGGTTTGTTGTCTTGTCCGCCATCAGCGTATTGCGCATATGCGCAGAAATAGTCGTATTGTCGATAGAAATCAGTGAAATTTCACGTACCCCCATCTTTTCCAAATCGGCCAAAACTTCTTCGGTAATTTCTGTACCCGCCGGGAATACAATATCGCCCGCATTTGTTATCGGATCAAACAGATATTCGCCAATCAAGCTATCCGTGTCAATACCAAAGTTCTTGGACGCAGACATAATCTTGGACAGGCGTTTCGCCGACAGACGATCACCCTTGGCCGCCAAAACTTTTTTGTCTTTTGGATTAATCAGATCATAGTTCAGACGATATTTATCCAGCCCTTCGAATACAGCCGTGTCGCCAATCCAATATTTACCATCAAATGACAATGGGATACGTTTATAGAACGCGCCCAAAATTTCAGTATCGGTCATACCGCGAACACCGGCCTTACGCGGGTCGGCGGCCCATTTCTTTTCATCTTCGCTTGTGGGCAAGCAACGCAACAGAACCGTTGCCGGAACTTTACGGCGACGGTCTATACGAACATAAATTATACCTTTGGATTCTTCGAAATCGATCCATGAACCATGTTCCGGGATGATACGTGCGGTATATGTTGTCGGATTACCGGCAACCTTGGATTCTTTGGTCGTTGCAAAAACCACACCTTGGGCGCGATGCATCTGGGAAACGATAACACGTTCAACGCCAGACGCGATAAAGCTGCCGCGTTCTGTCATCAACGGCACTTCGCCCATAAATATCTCTTGTTCCTTGATGTCGCGTAGTGTCTTCTTGCCATCTTCTGCGACATCCCATAAAATCAATCTTAGCTTCAATTTCAGCTTGCTGGAATATGTCATATTACGCAGCATGCATTCCTTGACGTTATAGACAGGTTTGTCCAGTGTATACTCTACGAATTCCAAATCTGCAATTCCCGCATAATCCTTGATTGGGAACATTGATGAAAATACATTCTGCAAACCGATATTTTTACGGTTCTGGGGCTCTACATCCGCCTGCAGGAAATCTTTGTAAGAATCATATTGAATTTCAACCAAGTCAGGAAGCGGAGTTTGCAAAAAACCTTTACCAAAAGACTTTCTATATTTCTGGATAACTGCCATGGGTTTTAATCCTTTTTTTTGTGCGTTTTGCAAACAAACATTTTTTATATGTCTTTTTACGCCGCTGGGCCCGCCTGGGATTTTATTCCCCAGGCGGGCGGCGGAGTACCGTGGAAAACCACGGATTTTTTATTTTGAACCGTTTTGGTTCAGGTGGGTTAAATTATTTCAATTCAACCTTTGCACCAGCAGCTTCGATAGTCGCCTTCAGCTTTTCAGCTTCGTCTTTGGCAACTGCTTCTTTTACTGTTTTCGGTGCGCCTTCTACCAGAGCTTTTGCTTCGCCCAGGCCCAGACCTGTGATGTCTTTTACAGCCTTGATAACAGCCAGCTTGTTCGCGCCAACTTCAGCCAAAACTACATCAAATTCTGTTTTTTCTTCAGCAGCGGCAGCAGCCGGACCAGCAGCAACAGCTACTGCAGCGGCGGCGGAAACGCCCCATGCTTCTTCCAACGCCTTGGACAGTTCAACAGCTTCCAAAACGCTCAATTTTGACAATTCTTCAACTAATTTCTGAATGTCTGCCATTTTTTGCTCCTATTTATTATTACCAGAATGTCGCCATTCTGAATTTTATTATTGTTCTTTCTTTCCATACTCTGCGGAAACGCGGGCCAGACGTGATCCCGGTTCGACCAAGATACGCGCGATTGTGCCGCGGATTTCCAGCAAGGACGGAAGCTTGGATAATTGCATAACGCCGTCTGTGTCTAAGACATCTGCATCCATTTTACCACCAATAATGGTCAGGTTCGGGTGCGCTTCTGCGAACTTTGCCAGAACCTTGGTCACGGCCAACGCATCTGTTGCGATTGCAACGGCGGTCGGACGCTTCATCATTTCGGATACAGGTTCGAAATCGGTGCCTTTCAGCGCCAATTTCATCAAACGGTTTTTAACGACTTTGAATGTGGAAACCAATGGACGCAGTTCATTGCGCAATTCTTCCATTTCTTTCACAGTCACACCGTGGTTTTCAACCACGAAGATACCGTTTGCATCTTTCAGGGACGACTGCAACGCTGAAATCAAATCTGATTTTTCTTCGCGTTTCATCTTTATATCCTTACTCCATTTTGTTAACTTTCCATTCGGGTTTCCCCGAACGGGGCTTGGTTCCTGCCCCAAAGAATTTTTCTTTGTCTATGATGGAAATTAAGTCTTGGTGACACCATCAGTCTCGGACAGAAATCTGTGTTCGCCGCGGGACGCATTTGCGCCCACACGGCGGATTATTATTTTGCCTCTACCTTCAGGCCCGGACCCTGGGTTGTCGCAACCGAGATTCCCAAGATATACTGACCCTTAGATGACGCCGGCTTTACCTTTTTCAGCTGGTCAATCAACGCCATCGCATTTTCAACCAACGCGTCTGTCTTGAACGACATTTTGCCGATACCGGCGTGGATGATACCTTTCTTTTCCGCACGGTATTCAATCTGACCCGCTTTGGCAACCTTAACTGCTTCTGCCACGTTGTTTGTAACAGTGCCCAATTTCGGGTTCGGCATCAAGCCTTTCGGACCCAAAACGCGTGCGATTTTTGACATTTTCGGCATCATATCCGGTGTTGCGATAACGCGGTCGAAATTGATTTCACCGCCGGCAACTTTTTCAATCAGTTCTTCGCCGCCAACAACATCGGCACCCGCCTTTTTCGCTTCGTCCTGAGAATTGATGGTAAATACGGCAACGCGAACGCTTTTACCTGTGCCATTCGGCAGGGACAGCATACCACGGATATTCTGATCGGCCTTGGTTACATCGATACCCAAACGGATTGCGATTTCCAAGCTTTCGTCGAACTTTTTAGACGCATACGGACGCAATGCTTCGATTGCTTCGGCCAAGGAATATACTTTATCCTGATCCAATGCCGCCCAAGTCTGTTGTCTTTTTGTCGCTTTCATATCTTATTCCTCCACCTTTACGCCCATAGAACGGCACTGACCCGCAACGATGTTCATCGCAGATTCAATGGAAGAGCAATTCAAGTCCGGCATTTTCGCTTCGGCAATTTCCTTGATCTGAGCCTTGGAAATTGTGCCTACGAAATCACGGCCCGGTTTGTGGGAACCGATTTTCAGCTTTAATGCATTTTTGATGTAGTACGACACCGGCGGCAACTTCATGATAAATTCAAAGCTGCGGTCGGTATAAACAGTGATAATACAAGGTATCGGCATACCCGGTGTTTTATCAGATGTTTTGTCGTTAAACTGTTTGCAGAATTCGGCGATGTTAACACCCGCCGCACCCAACGCCGGTCCAATCGGAGGCGCAGGATTTGCTTGTTTCGCCGGCACAACCAGCTTTACCAAGCCTTTAACTTCTTTCTTTGCCATTTTTTCACTCCATTTTTTTGGTTAGTGTCGTGGTACGATGTGGCGCATCTACCACCACGGATTTTTAGCGAAACCATTCCGCAAAAATCCAAAAACTTTTATCTCTTCTTCTGTGCGTCGATTTCTGCCACCAGATTTCTTACCCACGACTTGCGTTCAGCCGCCTCTTTAGCCATCATCGCCTTGGTTTCCGGCTTGCTCCGCCACTGCTTTAGCGCAGCATGCATTTCTTCGCGCGACATCTCAACCTTGTAAACAGTTTGTCTCGTAATTTTCATTACACCCGCTCTACCTGTTCAAAGTCCAGTTCAACACTGGTTTCGCGACCGAACACCAGAATCGTTACGGTCATTTTCTGTTTTACATTATCAACCTCGGACGCAACACCATTAAATCCATTGAACGGCCCGTCGATAACATGCACTTCTTGACCAACCTCATATTCAACATCATCTGGCAAGAAGCTACCCTCTTCTACCTGCTTCTGCAGACGGCGCGCCTCTTCCTCGGTCACTGCGATCGGCTTGTTCTTAGCGCCCAAGAACATAACAACCTGGGGCATCAGCTTTACCAGTGAGAACGTCTCGTTATTCATAACCATCTGAACAACGATATAACCCGGAAAGAATTTTCTTTCGGCACGAACGCGTTTACCACCCTTAATCTCGGTCACTTCGCGTGTCGGCACCAAGATTTCACCAAACAGCGCATTCAGGCGACGCTTATCAATCTGTTCACGCAGACCACGCGCGACCTTATCTTCGCACCCGCTATGAACATTTACAACAAACCATTGCATATTGCCATCCATAATTATTCGCCCCCCAATGCGTTAGAAAACCCAACCAACAATTGCGTTTAATACACTGTCCACAACAAAAAAGAACAGCGCAGCCAGGCCAGAAAACACCAAAATCATTATCGTTGCACGAACAACACTGTCACGCGACGGCCATACAATCTTGAACCATTCTGCGCGCACCGATTTAATATATTCCAGCATTTTCTTCATAAATATTTCCGCCTGTTTTCAGATACAAATCCGGCATTTTATTTGGCAGGGGCTAAAGGAATCGAACCCTTATCCGCGGTTTTGGAGACCGATATTCTACCGTTGAACTAAGCCCCTGTTATTGCCTGTTTTACCGCACATGCATCACAATATTCTGCGATACAATACCACAGTTATGCGGAAAATCAAGCAGAAAGTATTATAAGATTTTATCACGACCCGCGCAAGCAAAAAAGTACATTCAAATCGACCACAAATGCGCACAATCACAAAAAACACTTCACAAATTCTATTTTTACGGGTCTTTTTGACTTTTTTCGCTTGCGGGGGCGATATTTTTTTGTCTACAATCAATAAAAATACGAAAGGGAGAGATACGTGCCGGATCAAGTTCGTCCACCGGTTTTAATATCCAGACTTATGGCGTTTGTATTGGCGACCGCACTGGTTGTGCTGGGGGCGCTTGTCATCACATTATGGTCCATGTTCCCACTGAACCGGCCCCAAGTGTTCTTTCTGACCACCCAGATGCGTCCAGACATGGATATCAAGCTGTATGCAATGAACACGGACGAAAAGTATACAGAACTGTATAAAATATCCTTTATCAAAGAATACATCAAGGCACGCAACGAAATCGTCCCGAATACAAATGTTATGCAGCGCAAATGGGCAAATTCCGAAGACGGCATTGTCAATATGTGGTCAACCGGTGAAATATTTGATGAATTTACACAGACAAATATGTGGAATGCGGCGATGTATTCCAATGCAAACATCGACGTTACATGCACGGTAGAGTTCCCACCACGACCAATATCAGAACGAACATCTGATAAAATGACATATACGGCAAATTTTAGCTATGTTTGCGTAAATAGTGATGGACAGACCGATAAAAAAGATTATACAATTATAATAGAATTGGAAAAGGCGGACAACGACACTATTAAATGGGGCGACCGAACAAACAACCCGCTGGGGCTGTATGTGCGGCGTTATGAAATTGATTCAGGCGGTACAGATCCGCTGGATTTCGAATAATAACGCGTGGGACGCAACATCTGGTACAAGGGAAGGATTGCAATGAAATTCGCAAACGCAATTAAATTAAATGTTTCTATATTCTGTCTGGGGGCAATGTGCATTGGCGCGATGCCGGCATTGGCCGCGCAAAGTGCATGGGATAATCCAAACGCCAACATGGCCGCCGGCAGTACCAAGCCCGGATATGCGCAATTGCCATGGTCACCGGGTGGTGTTTTGCCTGTAAAACTGCGCCAGGGCATGGCGACAATGATAACCCTGCCGAATGGCGAACAGATTTCAGATGTAATCGTTGGCAATAATGAATTGTTTCAAATTGACACAACCCAGGGTTCCCGCACCATGTTTATGAGTCCGAACAGCGTCGGCGACACAAACATGATTGTTCAGGGGAAATCCGGCAACACTTATTTATTCTATCTGCGCGCCGAAGAAGCAGGTAGCAGTGAAATCACATATTCCCAGGTGGATGTTGTTCTGGATGGCAATGCAACCGTCCCCAACGCCAGTGCCGCGACCACTACCCCATCGGGCAGCATGAATTCAATCTTTGCAAAGAAGTCAAATACCACCGGTACCGTTGGTGTTGATGGCGAAGATTATGGATGGATAAAATCGATGAAGATTGATCCGTCAGAGTTCCGTTTTGATTTGGATATATTTGTACCCAATCCGGATGACTATGTAATTGCGCCGGAACGCGTATGGCGCGACCGTATATTCACATACATCGATTTCGGGGACAAGGTTATTTCCATGACCCAGCGTCCGGTGGTATCATTATTGGTCGAGGGTGGCGAATCCCCGGTCGGATTCCGTACCGATGGCGAAGATGGCAGATTGTTGATTGTTGAGGCCGTCGGCGACATGATCCTGCGCAGTGGTCAACGTATTGTTTGTATTAAAAAGCGTGAAAAACCGTTCCTGATTGCGGATACTGCATCTGTCATGGCACTGGCCGAGGCGAATGTTGCGCAGAGTATGATGTCGGGGCAATCACTGAATAACATCGCATACCAGATGGACGTAAATGCCATGAATATGGCGGGCACGAATTACACCGGCACGCCGGTTTATGTGGGCCAGAATGCAAATGCCGCGACCGGTGTCGGCACATATATGCCGATGGGTTACGGAACACAGGCATCACTTGCCGGCGGTGCGGTTGCAACATCCAGTGGCGTTACAATGATGCCAACCCAACGTGTTACCGCGGGCAGCTATCTGCCACAATCAAACATACCGCTGATCACCAGCAATCAAAACGGTGTTGCGGTTGAATTAAAATCAGATACATCGGTCAAGGCATTGGATGATTATTGGACGGGGCTGCTGGCTAAATTCAGTGGCGAAGATGGCCAGGGGTTGTTGACCCCGTACAAAGACATGGTATTCTTTGCGGTTGATGAACAGGGCGTGGGCGATTTGGGCAGTGGTGCATCATCTGCGCGTCTGTATCGTTTGCGCATTGGGCCAATGGCGGATATTGATGCGGCACAAAAACTGTGCGACCAATTGCTGAAATTCAGTGGCGCCAGTTGCAGCGTAGTTCGCATCCAGTAAACCGGATGACGGATAACGGATAACGAGTGACGGGTAACGACATGAGCAAAATAAAGCAGCAATTTTCAGATTTGCGGAAAACGACGCCAAAACACGTTCAGTGGCTGCTGTTGGCGGCGGCATTTGTTGTGGTGCTGATATTGTTGACGTTGCTGGTTGGTGGATGGGGCAAAAACAAAGATAATATGCCCGCATCAGACGATCGGGAAATGACACTGAAAATCGACCCGAATGAAACACTTGATTGGGCCGGAACGCCTGTTGGCGAAATAAAAACACAACAGTATACGATTACTGCGACCGCACCCGTAAAAATACTGAATGTTCGCACCAGTGATGAAACACCGGGTCTGAGCATGGCGCACCAATGTCCGCCTGAATTGATCATAGATGAAAAAACAGGGTGTCGTATAACGGTAAAGTATGCCCCAGATGGTCCGATGTCCACCACGGGCGTTGCGCTGTATGTGGATTGGCGCGGGAAAGGCCAACCCGATACGGTCAAAAAAATCGCCAAGATAACAATGGCCATTGGCGCCAAAGCGACGGCGACAGCACAACCGGCGGATGTAAAAAAAACCGAACCGCAACCAGAACCAGCGCCCATCGCGGAACCGACACCAATTGAAACACCGGTAACAGAACCTGTCGCCGAACCAGAACAAGAACCGGAATCCGACGCGGCGCCTGCGCCATTTATTGAACCAGATCCGGTGTCGGCCGCCATACCAGTCAAACAGGAAATCCGACAAGAGATTGAAGCAATTGCGCCATCGCTGTCGGAAATGGCACCGGTCGTGACCACAGAACCGTCTTATGCACAATCCGAGACATGTTCGGATTTTGCATTCCCGGGATATAACGCGTCCGGCCGTCAGATTGGTTGGATCAAACCAGAACGTGGTGCATATTATTTCCATCCGTTTTCGGACAAGAACTGTGACAGCCCGACGGGTGTTTACAATCCGGATAATGGTATAATCAGCGACATCAAAGATGCGTCTAAAAAAATTGGAACAGATGCCGAACATATAGGTTTTGCGGCGGTGACAAATGGTGCGTTACCCCAGCTGTCGGCCGCCCCGAATAAAAAAAATCGCAGCAGTTCGACGGAACCATCGGCCCCCAGCGGTCAAATGGCGTTTGTAGAGATGAAAAAGGTTCCCAGTGAAGTAGAATATGCTTCAACCGGTCAAGATACTGTTATCAGCACACAGATATACGATCGCAGCTTTATATTACGTCAGTATAAACCAATTCCGGCCACAATTGTATCTGATGTTCGTGCGGATGCAACACTGATAAACGGTAAACAGTTTTTACCAGTTCGCGCAACCGTTGATCGCAATGTTTATGCAGATAACGGTCGTACAGTTATTATTCCAACCGGAACACTGTTATTGGGATATGTAGATGGTGAAGTTCCTGGCCCATATAAGTCAATTGGTCGTATGGAAATAAAGTGGTACCAGTTTGTTTTACCAAACGGTGTTGAGTTTAATTTTAATGGTTCGAATGATCCGTTTTCTGGCGACGCCCAGGGACGTGTTGGCGTACCAGGCCGTGGCAGTACGGATTACCTGGAACAATTTGTTATGCCAATGTTAACCGCAATTGTGCCGGCGGCGGTAAATATGATCGCACCGGTTGCGGACAAGTTTGTGAACCAAATCGATTTAGATAATAACACGGTTGTACAAAGTGGTACGGTGCGTTCATCAGAACTGGCAAAAAATGAAATTATCACCGCATGGAACCAGGTTGCCCAGAAATTGATGGTTGATATGATGGATAACTCGGTACCACCATTTACAATCCCTGCTGGCACACGCATTACCGTATATTCACCAGCAGACTTACAGGTTTCATGTGGAACACCCGAATCAGGAAAACCAGAAAAGTGTGCGGTTGGATATGGCAACAATCAACGGCAATTATGGCAGCATAAGGCAACTGCTGCTCAGGATGATTCTTGGGTTGGTCAGGTACGTTCCTTTAATGCAGAAAATTACTGTGAACAAAAGAACGGTTTATGGACCGCAAAGGCAGAATGTGCGCAAGGTACTTGTGGTGGAATGGATTACAGAAATCTGTTATTCTATTGTCAGACTCTGAATTACAAAGCGGTTAACAATGCAAAGCAAGAAGCAGTTTGGCAGAACCAAAATTCTGCGTCCAATACCAACAGCATTTCCAGCATGGGCGGTGTTGGCAGTCAGACATACAATGAACAGGTATTGGGATTGAAATATGACGATGATACGGGCGCGATTATCAATCCGTTCCAGTCACTGCCCAAGGAAGAGGCACCGGCCGCAATAACATGCCCGGATGATGGATCCGCCCCGGATGCAAATGGTTGCTGTACGGGCGAAATATACACCGATATGGGCGACCAGGGATTCAATTGTTGCCCGGAAACAGGAGGCGACTGTTTCCCACCGATACTATAAACCCAACCCGCCGTCGGCGGGTTTTAATTCAAATAAAGATGAACCAAGAAAAAATGATTTAGAAAATGATAATATTTCACGCAACATTTTTGCGCGCCATTTGGCGCGCTTTTTTTAATTCGCGCGCACCACCGATATTAACACAGCCGATTCGGTTGCTTTTTGCGATTCGTTTTCAAAACACAAAAAACGTAAAATGATTCAGAAATCCGATTCGCAGTTCAACCGACGGTTGTAATATTTTACATACTTCTAGTCTTTGGCTATATATCAATTAGAGAAAAAGGAGGAAAAATATGTTATCCCAAACAGCACAGAATTATATCAACGCAGAAAAATTCCAGAACGCAGAACAATTGTGGTTCTGGTTTTTATATTCAAAATCACTGCGTGGGCAATTCTGTCATAATCACAGCGCGGCCAATCAATCACGTAAAATATGTGAATTGATTGATGTGGAAACATTGGTTACAAAACTGTACCTGGCCGGGCGATTAACGGATGAACAATTGTCCGTGATGAAACAATTTGGTGATCGCCGTCGCGCCCCACACCAGTATATATGGACCGAAAACCGGGCCGCCGCCCTGTGGCGTGATGCGATGCAGACCCTGCAGGCCGCGGCCACACATCGTGGTTGGATTGCCGAATAAAAAATCTATACAGAAACAGAAAATAAACAGGATAGGTATCAATATGGTTATTATCGCTTTCTCTGATAAAACATCAAAAGTCATTCCACGTATTGTGTGTCATAAATTTAAACATTGCGCACCGATTATCCCAACGGGCCACGACATGGTTATGTATCAATTCACGCGACCGGGACATGTGACACCCATAAAAATAAATATGTCGGGGATTCGCAGGCTGCGACAACATGGCTGGCAATTTATATACGTGCCACATGACACACCACCGAATTTTACCACGCGCGGCGCAATCAGCTGTGTTGACTTATCCAAGCGAGCATTAGGACTGCGTGCGGCATGGATATGGCGGCCGGATGGTTTATATACATATCTGCGCAATTAAAAAACGTCCCCACTCGGGGACGTTTTTTGTTCTTATTTACTGCGATGCTTGATTATATACATCTGGACGATACCAAACAGGTTCGACACCGTCCAATACAAAACCAACCCGGCCGGCATCCATGCAAACAGTATTGTAAACAGAACCGGCATCCATTTCATCATACGCTGGGTCTGGGCAATGGCATCATTTGTATTGCCAGATGTTTTCGGCGTCTGTAATCTGGACTGGAACCACATGGTCGCACCCATCAGAATCGGCAATATAAAATACGGATCCATCGCGGCCAGATCGCGAATCCACAGGAAATGTGCACCCCGCATCGGAACAGATATCAATAACGCCTTGTACAATGCAAAGAATATCGGAATCTGTAACAGCATTGGCAGACATCCCGACATCGGTGATGTCTTGTGAGTCTGGTACAGACGCATCATTTCAATTTGCATGCGCGCCTTGTCATTGGCGTACAGTTTCTGGATACGTGCCATTTCCGGCTGCATTTTCTGCATGGCGGCCATTGATGTATAAGACTTGCGCGTCAGTGGCCACATCAGCAAACGCAACAGTATCGTCATCAATATAATCGCAATACCATAATTCATAACGACCGCATTTATTGCATTCAACACCCACAACATCGGCCGTGCCAAGAACCAGAACCAACCATAATCCACCGTTTTATTTACACCCGGTATCATACGCGCGGCGTCGTTCAAAATGCTTTGATCGCGTGGACCGGCAAAGATCCGTGACACAATCGTCTGCGACGCACCAGGTGCAATGGCGACCGCGCCAGCGGCGGTGTCGGCCGCAAACATATCGCCGGACTTTTTCGCACGCATTGTTTGATCCGGATGATCAATCGCGACAAATGTTTCCCAATATTGGTCTGCAAATCCGACAAAGCCATTCGTCGTCGTATATGCATATGAACGTTTGCCCAACGCGCGCCAGCTGTCATGTTCAATGTCGTTATTGGCAAATGCAACCGCCCCGGTATAAACACCGGCGGCCGCGGTATCTTTGTCCGACCGCATAATGCGCGCATATGGCGTGACCGCAATTTGTGCGGCGGTATTATTTTTCACCGTATCATTAATTGTGATTACATAACCGTCGGTTGTGATTGTGCGTTCGAATTCCACGCCCGCCGGATTACGCCATGTCATTACGCTGTCGGTGGTGCGCCAAACAGTATCCGCCGCCGGTGCCGTTGTATTCTGGGACAGCAGGCCCACCTCTGCAAATGCGCCAGCATCACGCGGCATCAATACAACCGGCGCGTCCGAATTTTTATCGCCGCCCGCTTTATAATCTAATAACTCGACCCCAGATATACGAGTGCCCTGGACATCAAATGCGATTTTATCCGTATCAACGCGCGTGATCGGAACGTTCGACACATCAACCGTTGGCGCGGTGTCTGTGGGTGCGTTATCCTGCACGGCCGGGCGCATAAACATTCCAATTAACCACCAGCATGCGACAAATATCGCCGTCCACCACAGGAATGATGTAAACCACGACTTCTTTTTCTGGGGCGCATTTGCGGCGCACCACTGACCAAATCCGGAATTTTTATTATTATCCAAATATTTTACCATTTTTATTTACCACCTTTGTTTGATGCACGCACGCGCGCAATAACCCAATTCAACAGATACAATCCAACACCCACGCAGATGCAAATATCTGCGACATTAAACGATGGATAGTGTAACGACCCGATATGAAAATCCAAGAAATCAACCACCGCACCAAAGCGAATTCGATCAATCAAATTACCAATCGCGCCACCCAAAATCAATGCCAGCGGCAGGCGTTCATTCGCACCCGCACGACGTAATGCATAATATCCAATAAACCCGATAATTGCCGCCGTCGCCACAACCATGAAAATCGGCGCAGCCTCGCCCAGTGCGCGAAACATTGAAAACGACGCGCCCGGATTCCATGTAAACACGATGTTAAAGAAATCGGTTACACGTGCGATTATCCAAGGCTGGGGTACGATACTCCATGCGGCGCCATATAATGGAACCGTGCCGGTTACCAGATACAGCAGAATCCCTTTTGAAATTTGGTCCAGCAAAATCGCCCCGAAAATCACGGCCAAAAATTTAAATAATGACTTCATTTGTCCTTTCCCTTTGTCACAGTCTATGCAATATAGCAACACGCCGGCAGAAAAGCAAATATAATCGCCCCCGGGAATATAATTTCGGGGGCTGACTTTTTTACGGTATTTCTGCAACGGTGTGTCTTAATTTATTAAACACACGGCGTTGACGACGATACCGGTCTTCCAGTGTGCGAACGCGTATCATTTTATAGCCCATAACAATTACGCGTTCCAATACATCCGCCGGGATTTTTGTTGTACCGCGTTCGTATTCCAACATCTCGGTCGGGGATATCAACAGCATTTTTGCAACTTCGTCATGGGTCATATAACATATGCGACGCGCATTGCACATAATTGCGCCCAGGCGCGATGCGGTTTCATCAATTGGTTTTTGTTTTTGCATTTTTTCCTCCTTGCTTTTTCTTATAAAAAAGTCCGCTTTGACGAGAAGCGGTTGGAGGTTAACAACTATTAAAGGTAATAGCGCTGTTTATTTATGTATATCACAGCCCTCCAACCAACGTTGGAGTTTCCTTTATGAGGTTGTTAAGCCTCGCACCGGGCGTCACCCGATGCATGCATATTATATCTGATTGTTTTTGGAAAAGCAAATTATTATAGCCACCCCCCGATGGCATTCGCCATCACCCCCCCGCCAACGGCGGTGGGAATTAGTACGTTCACAGCTCGGGCTAATGGCCCCCGCCCGGGCGGGGGCTGTCGCCAAGGGCGACTGGGGGTGGCCGTTTACGTACTTCCCTATATTTGCTACCCCCCCGCAGTCCACCCACAAAAACATTCGTTTTTGCGGGGCCCAGAAACGGCGGTGGGAATTGCTCTGCGACATCATCTGCACTCTGAAAACTGAACTCTATAAAAAATCCCGCGGTTGCGGGATTTTCGTTAATGATTTTCCGATATCAGGCATAACTTTTCATAATTGTCCGCCCGCATTTCATCCATCATTGCATCAATCTTGGCATCTGACAGCCCCAGGTGTTCCAGCACACCGTGACTGAGTGCGAATGATGATTCAATCGTTTCTGGCAGCGCTTCGGCCGCGCCTTCTTTCATCAGCATTTTTGAATCGGCCAGATTACGTGCACGTGCAAATATCTTTACCCGCGGCGCAATCGACTTTACCGTCAGAATCGTATCACGCGCCGTCGTCGCATTATCCAGCGCGACCACAACCGCACGTGTTGTGCGTGGACGCAACCCCAGGCACCCCAGCACATCGCCGTTCGTAGAATCACCATATACAACGTTATATCCTGCATCACGTCCAACCATTACTGCATTGACACTTAAATCAATTGCGACATATGGTATTTTCTGGGCGGCCAACATTTTCGCCACAATTTGGCCCACGCGACCGAATCCACAGATTACAACCGCGGGTGCTTCTGCGGTATCACTGTCCTTGATACAATGTGCGCGACGCTTTGGGAATTTGCCGCCCCGCTTTTGCACCCAATCATATACGGCCAACAGCAACGGCGTTGCAATAATCGACAGTATAATTATCGCGGCCAAAATTTCTTCGGCAGATTTTGGAATCGCGTTAATGCCGCCCTGTTTCATTGTCTGTAACATCAACAGACCGAATTCGCCACCCTGGGCCAGGATTAATGCAATCTTGGTCGCGTCATATGTTGGCACATTACGCACACGCGCAACGATAAAGATGGCCAGGAATTTCAACGCAATCAGGCCGACCAGTCCAACCAATACCAGATACCATTTATCCATCAGGAATGGCAGATTTAACCCCATCCCCAACGACACAAAGAACAGCGCCAGGAACAGCATCGAATATGGTGCAATTTCCGCGCTGATTTGATGACGGTAAATTGTTTCAGACATCAACATACCGGCCATAAATGCACCCAGCCCCGCCGGCAACCCGCACAGCCCCAGCAGCACCGCCCACACAACGATGGTTAACATGATTACGATAATAAACGCCTCTTTGCAGCGCAGTTTTGCAACCATACGCAGCAATGGATTCAAGATAAAGCGACCGACAACAACAACGCCCAATATCAAGCCCAATGACAAAACCAAAATATCAATTGCCGTCGCCCCCAGATTGAATGATCGGCCCGCAAACACCGGCAACATCGCCAGCAACGGAATCGACAGCAAATCCTGGAACAATAAAATTGAAAAAGTCTGATGGCCCATGTTGGTGTTTAATTCGTCACGATCCGCCAGTAATTGCAAGTCTTCGGATGTACTGGACATCGCCAGCAATAATGCCACCATTATCCCGCCCATTATCGACCACGATGTTGTCATATGCAATATCGGGAACAGCATGACAGCCACCATCATAACCTGGGCCGCGCCAAAACCAAATATTGTACGCTTCATCTTCCACAGACGTTTCATATTTATCTGCAGACCGATGTTGAACCATAAAAAGATTATGCCCAGTTCGCCCAAGAAGCTCCACGTATCCGTTAACTGGAACAAGTTCAGAACAAACGGCCCGGACAAGACACCGGCGAATAAAAACGCAACAACGGTGCCGATGCGTGCCGCACGCAGTATGAATACCAGCGCAAACAATACTGCAAAAAATATTAACACAGACAGTGACATTTTTCCCTCTCCCTACTTTGATATTGCGATTATAGCACTATATTTTCAGATAATTCCAGAAATTTTTCGGGCGTAATATTTTCGGCGCGTTCGGTACCAGCAAGACCGTATTTTGCCCAATCTACACCCGGTATAATTCCGCGTATCATTTTGCGACGCATGCCAAATAATTTTGCCGTTAATTGTTCCAATGCATTCAGATTTTTTATACGCGCGATTTTTTCCGCGTTTGGAATAATCTGCACCACAGCACTTTCAACCTTGGGCCGCGGAACAAACGCGGTCGATGGCACATCAAATAAAATTCGCGCATCGGCAATCAGTGATGTCAACACCGCCAGCCGACCATACTGCGCGTCACCGGTGCGCGCGGTGATGCGATGTGCCACCTCGCGCTGAAACATTAGAGTTAATGACTTTATCGGTGCGCCCGCCGCCATCATATGCAACCATCCGATTAACAACTCTGTCCCGACATTGTATGGCAGGTTTGCACACACAGCGTATTCATTTAACCCCAGCGCCGCAAAATCTGTCTTTAACGCATCACCATAAATAACATTCAGACGCCCGTCGGCGGCATCGATTATGCGCGATAAAATTGGCGCGGTCGCCCGGTCTTTTTCAATCGCAATAACGCGCGGTGCACCCGCCATCAGCAACGCACGCGTCAGGCCCGCAGGACCCGGCCCAACCTCTACCACCGGTATGGTTTCAATATCCGGCACGCTGCGCGCGATACGGCCCGTCAAATTCAAATCAAACAGGAAATTTTGGCCGAACTGTTTTTTCGGTTCCAACCCAGCGTCACGCATCATTTCAGACACAGGTGGTAAATTTGCGACAGTGTCCGTCATAATGTTTTTCGTCCCCCAAACGCCAGTGTTAACGTGCCATCATCAATATAATCCAGGTCACCGCCCAACGGCACGCCGGACGCCAATTCAGAGAATGCAACATCCGATGAATCTTGCACAATTGACATAACATAATGCTGGGTTGTTTTACCCTCAACCGTATTGGGCAATGCGAAAATTATTTCTGTGATTTTTTCATCCGCAATTCGCGCAGGCAATGATGCAATGTTTAAATCATCCGGCATTGTTCCCGCCGCCCCCGACAAAACACCGCCGATAATATGATAACGGCCATGAAAGACAGATGCCTTTTCCAATGTCCAAACATCCGCCAGGTCGCGCACCACGCACAGCTGACCGTTCGCACGCGAACTATCGCGACAAAATTCACATGCATCCGAATCCCGGTCCGTCAACACACCACACCGCGGACATGGTGCAATTGATGTGGCCGCGTCTGACAGCACCGTCGCCAGCGCCGCCGCGCGTCCTGTTTTATCCTGTAACAACGCCAAGACGATACGCTGACCGCCGCGCGCGCCAACACGTGGTAATTTTGCAAATTGTTTTATCAGTTTTTCTATTTTCGGATTCATGGTACCAGCGATAATATCATTAATGAAAAATATAGCAATCAATTCCCGCAGCGGTCGCACGCGATTTTATGTCGGATGCAGAACCTTCGGACAAGCCATTTGCACGCACGCGATACATGCCCGAACCATTTGGTTCCACAACAGGCGTGATACCAATTGCGCTTTGCACACGCGCAACCTGGGCTGCGGCGGCAGCCTCTGATGAAAACGCCCCAAACTGCACCCCCGCACTTCCAGATGTTGCCGGAACCGTTACAACTGGCTTTGGTTTCGGCTGCGCTGATGGTGCGGGCGCCTGAACAGGCGCCGTAACCGGCGTTGTTTTTGTGACCGGCGCAGCGTTTGTGCCCAGCATATTAAAACCCTTGTTCAACAGGTTGGTTGAAACCGACGCACGAACATCTTTGTTTTCAGCCCCCAGCACCACCGACATCAAGCGATGCCCATCACGCGCGGCGGTCGCCACAAGCGAATATTTAGACTTGTTTGTATATCCGGTCTTCATCCCGTCGCACCCCGGATATGTACCCAGTAACCGATTGCCATTTGTATATGTTTTACCGTTATATGTCCACGTCTTTATCCCGAAATATTTCCAATATTGCGGGAAATGTTTATACACCGCCATGGACAGCAATGCGATATCACGCGCCGTCGACATATGATCATCGTTCGGCAGACCTGATGAATTTTCAAAGTGCGTTTTGGCCAATCCAATTTCACCCGCGACGCGCGTCATCAGTGATGCAAAGTTACCTTCTTTGCCGCCCTTTAAATTTTCAGCCAAAACGCGGGCGACATCATTCGCACTGACCACTGCGACGGCCTTGATCGCATCTTCGACCTTGATCTTGCTGCCCGCGGCCAGACCAAGTTTTACCGGCGATGCATCGGCGGCGGCCTTGGACACAATCAGATAATCATCCATATGCAGGCGGCCGTGCTCCAACGCATCAAACGTTAAATACAGCGTCATGATTTTGGTCAAACTGGCTGGATAATTCAAATCATTCGCATTTTCAGAATATAGTACCCGGCCCGTGTCCATATCGGCAACCAATGCCGCACGATACCCTGCAGCAGTCGCCACAGATGGTGCACAGACAATCACGGCGGCACAGATAAAACGCAAAAATCCTCTCATAATTTTTTATGCTACAAAAAATCCGCCCTTGACGTCAAGGGCGGATGTAATCACAACAAATAAATTTGCGATTATTTTACCAATGATACGATGCGTTTGCAACCGCATACCGATACCAATGTGCCTTCGACGCCGCATTTTTTGGCCGCGGCCGCCGCATCATGGGATGCAAACAGATCCGCATCCAGGATAGAACGCACGCCACGTGACAACGCCAACTGGTTCGCAACAACTTCTTTGTCGCATACCGCAATAATCGGCATATTCGGACGACGGCAAGAAATTTCGGTTGCCGCAGCCGTATCCGGCGCGAACACAACGATTGCGTCTGCATCATTCAATTCGGCCATAACCGCAACAGACAGCGACCAATCATTTTCCGGCAGATCTTCTACATCCGACCAATCCTGGGAATTTTCAACAGAATCAATATCCGCGTTCAGCAAAATTTTTGCCATTGTTGCGGCAACGAACGGCGGATTTTCGCTGATGGTTGTTTCTTCGGATGTCATTGTTGAATCAACATGCAGATATGCCGCTGTTGCAATGTCAGAAATTTCTGCACGTGTCGGGAAATCACTGTTAACCATAGAACCCAACATCTGTGTCGCCATGATAACCGGTTTGTTCTTTTCACGGCACAGGCGAACAATACGACGGGAAATTGCCGGTACTTTTTCAAACGGAACCTCTACCGCCAAGTCACCACGTGCAATCATGATACCATCGGCCGCGTCAACAATTTCTTCGATTTTCTCAACCGCTTGGGGTCGTTCAATTTTCGCAATGATCTTTACCGGATGTGATGTACGCGCAGTGATGAATTCACGTGTTTCCGCGACGTCTTCTGGTTTCTGTACGAACGAAATCGCAACAAAGTCCGGGTTCTTGGTCAAAACATATTCCAAGTCCGCACGATCTTTGGCCGTCAGAACAGATGTTGCAACCTCGGTATCCGGCAGATTGAATCCACGACGGGACCAGATTTCGGTACCACGGATAACAATGGCTTCGATGCTGTCAGAGTTTACTTTTTCAACCTGCATTTCAATCTTACCATCGTTCAGCAAGATGCGATCGCCAGCCTTTAATGAATGAATAACGTCCATATCCGGCAACTGTACACGGTTGGAATTACCCGGGGTCGGATCGGAATCGAATACGAATTTCTGGCCCGGTTTGATCGGGAATTTATCTTCGGTTTCAAAGTTACCAATGCGGTGTTTCGGCCCCTGCAGGTCGGCCAGAATCGCAACCGGATTACCAGTGCGCGCAGAAATTTCGCGAACCGCATCAATTTTTGCACCCTGAACATCGCCGCCATCATGGCTGAAATTCAAACGGCATACGTTTACACCCGCCGCAATCATTTTCTCCAGCATTTCTGTGCTGCCACTTTTCGGGCCGATGGACGAAGTAATTTTCGTGAATCTTTTCATTTCCAATCCTTTAAGGTTATTAAATTTGTTTTCTTGATTTTTGGCTTTTATGGTATATCATGGAATTTAGGAATTAACAAGGGGAATTTTCATGAAAAACGCAAATCACGGCGCAATTGACAATCAGCAGTTGTTGACCATTATTGAACGCATAGAAAAGCTGAACGAGGATACGGCCGCCATCGCTGCAGATATCAAGGAAATTTATAGCGAAGCGAAATCTGCCGGATTCGATCCTAAATATATCCGCCAGATGATACGCCTGCGCAAACTGGATCCGGATGAATTGGATGAGGCAGACGAACTGACAAAAATGTATCGCAGCGCGCTGGGGATATAATGAAAAAATTCACACGACGCATCGAAGATTTTAACTGCGCCCATTGCGGCGCAGTTGTTCATGGAAACGGATATACAAACCACTGCCCGAAATGCATTTGGTCACGGCATGTGGATATCAACCCGGGCGATCGGGCGGCGACGTGTATGGGCATGATGCGTCCCATCGCCGCCGCACCGGCGAGTGACCATTTTATAATTACACACAAATGCGAAACGTGCGGCAAGACAATACGTCAAAAATCATCCCCCGATGATGATACGGACACGATTATAAAAATTAGTGCCAACGACGATTTTATCTTTGGCAAATAGCGTTTTTATTCCTATAATCGCATCCATGAAAGATTGGATTCGTGCGCAATATCAAAATGCATTTCTATGGGCACCGTTTTTAATGACGGCGGGGGCTGGTGCCTATTTTACACTGGCGAATAATGTGTGCGGTGTATTATGCGGGGCGGCTGCGACGATTGCATGTATGGGAATTATTTTCAAAAACAAATATGTATTTCGCGGGGCCGGACTGTTTCTGTTTGGATTTTTATATACAATATTATTCACACATATTTTTGCAACGCCACAAATATGGCGCCCAACCCGTAATACGGAAATCACAGGACGCGTAACATCAATTGATTACAGCACAGATAAAACACGTATATTTTTATCCATACCGCGTGATGTAATTAAATCGGGTGTGCACGGAAACGCAACCGTTCGCCTGAACATCAAAGACGATATGCCAATTCCAAATATCGGCGATAAGATCAATGCAACCGCCAGTATATTTCCACCAGCAATTGCCGATGCACCGGAAACATTTGATTATGCGCGATGGGCGTACTTTAATAATCTGTCCGGGACAGGATACATTACAGACATGCAAATTATCCGACATGATAATGCCGGTGGTATCACCAAATTGCGTGACCGGTTGCACCATGCGGCAAATTCTTTTTTAAGTGACGGTTTGGTTTTGGGGTATAAAGGAACACTGCCCAGCGACGATCGCGAAACATGGACAACAATTGGCATCGGTCACGTATGGGCGATCAGTGGATTTCACATGACGTTGGTATCCACATGGTTCTTTTTGATATTCTTTGCCATATTCCGCAGGATTCCATATATCACACGTCGCGTGCCCGCACGAATTCCGGCGTTGATATGTGCATGGTTCGGATTACTGATGTATCTATTAATATCGGGAATGAGTGTTGCAACCGTGCGTGCATTCTTGATGGCGACATTGATATTCAGCGCATTTATTATCGGACGCACGGCCCTGTCGATGCGTAATATCTGTTTGGTATTTTGCGCAATATTTCTGATTAATCCACATTATATAATGCAACCTGGATTCCAGTTATCTTTTTCCGCGGTATTCGGTCTGATATGGTTTTGGTCGCAATACAGACCCGCACGACGCCAAACCCGCATCGGCCGAACAGTATTTGCAATTTATGCAGCTGCCATGACATCAATTGTCGCGACAATATTTACCGCCCCATTTGTTGCAATGCATTTCTATGCCATGCCCATGTATGGATTGATTGGGAACCTGATACTGTTGCCGATATTTTCATTTGCAATCATGCCATTGGTTTTCATCGGAACATTTATTGCGGCACTTGGATGGCATGGACCGATATGCTTGGCGCATCATGTTTATACTTTTACACTGGATATCGCCCAGGAAATTGTAGACCTGCCACACGCAAATATTGCGATGCCGCATATTCCAAATGTGGCGGTTGCGATAATAATATTTGGATTTTTATGCCTGATGTTTATCCGCAACACTGAAAACGCCAGACGCATTATGCGCGGATTACGTTATTATATATTCATCGCATGTGTTGCGACGGGAATTTATATTATCGCAACCGCACCGCGACCGGTCTTTTATGCGACCGCCGATCATGAATTAATTGCGTTTGTCGAGAACGGAAAACTGATATTTAGCAAATCATATGCATCCGGTCACTTCTTTACATTTGACACGTGGCGTCAATTAAATGGCGAACCCGTCGGCACCCCACCCATTAAACGCAAGGCAGAACGCGGCGTATGGATGTATAAATCAGAAAACTTTACCGTCGTATATATTCAACGCTTTAAACCGTTGTCGCGGGAAATTGTAAATATGTGTCGCGATGATAATATCGATTATATCGTGTCATACTTTGATGTGCAGAGTCCGAAATGCAATCATAAAATTTTGCGTGGTGGGTTTGTTATCTATCCCGATGGGCATGTACGCCAGAGTTTTATTCCGCGCCCGTGGAATAATCCGCAGAAATAAAATAGAGTCCCGCCGCCGGTGCGGTTGGGCCGGCCGCGCTGCGATTTTTTGCCGCAAAAATTTCATCGACATCGTATGGTTTTCCGAGTCCAATCTCAACCAGCGTTCCCACAATATTTCGCACCATGTGATGCAGAAACGAACGCGCGGAAAATTCAAAAATTATTTTATCGCCGTCGCGCACAACGCGCGCAACGTCCAGTGTTTTTATCGGACTTTTTGCCTGGCATTCGGATGCGCGAAAACTGGTAAAATCATGATTGCCGATAAGTTTATCTGCAGCCACGCGCATCGCATCAACATCCAATTCGCGCGGCACCCACCACACGCGATTTTTTTCCAATACCGGCGCCGCCCGACGATTTAGCACCACGTATTTATAATGACGCGCGGTGCAATCAAAGCGCGCATGAAAATCATCCGGCACAATTTCACATGATAAAATTGACACCGGTTTATCCGTTAAATAAAAGTTCACCGCACGCATAACGGTGTTTGCATCGCGGTCGCCCGGCAAATCAAAGTGCGCCGTCATCCCAACCGCATGCACACCAGCATCCGTACGCCCGGCGGCCACAACATCGGGGCGCGCGCCACAGAATTTTTCGATGGCGTCCTTTATTAACGATTGCACGGACGGGCCCTGGCGGTTTTCCTGCCACCCTATTAAATCCGTCCCATCGTATTCAAGAGTTACCCTGTATCGTGTCATTATCTTGTCTTGTATTCGTATGCTTGACATAACTGGCAACGGCTTTTTTGCACTAAATCCAGTTCTGCCCGCTCCGCCGCCAGTTTTTCAAATGTCGAACAACCATGACAATGCGTGCCGAAACATTTCAAGCATGGGCACGTGCCGTTATCGTTATGTTCGGACACCGCGACATTCGCGTGAAATAATCCGCACATGGGTTTTGATTGCATCATCATCTTAACGTGAACGCCCGCCATAATTTTTGTGATATCGAAAGCGCGAACAATATCCGTCATACGCCACAATCTTGGGCCCCAAAAACGCCAAATGCAACAGTGACACGTCATAGCATGCAAACCACACGCGATAATTGCCAAAGTGTCTGCAATATCTGCATTGTTTTGGATATGGATTTCCATTTACATTTTTATTCACATGTTTGCTGGCGCCAAATTCTATCTCCGACATATTATTCCCCTATTTTTATATCCGCGCCGCGGTGACCGTTTAGGAAACTTTTCCAATCCATCGGCTTTTTCCCCGCGGGTTGCAGACGCAATATTTCAAGTGCACCATCCGCGCCGATGCGCGTTTCCAAAATCTTTACATCCACACCGTTTATCTTTGTTCGCCCCGCGCCCAGGGCACGGATCATATTATGAATTTCACGCGGTGGTTTGCCCCAATCGATGATTTCATCGTCGCCTGTAAATTTGCGTGTAAATGTGGGCGTGCCACTTTGCGGCACGGCCGGGTAAAGAGATGGATTCTTCAAATACTCAATTACCATATCCGCACCGATTTCGGCAACGCGCGCCTCTATCATTTCATTGGTGTCGTTTTCACCAATTTCAAATGGCGTACGCATATAAACATCACCCGCATCCAGTTCCGGCGTCACCGCCATCAAACAAACCGCCGACGCCGCATCCCCGTTATAAATCGCCGTGCGTATCGGTGCCGGCCCGCGATAACGCGGCAGGTCACTTGGGTGAATATTAATGCACGGCGCAGAATTCAAAACATTATCACGCAGAATTGCCCCATAAGACACAACCACAACCATATCGGGATGCATATCGTATTCACGCGGATTGTGATGCACTGGGATTCCGCGTGCATCGGCCCATGTGTGCACCGGTGATGGCGTTAAAATTTGTTTGCGTCCCACCGGTTTCGGCCCACGGGTGTACACGGCCATTATTTCATGACCAGCGTTTGCAATTTTTTCAAAAATCGGAACAACGAACGCGTTTGTTCCCATCAGTACCAGCTTCATTTTCTTTTCCGAACCTTTCTCATTACCATTTCGCGACGCACCGGCGCCAACAAATCGATAAACAACCGCCCATCCAGATGATCTGTTTCATGCTGCACGATGCGGGCCGGCACGCCCGACATTTCGGCGACGCATTTTTTACCGTTTTCATCCGTCCATTCAACAACCACAGATGCCGGGCGCACCACATAAGCAAACACCGGCAGATTATCGGGCCCCAGCACGGACAGGCAGCCCTCTTCCAGTTTGGCTGTTTCGTCGCTGTATGACACTATGCGCGGGTTTATCATTTTATAAACCGTTTCCGTATCCGGATCCATCATCACGATAAAGCGGCGCGCGATTCCAACCTGGGGCGCGGCCAGACCAACACCGTTTTGTTCGCGCATCATTTCCACCATTTCATCCAATGTCGCGCACAGATCGGGCGTAATGTTATCGACCGGCGCACATTTTTCACGCAAAACCAAGTCACCGCAAAGTTTCATTTGCAACATATCTAAATCCTTTTATAATTGATATTAGCAAAGGATTAGGAAATGACAACTTATATTTTAATTTTGTTGGTTGTAATTGTGGCATTGCAAATGGTGATGCTGATGCGGCGGCCGGCACCAGTGGACTTTTCGCCACTGAACGAAAGTAATACGCGCCTGCGCGAAGTGTTGGCGGATCGCCTTGGCAAACTGTCACAGAATGCGGTGGAATTAAAAAACATTGGTGATGATATTGCGAACTTTAAAAATATTTTAATGGGCAACAAACAGGCACGCGGCACATTTGGCGAAAGACAATTAGAAGACCTGATCGCCGACATTATGCCGCCGGAAAGTTATGCGTTTCAATGCGTATTGGATACAGGCGTGCGGCCGGATTGCATAATCCGCCTGCCATATCCGCCAGGCGACATGGTAATTGACAGCAAGTTTCCGTTAGAAAGCTTTTCGCGTATGACGGCAGATCACACCGACGGCATGGCGCGCAAACAATTTGAATTGGATGTGCGCAAGCATATTGATGCCATCGCCGAAAAATATATTATTGCCGGCGTCACGGCGGAATCCGCCATGATGTTTATCGCATCGGAATCGATATTTGAAACATTACATCGCGAATTTCCGGCGACGATCGAATATGCCGCACGACGCAAAGTCTTTATCGTATCACCATCAACACTGTGGGCGACATTGAACACAATTCGCGCAGTACTGTCGGATATAAAGATTAAGCGCGTTGCACAAAAGATAAAACGCGAATTGGATATGTTATTAACAGACCTGGGACGCTTGGCCGATCGGGCAGATAATTTGGGACGACACTTTGCACAAACAAATGCGGATATTGAACAATTGCAAACATCCGTGCGCAAAATCACGCCACGTGCAACCGCCCTGCGCGATATGGATTTTGGTGAAGAGTAAACCCTAACCCTTGTTTCCACAAATCCGGAATTTCAGAATAGTCGGATAACCCATCGTCATAGATGTAACAGGCGCCAACCTGGTCGGGGGTTGCGTCCGGCCAAATCTGATACAGTGGTACACCATCTATCCGGGCCGATTGACCGGCCAGGCCGTGACACTCGCCAAACGTGTACACAAACATTCCCGGTGCGGCGTCCCCTGAAATTCCAGCAAACAAATCCGCCGGTATTTCCGTCAGACCGCTGCACCCCCAGAAAGTGGCCCTAAACATATCTTCAGCCGGCGCCCCCTGGATCCCGGCGAATAAACCTGCCGGTATTTTCGTCAGGCCGGTGCAATGGTGAAATGTACCGTGCCATCCACCACCAAACATACCCTTGGCCGGCGCACCGCGAATTCCGACGAATAAATCTGCCGGAATTTCGGTTAGACCGGCGCAAGATGCAAAAGTAGCCTGAAACATATGTTCGGCCGGTGCGCCCGATATACCCGCAAACAGTTTTGCCGGTATCGAACCCGATAATCCCGCACATCCCTGAAATGTAGCCTGAAACATCCCCCCGGCCGGTGCGCCCGATATCCCGGCAAATAAATCATCCGGTATCGAACCTGATAATCCCGCACATCCATGAAATGTAGCCTGAAACATCCCCGCGGCCGGCGCGCCCAATATCCCAACAAATAGATCATCCGGTATCGAACCCGATAATCCCGCACATCCCTGAAAAGTATTCTGAAACATACGCATGGCCGGTGCGCCCGATATCCCGGCGAATAAATCATGCGGTATCGAACCCGATAATCCCGCGCATCCAAAAAAAGTGCCGGCAAACAGATACAGTGTCGGCTTGCCAGAAATACCCGCGAACAAATCGTGCGGAATTTCACCGGTAAGATTGGTGCAGCCACTAAACGTATTGCTGAACATTTGTGTGCTTGGTGCGCCCGATATCCCCGCAAACAGTTTTGCCGGAATTGCACCAGAAAGGCCACTGCACCCTCTAAAAATATCGGCGAACATAAAATCAACCGGGGCACCCGATACGCCTGCAAATAAATCTTCCGGTATACTGCCGGTCAGGTTAGTACAGCCGGAAAAAGTCTGATAAAATCGCGGCTGGCCCCCATTTGTGGCGCCATCGCCAATTGTTGGGAATACTGCACCCAACGATCCCTCTATCTTTGCCAAACGGGTGTTGTTAACAGCAACCCAGGCGTCTTGTTTTTCGTTGTATTCTTGATACTGAAACGTTATTGTCGTGGTCTTGTAAACAGAATTATACTTTGTTGTCCACCCGCCAAAGCCAATCTTGTATTCGCCGGCCGTGGTGTATGTATGAGAATACTCAGCCACATCCGTGTCCGTGCGTTTGATTACATCCCATGTCCCATCACCCCAGAAAATCTGGAATGTACCCTGGGCCGACATAGAAAATTTAAATTCCGTTGTATCAGCGGTGGTCGTGACCCAAAATTTCGGTTCTATTTTGATTAGGCGATCCGTCGCATCAATTGATACGTCTGTATCAGCCGCCTGTTTCGTCGCGTATTTACTGTGCAGATAATCTGTTGTCGCATCGCCATTCAACCGTTTGTTCATAATATCCACCACCCCCAGCAAGTATTCCATATTTGCGGCAACCTTGGAATTTGTAACATTCGGATTATACGGAATTGCAATGCCCCATTTTTGCGCAATCAATAAATGGATGTATTCAACATTGACCATTTCAGCGGCACGTGCGGAATGACAGGCAAGCCCGCCAACAAAAACCAATATAATCAATAAGTTGCGCATTCTTTCTCCTCTGCCTAATAAAAAGGGAGGTTTCGATTAGGCATAGTTAGCGCATAAAAAACACTGGATTTATGGGGTATTTTTTTCTAATATTTATACGAAATTAAAGGTCCCTTTTTTTTAGGCAAAAGATTATATCGTTTAGCCCCCATGCAGCCCGCGCTTTATCAATTTTTTTGTGTTTTTATTTTATCCAACTTTATCTTTTTGCAGATATTCACTCCGCGCAGATAACGGACAAAAAAACACCGGCGGGATTATTTCCGCCGGATTGTTTTCTTTGGCTTTGGTTTTACCTTTTCCGCCGCCAACATATCCATCTGCATTTGCATGATTGTGCTTTCTTTATCTTTTATTATCGCCAACAAACGTTCGTTTTCCATTTGTTGACGTTCTAATTCCTGTTGCCCCGCCATAACGCGTTCGGACAGTGATTTATTACGTCCACGATTAAACAAACCCGTTACAACCGCCCCGACCAGGGCGCCGCTGGACGCACTTAATAAATCACCCAAAGTTTCAATTAATGGTATTGCCATGCGGCCATTATAACATGGCCGCATTATATATTTCAGCAGGATGCTTTTCTTAATCCTGTATTCCGGTCAACCCAAACGCGTTCGCCGGCGATTTCCATCATCGGCATATCAGCGCGGCTGTCTGAATAAGATCGCACAACACGTGGAATATATTTATTATCGCGCGCCCATGCGTCCAATGCATAAACCTTGTTCGGGCCCCAGCACAGAAAATCATATTTCCATGGCTTGTCTTTATCCATGCGCGAACATATAACCGCATCAAATTTAATATCGCGCACCAGGGCCGGCAACAAATAATCCGGCGACGCAGATATTAAAACCACGGTGCGGCCTGCGGCCCGTTCGGCGGCAACCTGGTCCTTGGCCCAGCCAAAACGTTCCATTTTATGTTGCCGAATAAATCCAGGTGCGAATTTCTTAACCATGTTTGGTGTCATAAAGCGACGCATCGTTTCACGCCACCATGTGCCGCCAGGGTTAATCAATTTGCCAACCGTGGCAACCGCAATTACCGGCATAAAGATCCATGGGCGCAAACTGTGCCGGGCGCAATATTTTGCAAATTCGATATTGGTATCGCCGGCCGATAACGTGCCATCAAAATCAAATACAACAATGTCTTTTTTTACTAACATAATATACCTTTTGATAAAATACGCGCGCATTATAACAACCTTTTGCGCATACTGCAAATTTTTATATCGACAACAAAAAACGGGGCACATGGCCCCGCTGTTTTACTTTTTCTTTTTACGTTTTTTCATCATTAACTTTGTACGAACGCGCATACGTTCCATTATAAAGAACAATGCGGGGGTCAACGTAAACGTCCATACCAATGACGCAGCCATACCACCAATCATAACCGCCGCCATGGCAACCTTCATCCCGTCTATGGACCACAACTGGGGTAACATACCGGTGATAACCGCGATTGATGTCATTAACACCATGTTCTTTTTATCCGACAATTCCGTCCACAGTGCAACACGTGCAATGGCGCCTTCGGATATACGTTTTATCGTCGGTTCCAGAACCAGAATATTATTATTTACCACCAATCCAACCAACATAACGAACGCCATCATCGCACCAATATTCATTGACGCACCGGTCAAAAACAACATGATGAATACGCCGGCAAATGATGTGATAATAGATGTCGCAATCGTAATCGGATGGACAAACGAATTCAAAATCGCCGCCAGCAACATCAATGTCAATATGGTCGCCAGCAAGAATGCCTGGCCTATTTCGCCGGCTGTTTCTGATTGTGTTTCAGACATACCGCCAAAGGTGGCTGAATATCCCGGTTTCCAATCCATCGCGTCAATGGCAGATTGAATCTGGCTTTGCACCGGCCCCATGGTGGACTTACCGATATTGATATCTATTTCGGTAATACGACTTTTGTCCAGACGACGTATTTCAGATGTCGCCGGCACAGTTTGAATTTCACCCAGCGTTGATAATGCAACCATACCCTTTTGTGAATTCACGTATACCGTATCAAACAATGATGCATTCTTGAACGGGCGCGCATATTCCAACAATATCGGATATTCTTCACCGTTTTCTTTATACTTGTAATCATCATTACCGTACAGTGCCGCACGCAGCGATGCACCAGCATAGGCATTCTGGACACCCCAGAAACTCATTTTATCCTGGTTCGGAACAAAACGAATTTCATTGTTCGGTGTCTGCTGGGCCAGGACGGCGCTGGATACCTCGGGCAGATTATTGATAACGTTCAGCAAGTGGGCCGCGTATTCGTTGCGGATTGTATCGTCTTCGCCATAGATATTTAAAACCATATCGTTTGTTGAAGAAGCACTGGTTTCACCCGCCATAATCTGAATTTCGGCATCTGGGATTTGTGCCAATTTCGGCATCATATCACGCGCCAACTGTTTATCAGAAATTTTACGCGGATTGCCCAGCGGCCGCAAGTCAACCTTTACCGTGATATTCTGCAGACCGTTTTCACCAATCTTTACAGTCGTCGCGACAACATCCGGGAATTCATTCAAGACTGATTCCATCTGTTTGGATATTTCAACAGATTTTTCATATGTCGCCCCCGCCGGTGCACGTGCGGTAATTGTAATTTGGTCGTTGTCTGTCGCCGGCATAAATTCGTTACCGACGAATTTCATCAGCATGGATGACGCAATCAGGATCGCAAACGCGGCACCAACAACACGACCGGGATGACGGAACTGATAATCAAACCACATGCGCAACGGTGTTTTTTCCGGAATATCTTTTTCCAGCGCACGTGATTTCTTTTCTTTTGGTGCAGTCAGTCGCAGGAACTTTGCAATCATCATAGGTGCCAATGTAAACGAGAACAACAATGACAGCAATGTCAGATACACAACCGTCATACCGAATTGGGACATGAACTGGCCCGCGATACCACCCATAAACGCCAATGGCAAGAACACAACGACGTTTGTTCCGACACCCGCCAAAACAGAAACAGCAACCTTTTTCGTACCGTCAATTGCGGCTTCGTCTGGGTGTTTGCCATTGCGCATTTCAGACAGTGCAGATTCAATCAAAATAATTGCGTTTGACACCAACGTACCCAATGCGGATGAATACGCCAATAATGTCATTGCATTGATTGTAAAGTTTGACGCATCCATAAAGAAGAATCCTGCGACCAAGGACGCCGGAATCACCGCACCGGCAATAATTGTTGAACGCCAATTGCCGGTAAAGGCCAGCAATACCAACACCGTGAATATAATACCCAAAACGATACCCCACAGTGTGCTGTACGTTTCGTCCAAAACAGATGTGGAAGAATCAGATACAACCTGAATTTCCGCGCCCGGGAAACGCGACTGCATATCGGCGGTCAGCGCCGGTAATTTTTCACGAAACTCCTTGGATATTTTAATCGCGTTACCGTCGTCTGATTTTACAACCGATGCGATAACAACGTCTTCGCCACTGTAACGTGCGCCGGTTTCCGGGTCACGCGCGGCGTCGGTGACGGACGCAACATCGGCGATACGGAAACGCTGGCCTTCGGCATTTGTAACCTGCAGATTTTCTATTTCGGATACGGATGCAAATTCACCGATAAAGCGAACGTTCGAAGAGCTGGATGTGGATTCAATTTTACCGCCCGGCACGTTCAGGTTTTTATTTCCCAATGCCGATACGATATCCATAATCGTAACGCCACGCGCCGCCATCAAATCCGGATCCATGGCGATACGAACCGCACGCTCGCGTCCACCAAATACGTCAACACTGGCCACACCCGGAATCGCTGTAATTTTATTTGACAAATTATTATCCACATATTCTTCCAGATCACGTGCCGACGCACCGCGCAACACGATATCCATAACGGATTCTTGTAACGGATTCAGCTTTTCAATAACAGGCTGTTTTAAGGCATCCGGGAAATCTGTCGCCAGACCGTCAATCTTGGTTTTTACTTCGGCCGCTTTGTCATTAACATTCACGCCCAGGTTAAATTCGGCCAACACATAACCACCGTTTTCAAATGCGCGCGATGTCAGCTTTTTCAGACCCGCAACCTCTGCAATTGCGTCTTCGGCCTTTTTTATCACTTGGGATTCGATTTCTGTGGGTTCGGCACCGGGATATACAAACGTTGCCGTCACCATTGGAAAGTCCAATGCCGGTGTTTTTTCAATATTCATCTTGGGGAATGATACCAGTCCCAATACAACCCAGAATAACACGAACATTAATGTGGTAACTGGACGTTTTACGAAAAAGTTTAGCATGCTGTAATTCTCCTATATATTGCGATGCTTATTTTTTTATATTTACCTTGGCACCGTCCGCCACACGCGACAGTATAACCATATCGCCATCGTTCAGGCCCGATGTCACATATGCGGTTTCGGTATCCTGGCGCGAAACGGTAACGGGCACACGAACCGATACACCGTCACGCACAATATATACCGAACCGTTGTTAACGGCATCAATTGGAATCAAATATCCGGTTGTGCGAAATTCGGCCATATGCAGACCGTCTGGCACACCGCGCGTATGAACAACATGCATACCGGTATCCAAATCAATATTCGATGAAACAGATACTATTTCACCATCACCAATACGCATCCCCGCATGTAACAACGCCGCGCGCGGCCCCGATACATATGCGCGATTGCCATGCACCGTTAATGGTTCGCGAACAACGCCCGGGGCACGCTGTACCGATATCACAGATACCGGCGCACCATTTTCCGCCACATCACGTGCGGGATTAAATACATTTATACCGTTCATCACACCAATGGCGACAAATCGATACACCACCCACAACGCAACCAAAACAACCAACAGAACATAAATTCTTTTCTTGGCGCGCGGGGTTTTAATCCCTGCGAATACGCGCGATATTTTGTCCTTTATTTTTTCCATTTTATTCTCCCAATTTCTTGATCGATTCCGCAGACATCAATATATTATATTTCGCATTCAGCAATGCGATATCCAACTGATACAGACCGGCCGATGCCTCTGCCAGTTCCAGTGCAGATGTTTGGCCGGCGGCAAAACGCTCTGACGAGAACTGATACGCCTTTGACGCCAGGTTACGTGCATTTTCCAGTGTTTCCAAATTTCCACGCAGATGATCATATTTTAATACCGCCGTATTATATTCCTCCGTCAGCATTTTTTTAGATTTATCCAGGTCTTGGTGTGCGGCCTCGGCATCCATGGCATCAATTGTGGCGTTCGCACGAATTGCACCGCCGTGGAATATCGGCATTTGCAACGCCAGGCCCCAGTATGCAGACTGGGAACCGCGTTTTTCAAACATCGTATCGTATTCCGGCCCAATCGCGGTATAGCTGTATGATGCGGTTGCCGCCAGCGTCGGCAGGTATTCCGCCCGCGATGATTTTGCCTTGGACTCATACATCTGCACCTGTTGGTTCAGGATATCCCACTGCGGAGTGTTTTTCAGTTCACCAGCATCAATCGCGGCAAATGTTTTTGGAAATTCGTCGGTCAATGTGATTTCTTCATCCACATCGATCCCGGCCAGAATCTTTAACATGCGATGCGCCGTATCACGATTAAATTCCGCATCAGACAGGTTGATTTCTTTGGACGCGATATCGGATTCAATCTTTACCAGGTTCAGTCGATTTGCACGCCCCGCGGCGGTCAGACTGCTGCGTGCATCACGCGCTGCTTTCAAGTCTGCTTGGGCAATCTTAACAATATCGTCAGTCATCTTGGCCGTCCAGTAAACATTGGCTGCACTGTATTTAACCTCTCGCATTGTTAAATCGCGACTGCTTTCCGTCATTTTTATTGCGGCCTTGACACTTTTAACCGCATTGCCGATTTTGCCAAATGTATAAATTGGCTGGGACGCGGATACACCCATGGACAAAATATTATCCGGAATTTCCAGTTTTATATCCTGGCCCTCGAATGACTTATCAATCATTGCACCAATGGTGGATGGCAATGTGATGCTGTTTGATTTTGACGGATTTTCAACATTTATCATATTCATGTATGATGCAGTTCCGTCAACATGCACCCAACGATTCGCATTTGCCGCCGATAACTGAGCCTGGGCCTTTTTGACATTTGCGTCGGCCTTTTTGACATCTTGCGATTCGGCAACGATTTTATCAACCGCATCCGCCAGTGTCAGATCCATCGCCACCGCCGGCATTGAACACAACACCGCCCCCAGGGCCCCAATCCCCCATACTGTTTTCGAGTTTTGCATACCTTTCTTACTCCATCTTTTTTAAGATACTGTTAATTGTCTTTAATGCGGCGGCCAAATCATCTTCGTCTGCGCGCGTAATATTCGCAAACATTGTATCAATGCCGCCCCTAAAATTATCCATTATTCGATTCGCCAAATCGCGCCCACTGTCGGTCGCAGAATACCAAACATTTCGCCGATCATTTTCATCAATAATGCGTTGAACCAACCCATCACGTTCCAGTTTTCGAAATGACGCACACAAACTGGGTGCCGACACACCTTCGCGTCGGGCGATATCTTTTAGCCGCGCACGCCCACCATTGCACAGTCGCACCAAAACAGTCATCTGATTACGCGGATAACCAGATAATCGCGCGGGATCTAAACGCAACCGATCCGCCATACGATCCAAGATTATGACGTTTTCCTCCATCAATTTAACAAATTCCCTGCGTGGCATGCGCACCCTTTTTTCCCGTTCCCAGCGTTAAATTATTAAAAATCTGAAAGATTATATTTTTTAATAATTTAATTTCAAGACATATTTTATCACTTTTTTTTGTTATTGCAATATTTGTAAAGATCTTTATAATATCACATGACATTGGGGTGTCGTCTAATGGTAGGACAAGAGATTTTGGTTCTCTTTATCATGGTTCGAATCCGTGCGCCCCAACCACAGTTTTTTGCTTAAAATCTCAGCACGTTTGCTGGGATTTATTTTTTTGTATAAGAACAAAAAACCTTAGAAATCCAAGCTTTTTCATCACATGAGACAAAACAATAATACACCTACAAAGAAGGCGGGAAAACATGTTAAAAAACTGTGATGCAAACTGTGATGCACAGTGTGATGCAAAAGGTCGTCTCATGTTGCGAAACAAGACATTTTATTATATAATTGAATTACCTCGCGTAAATGATAAAAGACGTTATCTTCGTTTATCGTTGCATACCAAAAATTATTATGAAGCGCGCGAAATTCTAAAAGAAATACAAGCTGGGAACCCATATATGCCAAAAATATCAACAAAAGCTTTGACACTCAGGGAATTGGACACCTTGCGCTATGTTCAAAACCAAACAAAAAACATTGTAAAATCAAATGTTTTTGAACAAATGGACAATTTGTTGAGAAAATTTGTTTTTCAGCATCCACAAACCCAGGTAATGTGCGCCTTATCGGATTTACCACAAAATGAGCCAATTATCCTATCCAGTCAAAATAATTATGATGAAGTGGCTTTATTTGCACGATTAAATGAAATTAGCAAACGCGAATTAGCCATTGCAAAAAGGGAAGCGGCTGTTGCAGAACGAGAATCCGAGCTTATAAAGAAATATGAGCAATTGGAACAAAAGCAAGCTTTATATGACAGATTGATGCCTACAATAACTAAATTCTTATCAGAAGGCAGTATCAGCTTTGACAATCCTAAGCCCACTATCACCATTGAGGATATGCTAGGTATCATGGTAAATACAGCTGGTATAAACCGTGAAGAGACACTACGTAAAAGAAAACGTATTATTGAATACCTTGGGCTTATTCCGCTTGACATTAAAGACCAGTACTATAAATTCCATACACATGAAAATATTGATAAAATCACCGCGCATATTGCTAATCGTCAAGATTTAAAAGGCGATTCTAAGCTGAAACACTTACGATATTTAACTGAATTCGTAAACTGTGCTATAAAACGCTATCCAAACGCTTTTACCAGTGCAGTTATTGAAAACCTGCCATTTATAGAGCCCACAAAAAAAGCCGAAAAGAATCCGCACGAACCTTATACTCCGGAAGAATTAGCAAAAATTTTTGATTTGAAACAGGACTTCTTTACAAAAGATAGTCAAAATAAAGATATATTTTATATTTGTATGATAGCTTTATATACAGGGGGCCGAATAAACGCAGCAAGCACACCACAATACAAGGACTTTATAAAACAGGAAGGGATTCATTGTTTTAATTTTATAGAAGATGACCCCGTTAAAAATTTAAAAACCGAAGATTCTGAACGTATAGCGCCTATACACAACGACTTATTGAAAATGGGGCTTATTGAATATATAGAAAAAAAGAAAAAGAGAACAAATGCAAAAGATACTGATTTTGTATTCCCTATATGCAAAGCCAACACAGGAAAGTTCAATGTTCATATCACACGTAGATTATTTAAATACTTAGAACAACTAGGTATCCGTGGCAATGGACAGAGACGCGATTTTCATTCTTTCCGAAATAATGCCAGTATTGCAATGCAAAAAGCAAACATTCCACAGGCTTGTATATTGCGTATCATCGGCTGGAAAGGCTCTAATATGATGGAACAATCATATTCAAAGTATCCATTGGCAGACATAGCTAACTATTTGAATCAAGTTTCTTATGATGCAATTACACCATATACACATGAGTGGAGAGAAAAAATGTTAGCTGATGACTAACCATACCATCTGCGCTGGTATGGCAACAGCCGGAGACCATAGGCCAGGTATGATACCACCAGCCCCCATAGCCATATCGTCATGCCATAGCCCCCCCCATCCAGTTACTATTCTGGGTGGGGATGTTTTATTACTGCTTGACTTTGTTGCGTTGACCCTTTACGCGCGAAGGGGTGATGGGGGAAGAAAGAAAATCAGTATGGGGTGGGGTTTTTGTGTGTGGTGGTGGGGGTGGTTGACCGGAATTATTATAAAAACCCCAGAGCAAAAATCGTATAACTTGTTGTATTTATTATATAATATGTGTTTTTTCTTTTTGGAAAATAAAATAAAAAAATAATTTATGTGACAAAACTTTCCAATAAAAAAACGGGCTTCGTGAAAAAAATACATATAAAAAATTAAATTTTTTCAAATCGGGCGATTTTTTCACAGTTCTATATATAAGAGAGGACATAAAAAATCCGGACTCAATAATATTAACGAAAAGCAAAACGCAGACAAATTTTATTACCGGTTAACCAGTCATTGTTGAAAAAGGCACGGGTTAATACGGGACGGAAATGGTTTGGACAGAACTTTTATCGGTTTCAACAATGAATCCCCAGAAGTTTGCCACCGAACGGCTTCCGAGACTTCTGGGGATTGCTTTATAAATATAAGAAGTGTTGAAACTATGACAGAAAAAATTAATTTAACCAATGAACAGGAAGGCATTATCGCCCTGTACTGCGCAAAAAATGATATCGAATTTAACCAGGCTAACGCATACGATGTTACATTGCAGGCGTTTAAACACAACCCGATTTTATATATTAAAACGGATACAATTACTCGTGAAGAAACGAAAATTGATGTAACGACACGAATTGCCAGACTGGTTGAGTGTAACAGAAGGATGGTGGAGCGCATTGCTGATAAGGCAGACTTAAAACGGGTTGACGTAAAGCAAGAAAACTTTAAATCCAATATTCAAAAGGCGAACATCGATTCAAAGCCAGACCTGGAAAAGTTGGTTGAAAACCTGTCCCGATTAAATATCGTCGATGAAAACAGTTATCTGGCTTTTGTTTGTTTCCTTATGCAATTAAAGTATTCGCGTGATAATGAAATCCCAGAAAATGATAAGACGTGCGTGTTTTTTAATGGCGTGGCACGTAACGGTAAATCTGCAACAGCCAGGGCGATTTATGATGTGGAGTCCCAGTATGGGGATGTATTCAAGGCACAATCAGGCAAATTGTTGGAATCAACCCACGAAGAGCAGGTTTGGCAAAGTCATTTGAATTATTTTGATGAAGTTAAACCGACGGATATTGACCGTGAATTATTGTTAACCATTGTTAATGGGGGTGATATCGAACTGAATCCCAAGAACAAAAAACCGTACACGCATCATGTCAACACCAACAATATCTTTACGTCCAATGACCAGATTAGTTTGAAACAACGTCGCGTATCGATAATTAAATTCGGGAACCGGTTAAACGGGCGACCTTTGGAAAATGGCACCTTGAAAAATATAATAACAAATATTATGAATTCGTTGCCGGATTTTAAATATTATTATGCCCTGTACGACATCGTTTCCGTTTACAATGAAAATCGCGTAAATGCCTTGGCAATGTCGAATATTATCACGTATATGACAGAAAAATTCGGGTTTGTAACAGCAGCAGATGAACGAACATTGACAGCAACGCAAACTTTCGCTCCGCATGACATATATAACTGTGTAAAGGGGACATATTCCAAGCAGATAATCACTTCGGAACGCAAAGAAGCAATAAATACCGCGTTGGAACATTTGGAAGAAAAGGGGTTCATTGGGCAGGTCAAGTATGAAAACTGCACCACGCGATATTATACGGTAACCGGTGAAAATTATATAAAAATCATGGATGAATATAACAAAATCAACACCAAGGACGAAGATAACAGAAAAATTGGCAAAGGGCAGTTGTACGAATGTTTGTTGCCGTTCTTTGACAATGTTCCTGACCCAAATGGTAAAAATCCGTATGGGGAATCCATCGATTATTCGTGGATGGCACCCCTGATGGAAAACGATTCCCCGACTGCAACCGATAACTGTATGTCGGTTTCAGCAGATACCAAGGCCAGGGGCAATATGTTCTTCAATATTTTGTTAAAACAGTTGAAGTGTTATACCGATGGCGACCTGACCTTTGATATGCCATACGATAAAGGGTACAGCATAGACGACGTGTTGAAACGGTATATCACCAAAGATGTGTGCGAAAACATTTCGTACAAATGGCTGGGGTCAGAGTTGCTGGAAACTTATAACATTCGGGATTTTGGTGAAAAGCAATGTCAATTATTAAAGGATTTGTACATGCAAAATCTGGGGATTACCGACGAAAACACATTGGACACGTTTGATAAATATAAAATATCGTCAATGCAACAGGGGTGTCCGGTTGGTATGAAGATTGAAAGTAAGTACAACTTTACTCAGCGCAAAATCCAGGAAAGACGCGAAGAAAAGAAACGCAGGGACGCTGAATATAAACGCGAAAAACGTAAACTTGAAAAAGAACGTAAAAAGGCTCAGTTGTAACCATAAACAATCCCCCACTGGAATGATACCGGTGGGGATTATTTGTGTACGTGGCTGGATAAAGTATAATATTGGTGTATACGGGGGATTTTAAGACATGACAACTACTCTCCCACCACATGCGACATTGTTATCACAGATGTTTTGCAATTCGTTCTTGGCCTGTTCATAGTCAAAATATATATCCGGCAGCAGCAT
>JAAVBP010000003.1 GCA_014803525.1 bacterium
TAGGATTTTCAAGGGCCGGGTTATACGGAACCGTGATTCCCCATTTTTGTTCAATCAGCAGGTGGATGTATTCAACATTAACCATTTCGGCGGCGCGCGCGGAATTACAAAGATAACAGCCCACAACCCCCAATAAAATCAACAAATTGCGCATTCTTTCTCCTCTGCCTAATATAAACGGTGGTTTCGATTAGGCATAGTTTTGGCGCAAAAAAACACTGGATTTGCGGGGGATTTTTTTCTAATATTTATACGAAATTAAAGGACCCTTTTTTTACGGCAAAAATGATATTTTTCTGGAGTGTTTTGTCGTGTTTGTTCCAGACAATGACAATATTATTATGATAAAAAAATCCCCAACCGGGGGATTTTTTTATCGCAGACCTTTTGCCCTGCAGCATGCGGCGGCAGCACTGCGCCAATCAGAATATTGCTTTGATGGATCCCTCAGGTCTTTCCATGCTTGCCACCCACTGCATCGCATATTTGCGCCAGTGCCGGTGCATTTTGCATAACGACGCAGTGAACATGTTTGGTTTGAAACCTTGCCCGTGTCAGTGGTGCATTTTACAACGACATTCTGATTTTTTGCATCATTTTTACCCAACTCCTTGGATGACATTACCTGATACGCATTGGCCGCGCACAGTGTTGTAGCGCAAATTAAAACAGCTGTTAGTATCTTCTTCATGGGTGGCCCCCTTTTCTTTGTTGTATGTCAATTATACTTAATTTTGCATGAAATTACAATTGGTATTTTATTCAGCGGTTGTCCAGGGCTCGTCGTTCATGATTAGATAATACAGTTCGGAATCTTCTGTGCCAGGATTACGGATAATCGGGCGTACAATGTAAATATCGATGTTACAGTGATGTGTTCCTGATTCTTCTTGGTGCAGATTTAAGTCTTGCCAAAATTTTTCAGCGAAATCCATCGCCTGTAGGTATGCAGCATCGTCGTCGTTGGCACTGGTGGCATCGCCCGCCCACATCAGCCACATGCCATAATTTACGACGTTTTCCTGGCCCTCTAGATCGTCGGCAGATAACAGCAGCAACGGTTTGAAATCGATACCGTTTGTAAATTCGCCTGTGCTGGTTGGTGTATAATCATACATGTCGCCGATAAATGTGATTGCGCCGTATAGAAAACCTCCCGTCTCTTCCAGTTTTGCAAGTTTCCCCGCATTCCGCAGTGTGGACTGAAACAATCGGTCGCGAATTCGGCCAGATTTCATACTGCTGCGTGCAATTTTTGCACCTTTGTTAATAGCCTTGTTACCGGTGTTTGCGGCCTTGAATGCGCGAAATGCGCGGGCGACAATATTGCCGCGTTGTGGCAGTTTCATTGCGCGCAGATTGTGGCGAAGTTGGTTTATTTCCCGATAAGAATCAGTTGCCTTTTTGTATTGCTTAACATTATCGTCCGTGCGTTCCAGTGTACGCATGCTGTCGCCAAGTTGTTTTACCTCTTCTGATTTTCGGGCATATGCTGCGGCATCTTTTGCCTTGTCTATATTTTTTAGTTCTTTGGCCGCACGTTCGTATTTCTGGGCTGTCTTTACATATTTTGTAACGGATTCTGTTTTACGCAGTGCCTTGATCGTATTATTTAATCCGTGCAGTGCGCGTGTTGCGCGTGCGCCTTTGGTTGCGCCCAATACAACCGCGCCGCCCCCTGCTGTTGCAATTGTTATCGCAATATCCAGCGCAATTTCTGTATACGATATCCACTGCAGATTTACGTCACCCGCAACATAGTAATCGTTGCTGTCCTTGCCATCTGGCAGACCGACCGTCCGTGTCACCGCCTGGTTTATTTCATCTTTGTCATTTGCCAGGGCGCTTTTGCTGGTGCACATAAAACCACTGGGATACAGACGATCGATATTATCATTGATGTACCGCATTGATATTGTATTGTTTTTGTCCGGGCCCACAAAATTACGCAGTGCATCATGTTCAACAACCATTATTCCGTACCATGCCGGATCAGTGTTGGTCCATACTGTGCCGTCTGTGATGTTGTCAAGGTTTGGGTTTGAATCGGCACCGGGCGAATTACGCTTGGTCGCCAATGTCAGATGTTGTTTTAATACCCTGGGTTCTGTCTCATAATTCACAACAATTCTGCGGCCGCCAGGGAATGTGTATTCTATTGGGATAAATTTTATACTTTCGTCTTCTGCGGCGCCGGCAATTTCCGGGCATTCTAAAACCTGTTGCAAGACATTCGCTGCTTCAAAAGTGTTATAAATGGTAATCTGAACTTTTTCTTCAGAGATGATTTCGTCGGCATCGTTTAAGGCCGCGCCCAACGCGTCTGCGAAAACCTTGGTCGCGCATTGTGTGTCGCCGGTTGGTGTATTTAATAAATTGTCAACAGATATTATTTCCGATGAATTTATCTCTGGTGGGGTGTCGATTTCCATGCCGTCGATTGCATTACCGGCGGTTGGAATATGAACAAGCGTGCATATTAAACAAATCGCACCAAGAATAGATTTCATGCCGTCCCCTCTGCCGCGTTTGCTTATTGGTTTAAGTGGGTGCGCACCCGGGCCCAATCAATTTTAACAGCCGTCCCGTCAATGGTTGTATCAATATTGTGCTTAAACGCATTTATATAATTTTCGCATCCGGACAAAGTCGGGATTGCAGATGCGGTCGGCTGATTAAAATCAGTCGTGCTGTCAGATGTTGCCGAAACATATGTCGGATACAGTGCTGTGGCCAACCGTTGGTCGCATTCATCAAATGCATCGTCGTTATTATTGTTATTATTGTTATTATTGTTATTATTGTTATTATTGTTATTATTGTTATTATTGTTATTATTGTTATTATTATCCGCCGACGACGCAACGCAGTTGGTTTTGGTTGCATTGGGGCTGTATCCGGCCTTGCATCTATAAAAGATGCATCCGGTCTCTGTTGGATTTATAACGACATTTGAGTCTGATTTTGATACATGAATGTCAGATGAAAAGAAATGTTCTGCATTTGCTGCGGTCGAAGCAACCTCGCTTTTTTCGCAGACTTTTGTAATTTTTATCTGGTCCCAGTCATCGTCAAAGTCACCATCGTCGCGACATTTAAAAGCGCCGATCACTTCATTGTTTTGTGTGTTTGGTTTGAATATAAGTAATGTTGTTCCTTCGCCGCATTCATAATTGTTGTCGCCCCAATTGCAACGGTAACATGTGCCGTTTGCATTGGTGCCGCGGCGACCATATGCATCAATAATACTCCATCCTTTGCCGGTATCGCCACCGTTTTTGCAGTTTGTTGGTGCGCACCCGGCATACGCGTTACCCGACAATATCACGCATAGTATTGGTATGAAAATATAAAAGCGTTTGTTCATATATCCTCTATGGTGGCGTTATTATTGGCGTGCCTTCTTAAATGCGGATGCTAATTCCTGTACTATCTTTTCTTTGGATGACCTGTCATCTTGTTGTGGCGAACATTCCGGATCTTTGGGATTTTGCCGGCAAAACAGCTCCTTTCCGGCTTGGTGTTTATTCTTTTGCCGCTCTAATGCATCTTTTTCAGATTCCACCTTTATACCCAGATATGACTTTGTATCTTTTAGTGGTGCGTAACCCGCGTATTCATTGTTCATACGATCCATAAAGGATATGTCATTGATTGTCTGTGGAAAGTCCGCCTTTGCAATTTTTTCGTAATCGTTTCCGTTTGCCGCCTGTAACTTTTTAAGCTCTTGATCCCGTTCCTGCATATCTTGCTTCCATTTTGGTGTTTGGGGCGCGTATGGATTTTTTATATTAAATGTTGGCGATTCGCCTTCTTGCACCGGCTGGGCATTTGTTGGAAATGCAGACGGTTGAACAGAATATGCATTGTTGTTTTTATAATCGTTGAATGCGCCGTCAATATATCCCGCACAGGCAGTGGCAAAATTGTGTCCCGGCAGACGCGCCAAATCCATCATTATCGCGGGACGAATGTCGGTCAAACGGGTATTCGCGCAATTGTTTCGTGCCACGCATTGTGCGGCGACCAGTGATGCGACAACCGTTTGGCAATCGTCATCTTTGACATCGGGGCCGGTTACATATACGGGCGCGGGCATACGCTGATTGTATGGGGCGTCCGGACTCCAAAACGGGTTGGTAGAATAATTCTGTACGTTCTGTATTTGGCCATGTTGCGACATTATGCCGGCCGCACGTGTCATCACAGGTGTCATCTGTGCTGCTGCAAATATGCAGAATATATAATAAAAACGTCTAATTCTTATTCTCACCCATGGGCCCCTATTACAATTATTATAACAAAAACGTATTTATAATAAAAGATAAAATTCCAGCTATAACAAAGAACGGTGCAAATGGGATATAATGCTGGTGCGTGCGGCGCCCCCATATTGCCCCACCAATGCATGCCAAGGCCAATGCCCAGGCCAATCCGCCAGTGCCCAGCCATATGCCGCCTGTGAATATCAGCTTGATGTCGCCCATTCCAATTGGTGGTATGGCGTCCGGATTCTTGCGACGAATGACATGGTCAAATATAAATCCGATGCCGGCGGCCATTACATATCCAAATGCGCCGCCGATTATTGCGTCGTATATATTATTGGACCATGGAAAAAACGATGTTACAACCAAGCCCATTATCATTAAAGGGAATAGGTATGCATCTGGGATTATGCGACGACGCCAATCGGCTATAGATATTTTATACATGCACCACGCGGCGCATGTGAGTATAAATGCGAAAGCACCATAATATAAGAATGTATTAAAATTCATATTTTTCCCCCTTGCCTTTCGAATCGTAACTATGCTACAATATATCATGATATAGTATAACAAGGATTTTATAATATGAGCAAGGGTTGGGATAATGCAATGCTGAAAAAGTTGAAGGCATTGACAGGTAAAGGTTTATCGACGGCAGAAATTGGCAAGAAATTGGGGATGTCCAAGAATGCCGTGGTTGGCAAACTTAATCGTTTGGGTTGGAATTCCAAGGCGGTTGGTGCCCCGGCAGAGGTAACAAAGAAGTCGGCGAAAACGGTTGAAAAAACGGCAGAGAAAATACCGGCAAAGACCAAGGATGTGGCGAAAAAGGCTGCTGGGCCGAAAAAAGCGGATACTGCACTAAAAGATGCGACCAAGAAAGCTGCGGTGCCCAAGGATAAAAGAGACGCAGCGCCGGTAAAGACCACGGTTGTTAAAAAAGATGTTGCATCAAAAGAAGTGGCGGCGCCGGTTCGTGAAACATCAAAATCAATGAATAAAACACTTGCCATGCATCAGCGTATTGTTCAACATTCGTTGGAGATGGCAAATCTAAAACCCAATCAGTGTCGTTGGCCAATTGGGGATCCTGATTCGGAACACTTTCATTTTTGTGGCGAACAGGTTTTTGTTGGCAAACCGTATTGTTATGAACATTGTAAACAGGCGTATCAGTTTACGCCGCCCAAAAAGAAATAGCGGATTCCGTGCGGGGGGGATATCATAATATGGCAAGCGAGAGAGAAAAATTTTCACCAGGCAATAAATTTGGATCGTTGATTTTGCGTCGGTATGATATCAACGGCAATGTCTTGCGTGCTTTTTTTGATGCGCTGGGCTCCCTGGTTTTTGTTGTGGATGATACCGTATATGCGGACAAGCCTAATTCGTTGCTGGTCATTAATCCGGTTGGAAATCGTAAATGGGATGATATTTTATCTAATGATTATAATATTGAATTAGAGGCGGTGCGTCCCAAAAAGGATAACAAGTATCAAAAGCTGGATATAGAATATTCTGGGCTGGATAACTATGATGCATTAATACGTGATTATGATGCGGGTGATGATGTTGCGGTGGCATTGGGTAATTTGGTAAAATTTCGTCGTGCCGCATCACGTCGTGCCGCGGCCGAGCGTTTGGCTGCGTCGGATGTTATTGCGGAAAATGCGCGCGGAACAATTGCGCGTGCCAATATTGCAATAGATGATGCGAAAACAAATCTGAAAACATTGCGGTCAAAATTGGCCCTGAATAAAAAGTCTGTGGGGCGCGAGCCGACAAAACAATCAGCGGCCAAAATACTACGTACAGAATCCCAGATTGATGCGCAAAAGGAGAAGTTGGCCCGGGCGCAACGCAGGTTGGAAAATGCACGTCGTCGTTTGGTCGCAGCCGAGGATGATGCAGACGTCGCACGGGCGATTTTGGCCAAGTATGACGAGATGTCGGATAATGGGCGTGCGCCGTCTGTGCCGGTTGTTGCGGCCAATAATACTGCGTTGGCGTCGGTAAAAGAATCTTTGCCGGCGACGGTTTCGGATAATGAATTGCCGGTGCCTGTTATGCGCGAAGACGTCGTGCAAGACCCGGCCCCAGATACAGAAATGCCGCAATTCAAAGATATTATTTTTGAAGATTTTGTTGATGATACGGAAACGCCCGTGGTAACACCACATGTGGAACATGACGCGTCATTAATAACGGAACAATTAGAAGAAGGAACACCGGATATGGCAGAAGAAGATGTAAAACCACTGTTTGATAAAGATCCAGAAATTTTGGATGAAGAGATAGCCTTTAAGCCGATTGATTTTCAGGCGCCGTCAATGGCGACCCCGCCCCAGCGGTTTGATGATGTGGCGGATGTGACACCTGCACCATTGTCATTTACGCCGCCTGTGGGTGCCGCATCAATGGCGTCGGAAGATAATGTGGCATCAGAATATTCGCCGGTATTGGATACGCTGACGCCGGCCGCCGCGCCAATTTCACCGATGCCTGTGACGGACCAGACAGCCGTTAGTTCGCCAGTTTCGGAAATGGTGCGCCCTGCCCCTGTGATGCCGGGGGTGCCGGGGGCAAATGCCGCGCCAGTTGCGCCCACGCGCCCGGTTGCGCCACAGCCCGTGATGCCGGCCGCGCCGGTTGCTCCTGTGGGGGTCGCGCCATCTGGTGGGCGTAAACCCAATCTGTTATACTATATTTTATTAATGGCATTGATAGTGTTATCTATATTTACGCTGTGGTTGTATCAGAAAAACAATGGCGATACTGTGCCGGATTTGGCGGCAACAAATAATCCGGTTGCCGAACAGCAGGCGTCACAACCAGAAGATAACGCATCAAGTCCGTTTATTACGGTCGCGGAAGAAATCGAAGAGGTTGTGTCACAACCCGACCCCGAGCCAGTGGTCGAGCCAGAACCAGAACCGGTTATGCCGGTAATCGACGAAACGATTCCTGTAACCCCTGTTGTGCCGGAGCCGGTACAGGAAATTGCCGAGCCAGAGCCAGATACGCCGTTTTTAACGGAACCCGAGCCAGAGCCGGAACCCGAACCGATAATTGCCCCAATTGTTAACAAGCCTGTTTATAATGCCGGTGCCCAGAACGAGAATATGTTTGTTGCGGCCGACAATTACGATACAGATACTGTCGCCGCGCCATCTGTGTATGAAGATACGGTTGTTACAGCAACACAATATGAATCTGCCGATGTCACCTGTGAAGATGGCACGGTGCCGGATGGCAATGGATGTTGCACCGGCGAGGTTTATACCGATACCGGTGGTAATGGAATGGCGTGTTGCTCTGCGGCGACGGGCGAATGCTATCCGCCAATGTTCTAAGTCAAAGCCCCAAAATGGGGCTTTCTTAATTTTTCTGGTTTTTGTTTTCTGCGCTGTAAAAAATATCCCGCCATATGGCGGGTATTTTAAATCTTTTCAATTATTACAAATGCGGCGGAATAATCGTCTTGGTCTGTTATTGTCAGATGAACGCGCGCATCAGCGCCGGCGATTTCTTTTAATTTTGCGCGTGCCCCACCGGCAATTAATAATTCTGGTCGTCCCGCGTCATCATGTATAACGGACACATCAGAAAATGCAATGTCGTCACCGAAGCCGGTACCCAATGCTTTCAAACATGCCTCACGCGCGGCCCAGAAATTCGCCAAATGTTTTTCTGCATTTGCATTGTCTGTATCTGCGTATTCCAATTCTTTCTTGGTAAATATACGTTGCTTTTTAAAGGCGGACCAGTCCAAGAATCGGCCGCATTCCACCAAATCAATTCCAATGCCAATAATCATCAGAAATGCTCCTTTCCATATAAGTGCTATGCGCATACTAATAATAAAAACACGATTCGTGCAAGTGGAAAATAAAAACGGCGCCGGGATGTTCCGACGCCGTGAATAATTTATTTGTTATCGCAAGTCGGTTTGTGGTTGCAATCGCATTTTTTATCTTTCTTTGCCCCCATTGCGCTGCTACAGTTTTTGCATTGTTTTTTATCACAGTTGTTCATCGTTTTTCACCTTTGTTTTGATTGTTGATTAAGTGTGTCCGGACGGCGTTAATAATATCGTATGCATGGGGTAATGCACAATATGCATGTATTCATTGGAAAATAAAGATTGTTTTTTATATAAATATGATATATATTTGTTGGGTTGTCGGGGTGTAGCTCAGTCTGGTAGAGTACTTGCATGGGGTGCAAGGGGTCGCAGGTTCGAATCCTGTCACCCCGACCAAAATATTCAAATGGCGAATGCCAATTGAATATTTTGGATTGCGGGTGCGGATGAGAACCTAAAGGTTCGACAATGAGTAGTTGAGACAAACGAAGTGCTGTCGAAACGTTATGAATGCCGCGCAGGCAAAGCCGAGCGAATCCTGTCACCCCGACCAAAATATTCAAGCGGCGAATGCCGATTGAATATTTTGGATTGCGGGTGCGGATGAGAACCAAAAGGTTCGACAATGAGTAGTTGAGACAAACGAAGTGCTGTCGAAACGTTATGAATGCCGCGCAGGCAAAGCCGAGCGAATCCTGTCTACGGCGACCAAAATTTGTTTATGAGAACAAGTCTAGCGCCGTTCGAATAAATACAAATTTGCGCGCAGGCAAAGCCGAGCGAAAATATTCAAATTGAGGATGCCGATTGAATATTTTGGATTGTGGGTGCGGATGAGAATCGTAGGATTCCAGTAAATTTTACAGTGCCGGTGTGTTTGCGGCATTTTTTTATGACAAAGGGGAATAAATAATGTTTGTGTCGGAAAAATTAAAAACATTTTCTTGGATAAATATTGCAAATCCCGATCATAATGATTTTGAAAAGTTGCGCACTGAATATAAAATTGATGAAGATAACATCATGGATATCTTGGATCCGGATGAGCAGCCGCGCCTGGAAAGCGAGGATGATTACAAGGTTATCATCGTGCGTTTCCCAATTATTAACCGCGAAACAGATACTGTGTGGCATACGGAACCGCTGTCTATTATTTATTCTGATAAACGTGTGATTACGGTTTGTCGCAAGCGTTGTGATGTTTTGGATAAATTAAAGAAAGACGATAAAACATCTCGCGAAGAATTTGTCTTGAATATTATATATTATATTGCGGAATCATACCTGCGGTTTTTAAAAGAATTGAACAAGCGCGTTATTGAGTCTAAACAGGCCCTGCAGGAGCGTATTCGTAAAAAAGACCTGATGGCGTTGTTAGAGGTTGAAAACAGTTATACCCTGTATATGGCGGCGATCAAGGGCAATGTTGCGGTGCTGGATAAATTAGAAAAGGTTCGTGGTTTTGTTAAAACCGAAGATGCCAAAGAATTGGCCGAAGATGCACGGATTGAGTTGGCCCAGGCGACCGAGGTTGTGACCAGTTACAGCAAGATGTTAAAATCCATCAAAGAAACATTTGAAAGTGTGATTAATATTGACTCGAATACATATATTAATCGTTTGACAATGTGGAATATTATTTTAATTGCGCCAACGATTGTGGTTGGGTATTACGGGATGAACGTTGCCCTGCCGTTTGCAGATGATGCGCGGATTGGGTGGGTGATATTTGTGTTGATCATGGCGCTGCTGATCGGGTATGGGATGTATGCGTGGATACGCCGTCGGATAGTATAAAAATTCCACCGGGGGCGCCACGATGTAGCAATAAAAAATGTAACAAAAAAACACCGCCATACGGCGGTGTCCTTTTACTTTTTAATAAAAACATGCTGCCTAATAAAAAGGGTCCTTTAATTTCGTATAAATATTAGAAAAAAATCCCCCACAAATCCAGTGTTTTTTGCGCCAGAACTATGCCTAATCGAACCCACCCTTTTTATTAGGCAGAGGAGGAAGGATGCGCAAATTATTAATTTTATTGGGTTTTGTGGGCGGGATGCTCTGCAATTCCGCGCACGCCGGCCAGATGGTTAATGTTGAATACATCCACCTGCTGATTGAACAAAAATGGGGCATTGCAATTCCATATAATCCAAGTGTCACAAACCCAAAGGTTGCGGCAAATATGGAATATCTGCTGGGGATGGTGGATATTGCGAACAAACGGTTAAATGGTGATGCGACCACGGATTATCTGCACAGTGAATACGCAACAAAATATGCCGCCGATACCATTGCGGCAATTGATGCAGCGGATCGCCTGATTAAGATAGAGCCGAAGTTTTTCGTGACGACAACGTCAACCACATCCAGTTTTAGCTTTCAAATGTCGGCGCGTGGTATGTTTGTAATTGACTGGGGTGACGGCACACGCGATATAATCAAGCGTACAGATACAACCAACGCAACATACAGCCACACCTATACCACGGCCGGTGAATATACCATTGGTATTGGCGGTCACGCAACAGAATACAGCACGGCGGATTACACAGCCGCGATATCATTTATGGACAATACCAATGTTGCAGGGATATCAGGGTCCCTTGGGGCGATATTTTCAACGATTGGTGATGGATCGGGAAAAGGCCAGCAACCAAGATTTTATAAAACATTTTCTAGCTGCGGCAACCTTTCCGGTTCGATCCCGGAAAAACTGTTCGCGTGGATATCTGGCAAACCGGTGATTTGTATGTTTGCCAGTACATTTTCTGGATGTGGTAATCTTTCTGGTTCTATCCCTGAGAACTTGTTTGGCGATATATCCGGCGCCCCGGCGGATTGGATGTTCCGCAGTACATTTAATGGATGTGGCAATCTTTCTGGTTCTATCCCCGAACACCTGTTCGGTGATATATCCGGCGCACCGGCATCCAGTATGTTCTACAGCACATTTTTTGGATGCAGCAAGCTTTCTGGGGTGATCCCGGAAAAACTGTTTGGAGAGTTTTCTGGTGCACCGGCATATGCTATGTTCTTGAGCGCATTTGATGGCTGCAGCGGTCTTTCTGGTTCGATCCCTGAAAGCCTGTTCGCGGGGATATCTGGCCCGCCAGCAGAGTATATGTTCGAACGTACATTTTATGGATGCAGTGGTCTGACGGGCACGATTCCAGAAAACCTGTTTGGTGATATATCAGGCGCCCCGGCATCGTATATGTTCAATAGTACTTTTAGTGGATGCAGTGGTTTGACCGGATGTATTCCGGATGGATTGTTTGGGGATATTACGGATATGAATCTGGATGAAATTATTGAAACGTATAGCCCGCTTTACGATACATCCGTAACCCAGGAATATTGTTCCATATTGGGACCCAAATTTTTTGTAACAACCACCGCGGATTACACCATCGGTATCGGCGGACGCGCAACAGAATACAGCACAAATAATAATACCGCCGCGATATCATTTGCGAGGAATTAAAACCTGGCCGAAATATCTGGGTCGCTGGGGGGGGGCGATATTCTCAACGATTGGTGATGAATCGAGAAAAGGCCAGCAGCCACGGTTTTTTAGCACATTTAATGGTTGCAGCGGTCTTTATGGTTCGATCCCAGGAAACCTGTTTTCGGGGATATCTGGCGCCCCGGCAGAGAGAGCATGTTCAGTCAGACATTCAGCGGCTGTACCAAACAAAAATGACAGGGAATTTTTATCTGGTGGATGAGACTGGACTCGAACCAGCGACCCCCACGATGTGAACGTGATGCTCTAACCAACTGAGCTACTCATCCAATATGGGTTGGTATTATACATCATTTTTTTACAATGTAAACTGTATTTTATATAAATTCTCTGCCCATGAAAAAAACTCAGACAGAATTAGCAAAAACAAAAAATAATATTGAACTTTGCGTGATTGGTTGTTTTTTCCCAAAAAAAACGCACCATTAAATTCAACATCATTATTTTTGAAATTTACACCACCAATAGCTTTGACAGATATAACAATACGATGCGTATATTCTGTCAGCATTTCGGCGATAAAGTCCCAGATTATTAAGAGCCCTTATTTTCTTTAATGACTTTTTCAACCCATCCAACTAAATTAACGACTGGTGTACAGAAACGTTCAATTTCTCTGCCCAATAACCACCAATAATCCCATTTATCTTTAGAGTTTTTGGGTAGTTTTGCGTTATGCTTTTCAATTTTCTTTTTTTCTATAAAATATCTGATAATTGTATAGCACACAAAGCACGCACAGCATATCACAAACATTTTTAACAAGAATAAGAATGCCGCCCAAATCGCCAAAGCAATTGCTACAACGATTTTTACTAAAAACTGGACAATTGCAACAACCGCAATTATTAGAAATATTGCTAATGGTATTCCCAAAAATAGCATCAACAGATACCAACCACGGTTATGTGTGCGTTTGCAATGCGGACAAACCGTTGATAATGGATGTACTTTTTCCCAACAATATATGCATCTAACCATCTTTTTACCTTTGCTATATTGATCTTGACAGTGCATTCTAGCAAAAAATGACTAAAAATCAACACATTATTGTTTTGTCATTATTTCTTTTCATTTATCAAATTGTACTTTGTCGGCAGGCAATAATTCGGCATGTTTGACAGCAGATGTGTTTTCTGTGGCACAAACCCCAAAAATAAAAACCCAACAAAAGTGTTGGATTTCTAATAATTTTTAAGTGGTGGGGATAGTGGGACTCGAACCCACACGGTTGCAATAACCAAAGGATTTTAAGTCCTCAGCGTCTACCATTCCGCCATATCCCCGTGCATAAGTTCAATATTATCAGTTAACATCCCATAATTCAAGTAATTTATCCCTGAAATTTTACATGCATAACATGCATAATACAAATAGGGCGCAAATGTCTAGTTTTTACGCCAGATCTTAATATCATAATATTACATCAAACCAATGGCTTTTCGTCCCATATTTTATCGTAAAAACTAAAAACCGGCTAATTTTAGCCGGTTATCTTGGTGGAGCTGATGGGACTCAAACCCACGACCTCTACGATGCGAACGTAGCGCTCTATCAACTGAGCTACAACCCCTGAGCTTATGGTGCGGATAAGAAGACTCGAACTTCCAAGGCATTGCTGCCACTAGTACCTGAAACTAGCGCGTCTACCAATTCCGCCATATCCGCACGGTGATTGGTATATTATATTAACTTTGCATAATTTGCAACAAGAAAATAACAGTCGACAAAATTATTTTTTCCGACGCGGCATAACATCGCATACATCAACATATCCCAATAACTTTTCCAACCGTGGGTGCGGCCACAACCACACAATTGCAATGCCAATATACACCGCAAGTGACACAAACGGATGCACTGCAGACATCAATATCGCAACAATAAATGTTAATATCGTGGGTTTTTCACGTGCCCCCGGCCGCAATGCACGCACGATCGCCGCATCAGAATCATGCGCCCGTATCAGCAATATTTCAAGCAAGCGATACGCCACAAAACACATCATCAAAATGATGCCATATGCGGCAACAGGTACCGGGGCAGCCTGATTCTCATCGACCCACGCCGTAAAAAACGGAATTAGCGACACCCAAAACAAAAAATGTAAATTCGCCCATAAAACGCCGCTGTTTATTTTACGCGCAGCCGCCATTAAATGGTGATGATTTATCCAAAAAATCGCAATATAAATATAGCTTAACACATAACTTAGGAACAATGGCATTAAACGGCCCAGCGCCCCCAAATTAACACCATGTGGCACTTCCAGCGCCAACACCATTATCGTTATCGCAACGGCAAACAGGCCATCACTAAATGCTTCTAGTCTTGATTTATTCATACATTAAATAATACACACACCCCAACAAAAAAACCACGGGGAACAAATCATATTGCGGACATCTTTTCACTTGCCCTGAAATTTGCTTTTTTGCTAACATTCAAATCAGAGATGAAGAAAATTCTGATTTTTGTTGCATACGCCTTGATATCCACCACACCTGTGCGTGCGGCGGTACGTGACGGCAACGCCCAGGCACGCCAAAAATCACCAACAACCACATCATCACAACGCACAACCACCACCGAAAAGACCACAGCGGCGCGTACGGCAACACTGACACCGCGCACCACCAAACAAAACACAACGCGCCAAACCAGCGCACGCACCGCCACAATACAAACAACATCCCCGCGAACAACATCTGCACGCAACACCACCCCAGGACGCAGCGCAACATCCGTCGTGGCACGCGCCGCCACGCAATCAGACAACGCCAGTTCAATGTCCGAAACACGCACAGGTGCCGCATACGAACAATGCAAGACCGCATTCTTTACATGCATGGATCAATTCTGCACACTAAAAAACGACGATTACCGCAGATGCTCTTGCAGTAATCGCGTATATAAATTGGCAGAATCACGCCAGTCCATTCTAGACGCCGGCGAACAATTGACCGTGTTTACAGAAAACCTGAATGTTGTTGGTATGACGGCCGCCCAGGCCACCGCCATGAAAACCGCATCGGATGGTGAAAACGCACTAACATCAGACACATCGGCATCCAAGGCATTGTTACAGGCAATTATGAATTCAATACGCGGCGAAGACAGCAATGTTGGTGGCCGGTATTCTGACCTGAACAGTATAAACATATCATTTGATACATCCAGTGCATTTGATGTATCCGATGCCACCCAGGCCGCTGCCAATTATAACGGCCAAGACTTATATTCCGCCGTATATCCACAATGCAGAAACGCGGTCCGCAATGACTGCAGTGACGCCGCACTGCAGCGCGCAATCACCGCATATCTGATGGCGATCGAACAAGATTGCAACACGGTCGAAACCGCCATTGTCCAAAAACAAAAACAGACCAAGGCCGCCATCCGCGAAGGCAGCGCAATGTTGGATCTGGCCCGTGTTGAAAACAGACAAAAGCACAACTCCGACGACATTGCAACATGTCTGGCCAATGTAGAGCAGGCGATATTAAGCGAAGAAGTTTGTGGTGCAAACTATCACAAATGCCTGGACAATGGCGAATTCATTGACATCACCACCGGCACACCAATCGCGGGCGTGGTTGATTTCTATAAACTGGAAACAATTTTGACATTCCCAGCGGGTGTTGATGCATCTGATCAAAAGCTGACATCTGTGTTTAGTAATCGCACATTCGTTCAAAACTTTGAAAAACGTGTTAAAAAGTTTGCCGAACCCGCATTGGATAAATGCACAGAACAGGCAACCGATGTTTGGGCCGACTATCTGGACAAGGCAATGCTGGACATATACTATGCACAAAAGGCAAAAGTATCGGAAATCAAGCAAGGCTGCTTTGATTTCGTATCGGCCTGTTATATGAATGGCGACAAATCTATTACAGCCGCCATGACGGAATTAACCGGCGACAGCACAGTATTACTGCAGCCACATAAGATTGATTTAACCGACCAATTATGCAAGAATTATGTTGAATCTTGCGATAATATGTTCGGCGGCAACATCATCCAAGACTATATTGCCAACCGCACAAACGAAGACACCCTGACGGCATGTCGCGCGGTTGCAAAACAATGCTTTGACAAATACGGTGGCACAAACTATCAGAATTTCTACTATCCGTACAGCGGCCTGTTCACAGCCGGCCAGGCCTCGGATTGGTTTACATTGTATGAATGGACCGAGGACCCAACCGACGGAGTAAAAACAGAAAATGGCACCCCAATAAAGGACGAGCGAGGAATAGGCAACAACAGAACAATAACACTGTATCCAAAATATAAATCCGAATGCGCTAAGCAGCTGACCACCATTGATGCATGTAATAAAACTGATATTATCGAACAGGCATTTGGCGGTCTGGACATGTACTATGGTAAAAAGTATGCCGGTAAAATAAACAACAAAATTTATCAAGTAGCAGAACTTTGCCAGGGACAAGCTGACTGTGAGGCTGGTGGCACCCCGATCTATGGGTATAACTATAAAACCGGACAAACCGTAACCGGCGTTGAAACAGGCATTACATACACCAGCCAGCCACTGCTTAATCATCGCAATCTGCGCCCGACTGGTGTTGCAACAGAAATCTATAACCAGATTATAGATGCGCTAAATACGCAATGTAACAACCTGCTGGGGCGGTTTGTTGAATATCAAAATATAAATATCGCATCATATTCCAAAGATAATATTTGTCTTATAAAAAATAACGGCAAGTCTGCCTATGCGACCATAAAGGGCCAATACGGCATTGGCAGTAACGAAAACATGTGTCCGCGCGACTATGACTTAAGTGTTGATACCAAATCGTGGGGGGCATGTCTGTGCTGGGAAAACGGCGGCCGCCGCAGCAAATGGGGAAAAAGCGCGCAGTGTGTACCAATTCTGCCAACTGCGACAGAATATGAAAATGACGGCCAGTGCCCGGGCAACATTACCCCTGTCACTGCAACAGCGAACACACCGACCCAAAAATGGTGCAGCGTCACACCAAAGCAAGCCACAAATCAGGTATGCCCCAACGGCAGCTGCAGCGAAGAAGTGCCAAAGGGACTTTAAAAATAATGAATAAAAAAATATCCGTCATAATAGTGACGGATATTTTTTATCGTTTTACATACAGATTATTACCGATTCACCGCTGCACGTACACCGTCGGCAATTAACCGCGCCGCATCCGCACCACCGCGCAACCACATGTCGTCCGCCGAACGCAATGAATTTGTCATTTTTTCACGTACAGATGGAATAATCAATTCATCAAACGTCGGCATAATATTCGACGCATCGGCGGCCGGGCCTAAAAATTCCGGATACACACCACGACCTAACAAAATATTAACCAACGACACCCAGCGAACTTTTATCACCTGGCGAACCAGCCATGTTGTTATTGGATTCATGCGATACACAATAATCGCCGGCACATGCATCATGGCTAACTCGGCAGAAACGGTTCCACTGGCCGCAATCGCAATATATGTACGCGCATACAAATCATAACGACCATCGGCCGGCACCAATTCAACCGGAATATTCCATTTAGCGACCTCTGTCGCTATATATTCAGCGGTGGTTTCAACCGTCGGAATAGCAAAACGATATCCACGATACCCACAACTGTGAATTATGCGCGCCATATCATGCATTAATGGCAACAAACGACGTACCTCTGACATACGACTGCCAGGTATCATGGTTATGATTTTTTCGTCTACAACCTGTTTTTTTCTTCGTTCCGGCTGTCCCAAAATCGCGCCTGCAATCGGATGCCCGACAGCAACCGTATCCAAACCATATTTGGTGAAATAGGGCACCTCAAAATCAAAAAACGCATATAATTTATCAAATGTTTTAGCGTATTTTTTCGCACGCCCCGCACGCCATGCCCAAACCTGGGGCGCAACAACATGATGAAATTTTAATCCGCGCGCAATTAATTCACGCCCCGCCGCCATCCGACGCAGGCGCGATATCACACTGCGCGCAAATCCTGGCGAATCAATCGTTAAAACCACATCCGGCGCAGCGGCAATAATGGCGTCGACCGTTTGTTTTATACGTCGCGTTAATGTTTTGGCATGGGCTGCAACCTCTATCACGCCCATAACAGATAAATCAGCCATCGGGAACAGTGATTCCAGCCCCGCAGACGTCATATTTTCACCACCAATACCCACGAATTCGGCATCGGTCATTTCAGACATTATACGTGCCCCCAGAACATCGCCCGAGACTTCGCCTGCAATGATAAAAACTTTCAGCTTATTCGGCATTTTTCGATGTACCAATACCACGCTTTGAACGATTTTCAATAAAGTCTATTGCGTCCATTGCATATTTGTTATTTTTAACCTCTTTACGAACACGATTCAAACGTTCAGTCACCGTGCCATCCGTTCCGCGAAATACGGCAGAATACACAGTGTGTATTGCATGCATATCCTCGTTTGTAAACCCATGACGCATCAATCCAACGCGATTAATCGTACGATAGACCGCGCGCGGATTTCCATCATATATTGCATATGGCAAAATATCATTTCCAACACCGGCCATACCACCGATAAATGCGTTACGCCCAATGCGCGCAAACTGTAGCACCATAACACCACCGGACAATATGGCAAAATCTTCAATCTCTACATGGCCGGCAACCTGAACCAGATTGGACATAACAACACTGTTACCAATCTTGCAGTCATGGCCAACATGGGCATTTACCATAATCTGGCAATCATCACCAATAACCGTGCCATCGGACGCCGGTGTTCCGGAATGAATTGTAACATACTCACGAATACGGCAACGTTTACCGATGCGCAGGCCGGTCATAGCAGCCTCATCCTGCCATTTTAAATCCTGACTCATCACGCCCAGTACCGCAAACGGATAAACAATGGAATCATCACCAATGGACGTCTTGCCATCTATAATTACATTGGATATCAGTTCAACCCGATCACCCAGGGTGACGTTCGGCCCGATAATACAATTTGGCCCGATTTTACAGTCGGCACCAATAACGGCCCCATCATGAATAATAGCGGTTGGATGTATACTCATTAGAAATCTCACTTCTTTTTTACAGTTTATTTCGTCTGAAATAATACATCATGCGCCAAATAATTGGTATTAAATTAATATAACCAATTATAACAAAAAGCGAGAATCCTTATCAAAACGGCCGGCCGGTGCACTGATCCATATCAGCACCCCCAGCGCAGACAAAACCGGCAGTGTCGTTATCAACCCAAACATCCCCAATGCAATCGCCAGCATCCGCGATGCCAAATCCGACGCCACATCCCCAGCATGCCATACAGACAACGCAAACATACCAGCCACCGCCACAGACAGGCCCAAAAACACCGGTACAGATTCCGTCATGAAAAATAACACAATACCCAGCGCAACAACGAAACGCGCCATCCATTTCAATTTAACATACGCACTGTGATGTATACGACCACGCGATTTTACATTTCGCAATACCAACGCCGCTAGCGCCGCCATAGCAAAGACCAACAATGCCCCCATATGTAAAACACTAAGCGCCCCCAGTTCACCAAAACGAAAGAATTCCGGCTGCATCAACATCAGTGTCGCAACCACAAACATAACAAACAACGCCATCGGCACCGCACGTGGCGTACGCCGTATATACCGACCAACCAATCCACCGCCAAAAAATGCCACAATCTGCATCAAAACACCCAACCATGTATGCATCGCCGACACCCCCAGCGCCCAAACAATCATCGCAATCACCAAAATATATGCCAACTTGCGACGCCATGATGCGCCACGCCACTTTGGCATTTGAATGTCACGTCCATGCGCCCCCAGTGTCCACGCACACACAAATATCAGCCCCGCAATACAAAATGGCAAAACAGATGCAGCATCACGCAAAACCATGTAATTTCCACCAAACAGAACCAACCATAACAAGGTCAGCCCCACAGTAAATATAGACGCATTTTTTTCTAAATCATTTGGGTTCCATCCAATTTTCCCCAGAAAGTCCCGTCCATATAAATATGCCAACGCCATCAAAGGAATTGAAAACAGCCCCAGCCAGAAAAAGGTTGGCGCAACCAATGCCGCATTATTAAACGCACTTACCGCGCTTTGCACAACCAATGATTCATCAAACATAATCTTGCCTTTTATTTTTGATGAATTATTATATATGCCAATGACACAAAAACAAGAAATTTTTACCTTGCTGGGTGGGCGCGTACAAATCCGACGTGGCCGATACAACCCAACATCGGACGCGGTATGGTTGGCCGCCATGGCCGCAAGCGTGAATGCACGAACCGTCCTGGACGTCGGTGTGGGGACGGGCGGGGCGATATTATGCCTGACGTCATGGCAACCGGATATTATCGCCACGGGACTGGACATATCACCAGAAATGCTGGCCGAATGTGCAGATAATGCAACACTAAATCATCGGGACATCGAACTGATTAATGCCGATATAACAACATGGCGCACAGACAAAACATTTGATCTGGTGATATCAAATCCGCCTTATTTTAATGGCACGCCCGCCACACATAACGCACATCATAATGCAGACTTAGACACATGGACACGTCGATGCGTTGCACGCACACGCCCACGCGGCACATTTATAACAATTGTTGACGCCGCGGCGTCTGCCTGTGTAATATCCGCAATGACACATTCCTGTGGCGGGATCGAGCTATTTCCATTATTCGGCGCAAAAAACACCGCCGAACGCGTGATTATCAGCGGCCGCGTCGGCATAAAATCGCCATCAATTATTCATCGAGGACTGTCCATGAATACAGACGCCGTCTTACGCGATGGCTTGACTATTCGTGATGCATTGTCTAAACTGGGCATAACATGATACATTTTATAACCAGACATTTTACATCACTGTGGGCATTAATTACGTCACCTTTTCGTGCCATATGGCGCATTATTGTGCGTATTTTTCCCCCGCGCGAATTTACCGTTATGGACACGCCACGCGGCAATGTTTATACATTTAAACAAAGCAGCTTTTGGCGTTTTACCAAGTTCTGTGGCAAAGTTGGATTGATTATATGGGCATCTTGGTCGACATATGTTTTCGTATATCACCGACCATTATTGCAAAAGCGCACAATGCAATTGGAACGCGCCCGCGCCCAGCATGCACGCCAAATGACTGAACTGCGTGTATATTTAGAAAAATTTAATGATTTAACGCGCACACTGAATGTGACCGACGACAAAATATTAAATGCAAAAAAGCTGACAGATGCCGAAAAAGAAAATCTGATGAATGCGCGCCTGAAAACATGGGGCGAACTGGATTTCATGCGCACACGCGTATCTGAGATATTTACAGACGAAGACTATTCCCCAGAATATTCCAAATTGTCCGAACTGTCCGCCGAATACGAATTAACACGTGCAGAAAACGAAGACTTGAAACGTCGCAACGCCGAAATAATCGAATCCATGCAATCCATCGTCACCGCCGACACAGAGATTATTGATACAGTAAGCACACTGGCCGCTGATAAGACCGAAGAATTGCGAAAAAAATTAAAGAAAATAAATAACACAATTGCATCCCTAGGACTTAGCGAGCGTGCATTGATCGAGGGCGCAAACCGATACTCCAACCGCGCAGTCGGCGCCGCGTTCAGCCCACTGGAACTGGATAAAAATCTGGATCCAAAGTACCAGAAATTGGCCGACGATTTGGAATTGTGGCATGGGCTGGCCCGCCTGCACACAATATTACCGTTGGGCACACCGGTAAAACAAATGCGAATAACGTCAAACTATGGCATGCGCAAAGATCCGTTTACCGGCAAGCAAAAACGTCATCGCGGAATTGATTTTGCCGGCAAAATCGGCACAGAATTGATGGCCGTTGCACCAGGACGCGTGGTATCGGCCGGCGAACGTGTGGGTTACGGCACAACGGTTGAAATTGACCACGGACTGGGCTTTACAACACTGTATGCCCACCTGTCACAAATTACTGTTTCGCGCGGCGACTGGGTAAAACCTGGAACCGTTGTAGGACTGGGCGGTTCATCTGGCCGCAGTACGGGCCCCCATCTGCACTATGAAATCAAGTACAAGGGCAACCAATTCGACCCAACAACATTTGTAAAGGAATAAAGGAATGCTGGCATTTACAAACTCTGTAGAAAAAACTTCACCGACCGTTATTGGTGCGGGCTGTAATGTAATGGGCGACATCAAGACAGACCATATCGTCCAGATCCATGGAACCGTACACGGAAACATCAATGCCGAAACCGTTGTAATTGGCCGTGGCGGCCGCGTTATAGGCAAAATTGTTGCCGACACATTATTTCTGCACGGGGAATTGGATGGCCCTGCAACCGTTAACGCCGCAAATATGTTCAGCGCGGCCAAAATGTCCGGCACGCTATCATACAGAACGTTGAACATTACCGGTAACACGGGATTGGAATGCAAACTGACCAAACGAAAGGATAAAAAGGATGAATAAAACAATATCAAAAGTATACATTGCCGCCGATCACCGCGGCGTTGGCACAAAATTGTATTTGATCGAAATGCTGACTGCGGCGGGATATATGGTCGTAAACCTGGGGACAGATGATCCAAATACAATGGTCGACTATCCAGATGTCGCGGCAAGCTTGGCCAGCGCAATGGATGGCGACAAAAACGCACGCGGCATATTGATTTGCGGAACCGGTGCCGGCGTCATGATTGCCGCGAACCGTTATCGCCATATTCGCGCGTCGCGCTGTGACAACCCGACCCAGGCCCGCGAAGACCGGTTTCATGATGATATTAACGTACTGTCACTGGGGGCGGATGATATTGATATCGAAATGGCATTTTTATGCGCCCAGACGTTTCTGGAAAGTCCGTTTGACAACGCCGAACGCCGCATCCGCCGAATTGAAAAAATATCATAATAAATCCCCCAAGGGTTCACCCGCGCAAACAATGTTCGCGCGGGGCCCGAAATAGGGGATTTTTTTTAACGAATGCGTTTGTTCCACAGAATGGATTCCGGAATAATATCCTGTTGTATTTCATCCTGGGACATTTTTTCAAATTCACCGTCTGCAATGGGACGAACCAGATTAAAATCAACGCGGGCAGGGTGGCGCGCAGGCCCGAATATATATTCAACATATCCGCACGACGCCGGCAATAATTCACCATCTAAAATAATATCCATGGTTACTTTTTCACAATTCCGACGGCCATCCACGCGCGACTGATACACAGTGCACCGATGCCCAATCGGGTCAAATTTATCACAGCACTGTTTCAAATAAGCCGTTTCTCGGTCAGCTATCAGGCCAGACATATCATCCACCAAGCAAACACCTATCTTGGTCAAACAGCATATTCCACAACGCTTGCATATCGCATCCCATTCGCGCGGCGTCATGCGCGCCAATTTATCTGCACGGCACTGTTGTTCTGGCGTCAATTGCACTTTCATTCGAAACTCCTTTTTACTCATAATAACACAAACGACATTTCTGTCAATGCGCTATCATAAAAAATACCGCCCGGACAGGGCGGTGTTTCTTTACTTTTTCACAACAAAGTTCACCATACGATTCGGAACAACAATCGTCTTGATTATTTCCGCACCATTTAATTTGGCGCCGGCCGATGCGCGCGCTGCCGAAACAACGTCTGTCTCGGCACTATCGACCGGCAATGTAAATTCTGCTGCACGTTTGCCATTTACAGCCACCGCCATTGTCATTTCAGTTTTGGCCAATTTCGCCGTATCAAATGTGGGCCAGGAAGAGGTTGCCAGCATTTCCGTATTTCCCAGTTTTTCCCACATTTCCTCGGTTAAATGCGGCGCAAACGGATTCAGTACGCGGATTAACGCCTCGTACGCCGCGCGCGGTATTGTACCACCCGGGAATGCATTTAAATACTCCATCATGGCCGAAATCGCGGTATTAAAGCGCATTCCATCGATACGTTCGGTAACGTCACTGATTAATTGATTGACCAGTCGTTCCTGTTCCGCCGTCATGGGGAAATCTGTTAAATTATCCGACATATTTTCAACGCGACGCAGGAAACGTTGAACACCCGCGAGCGTCCCTTCGGACCAATTTACATTCTGGTCCCACGGGCCCAGTGACAATATCGTCATACGACACGCATCCGCACCTGCACGCGCAACCACATCCGAAGACGGCACCATATTGCCAAGTGACTTTGACATCTTTCGCCCGTCATGCGCCATCAGCAGACCACTGCTGGTACGTTTTTTATACGGTTCCACCCCCGGCACCAACCCCAAATCCGCCAATGCCTTGTACCAAAAACGGGAATAGAGCAGGTGACGCGTCGTATGTTCCATCCCACCATTATAATGATCAACAGGCATCCAAGAATCTAATAATTCCCGGTTACAGAATGCCGCATTATTACGCACATCCAGATACCGCATAAAGTACCATGACGACCCCGCCCACTGGGGCATAGTATCCGTTTCACGCACAGCTGGTGCGCCACAACACGGACACGTTGTATTTACCCAGTCGGTCGCACGGGCCAGCGGTGATTCCCCGTCATCCGTCGGACGATAATCACTCATATACGGCTGCAACAGCGGCAGTTCAGATTCTGGCACCGGAACCCAACCACATTTTTCACAGTGTACTAGTGGGATCGGTTCGCCCCAATACATCTGGCGCGAGAACCCCCAGTCTTTCAATTTATATTTTTTTGTCGCACGCGCAAAATCACGTTCTTCGCCATACTTGATGGCCGCGGCGATTGCGTCCGCCTTGGACATACCATCCATAAATCCGGAATTAATATGCGGGCCATCACCTTCAAAAACTTCGCCTTCTTTACCACCGGCCAAAACCGGAATAATATCCATACCGAATTTTTTCGCAAAGTCCCAATCACGCCCGTCATGCGCC
>JAAVBP010000004.1 GCA_014803525.1 bacterium
GTTTCTGCGACGCTTTGTTTTATTTTATTGAACACACGGCGTTGACGACGATACCGGTCTTCCAGTGTGCGAACGCGTATCATTTTATAGCCCATAACAATTACACGTTCCAACACATCTGCTGGGATTTTTGTTGTGCCACGTTCGTATTCCAACATCTCGGCCGGGGATATCAACAGCATTTTTGCAACCTCGTCATGAGGCATGTACATCATGCGACGCGCATTGCACATAATGGCCCCCAGACGGGATGCGGTTTCATCAATTGGTTTTTGTTTTTGCATTTTTTCCTCCTTGCTTTTTTTGTTATTCGTGTGGCAGGCAACCCTCCCCGTCACCGTTGGTGACACCCCTCCAGTCGGGGCCCGTCGGCCCCTGGAGGGGAATAAAAAAAGTCCGCATTGATGAGATGCGGTTGGAGGTTGAAGACTATAACATCGATAGTCCTGTTTATTCAAATATATCACAGGCCTCCAACCATGGTTGGAGCTTTTGATGTTTGAGGCCTTTACACCCCGCATCGACCATCACCCGATGCACAACCATTATATCGGATTGTTTTCAAATTTGCAAATAGTTCGTGCTGGGACACGGTTCAGATTCCCTTCTTGTACATAAGGGGAACTTAGACACCGATTTATCTGTACTCTGCACTCTGAAAACTGAACTCTAAAAAAATCCCGCCAGGGCGATTTTTTATTCACACCACCCGGCGCGACGACCACCAGAATATGGGCGGCCCAATTCTTCTGCAATTAATACTGCGCCGACATCACGACCGTCTGGGGTTTCGACATATGCGTCAATTCGGCCCAAATATTTATCATCTTTGATACGCAACAGTTCAACACGTGTTCCAACCGGAATCAATTCCGCCAGACGTTCTTTGGCACGATATGCACGCGATATCTCGTAATCACATTTGCCATGAATTTCCGGTGTATCAACGTTCCTTAACCGAACACGTACGGAAATTTCAATATCATCTTCCAGGTTTACATATGCGGCAAACGTATCACCATCGACAATATAGCTGACGGTCGCCGGTGTGGCATTTGCCACACCAGAACAACACAACATACAAATTACGAACCATACCCTTTTCATTTTATGGCAAGCGCGGTGACCATGTCGGTTCCAATCCATTTACATTATCCGGCAATTCAATATCATATACGTTTTGACCGGTAATATCGACACTGCGGATATGACTGGTGCGTTCAATACCATCCAACGCCTTTTCCGTTTCATAGTATACCAGGCGACGGCTGCCCGGGGCCCAGGATGGGGCCTCCATAAACCAGCCACCAGCCAAGATTTTTTCGTTTCTACCACGCGGATCCATAATCCCGACATAGAACGTATCATCTGCCATTTTTGTAAATGCGATAAATTGACCGTCTGGTGACCATGCCGGCGTCGCATATCGGCCATTGCCATATGTAATACGTTCTTCGGCCAGTGTTTCCAGATCCAAAACATGTATCTGTTGACGGCCCGAACGATCGGAATTAAAGGCCATCTTTTTACCATCCGGGGAATAAGACGGACTGGTGTTCAATGAATTTCCAAACGTCAACTGGCGCAATGTTTTTTCCTCTGTATCATATTCATATATGTGCGTGATGCCATTTTTCACCAGGGATAATGCAACCTTTTTCCCATCGGGCGAGAATCGCGGTGCAAAACTCATTCCGCCAAAGTTACCCAAGCGGCGCGCATCACCGGTATCCAGATTCAAACTCCATACCATGGGATCATCATCGCGATAGGACAGGAATACCACCGTCTGCATATTGGGCGAAAAGTGTGGCGACATAACAAATGTATTTTTATCCGACAGGTATCGCAGGCCATATCCATCCTGGTCCATTATTGCCATACGCTTTACACGTTTTTTTATCGGGCCCGTTTCCGCGATGAACACAATCTGGGTATCAAAGTATCCAATTTCACCGGTCAAGCGTTCATATATCGCATCGGCCATAATATGTGCCAGTCTCCGCGCGGATTGTTTGGACGCGACCAGGGACTGTGCCTCTATCTGTTCTTTGCCATTAACATCCCAGACATAAAATTCCAATTTATATTTGCCATCCTGGATTTCCAGTTTGCTCTGTACCAGTACCTGGGTCTTGATCGCGGCCCAGGACTGAAAGTTCGGCATATCGCCCATTTTCACAAATTCAGGGAACGCATCATGATTTACAATACGAAACAGCCCCGTTGAATTCAGGTCTTTTTCAACAACCTCGCGTATCATGGATGCGTCTTTGCTGCTGACGCCCGAACCTGTTTCAAATTTCTGAATTGCGACCGGAATCGGCGACGCAGCCCCCGCAATAATATCAACCTTTAGTTCCGCGCGGGATGCCCCCACGCACCCGACCATTATGGCCAGCGCAAACATTATTTTCTTTAGCATTTTATGATCCCCTATTTCCGTGTACCCATAATCTTATATTTATAAAAAACAAAAATCAAGCCGACATACACACGCCAACACCACAGCCAACACCCCGCACAATACACCGGTAATTACAACAATCTTTACATTTGTATTGACAAGTGTAAATACAATGTTATAGTCACTTGTAAAGACGGCGGTATTGCCAAAAGTATAGAGGATTGTCCATGCCAAATGTTATGCAGCAATTGTTCATAATGAACATTGAAACTTTGTTAAAAGAATACGCCGCGTACAAGGCGTTTAATAAATCAGACTGTGTAATAAACATGCGCATACCGCGCCCAATATTGGATAAAATAAAAGAGCTGGCCGACGCACAACACGTACCCTATCAATCACTGATATCATCGGTACTGTTTTCCCTGGCCAATATTGAGGATGGTAAATAAGCAACAGACAAAAAAACACCCCGCAATTCGCGGGGCATTTTTTAATACACGTACGATTAATTCCAACCAGTTGTCACACAACCCAGAACATTCAAACCTGCCGTTGATGTAATCGCAGTCAAAACAATACCAACAGCCGCCAGCAAGATAAACCCAACCAACATGCCGATACCTTTTTTCTGCACATCGTCAAATTTTACCTCACCCTTAGAGATATATCCCCACGCCCATCCAGCAACAGCAAATGCCGCACCAACGAACGCCAATGTACGCAAAATTCTAAACACTTGCTGCATCTGGACAATCAATGCGCAAATACCCGCATCATTGGCCGCCATCGCCGGACCGGATACCATGGCCGCGATAATCGCAAAGTTTATTTTCTTCATAAGTTTTTTCATTTGAAATCTCCTTATAATTTCTATTCCTGGTTGAATTATATCATAGTTTCCCACCACATCCAAACAAAAAAGCGGCCGGACACAACCCGACCGCCCAATATTCATATGACCACACAAAATTACATCGCAGGCACAAAAATATATTTACGTCGAACATTCGTCCGACATGCGTCACGGTGCGACACCCTATCACAACCACACGAAGACGTGCGCGCCGCCGGCGCAACGATAACACGATCTGCACGCGGGGCCTGACCCATCATGTCACGGTTATACAAATCCGAACACATCGTATTGCGATACACTATTTTTTTACCGGTATGCAGGCTGCGAATATCTGCACTGAAATGATTACCCATTTCGCCGGCATAATAAATACAATCCGCCCCATCCTGGGTATAGCGGACATCGCCACGATAATAATCATAATAAGATGCACATCCCGCCAGGGCAACCAGCGCAACAACAGAAACCAGAACCTTTTTCATAACACTGTCCTTTTTTTATGTCCATCTCTCGCCCGCCCCGATTCGTTAATTCGATTATTACACAAATCACGACATTGTCAATGCGCAACAAAAAGTATTTGCCACACCGCCAAATATGATATACTAATTGATGTGATTTGTATCAAAAAATAGGAAAGGAACAAATATGACATATAAAGATTTCGGTTTGAACAACACCCGCGCCATGTTTGCAGACGCAATCGCACGCAAGTACGCGGTACCGGCATTTAACTTTTATAATATGGAAACTTTGTCGGCGATTTTGGCGGCAGCAACAGAAACAAAAAGCCCGGTCATACTGGCCGTATCAGAATCCGCAATGAAGTACATGGGTGACGATTTGCTGATGGGCATGATTTGGGGCAAAAAATTCAAGCCCGAAAACGGCGTCGTATTACACCTGGACCACGGCGGCAGCTTTGAAGCATGCCAGCACGCAATCGAACTGGGCTTTTCATCTGTCATGATTGACGGCAGTAAATTGCCATTTGATGAAAACGTAGAACTTGCCCGCCGCGTTACGGAATTGGCACACAAGCACGATGTATCGGTTGAGGCAGAACTGGGGACACTGGCCGGAATCGAAGACGAAAACACACACAGCGAAACGTCCAGCTATACCGACCCGGCCGACGTTATCAAATTTGTTGAACAGACAGGATGCGATTCCCTGGCTATTGCAATCGGCACCAGCCACGGCGCATACAAACGCAAATCAGACGATGAAAAATTGCGCTTTGACATATTGGCCGAGATTGCAAAAAAGCTGCCAGAATTCCCATTGGTTCTGCACGGCGCATCATCCATCCCACAGCACTTTGTAAAAACGATCAACGAATTCGGCGGCGATATCCAGGGCGCGCGCGGCATCGATCCGATGCAACTGCGCCAGGCGACCGAAATGAACATCTGCAAGATTAATGTGGACAGCGATTCCCGCCTGGCATTTACCGCGGGCATTCGCAAAAATTTGGCTGAAAAGCCGGCCGGATTTAATCCACGCGACTATCTGGGCGCGGGCCGCAAACTGATCGTCGAAAATTGCATCGACGAAATCAAAAACATCATGGGCAGTGATAACAAGCTGAACTAAAAAAATCCCGCCAGTCGGCGGGATTTTTTTAGAGTACAGTTTTCAGAGCGCAGATAATATATTAGAATAATATAGATGCACGAAAAACGGGTTGCGTAGTGTACAAGGCGTACATGAGTTGCCGATTTCAAAATTTATTAGAACGATACAGATACGGGCGGAAAATTTGCGTAGTGTATTGGACATACATGAGCAAATTTTCCGCCCGCAGATGTGTTGTTATAATAAATTTTAATTTATTTTGCGCGTTCGACGTATTCTAACGTTTCCGTGTTAACAACGATCTTTTCGCCGGCGTTAACGAACAACGGAACCTGAACACGAATACCGTTATCCAGCACAGCCGGTTTACCGCCACTGGATGACGCAGTCTGACCTTTCAGGGCCGGTTCAGTTTCTTCGACCGTCGCAATAACTGTCTTTGGCAAGGAAATCGATACCGGTTTACCCTCTACAAAATTTGCCTTTACATTCATTTCCGGCGCCAGGAATTTCATTTGGTCACCCAGCGAATCCACCGGCATTGTAAACTGTTCATAATCTGACAAGTTCATAAAGAACGCATCAACCCCATCAGAATACAGATACTGGCATTCAAAATCCTCGACCATCAGTTTTTCAACCTTGTCTTCGGACCGCCAGCGATCGCCACCCTTGTTTCCACTGTCAATATCGCGCAGGTCAGCCTGAACAAATGCGCCACCCTTGCCCGGCTTTACCTTGGTTATCGATGTAACGGAATAGCGGCGGCCATTATGGGAAATAACCCAACCGACACGCATATCATTTGCAACATAAGACGCCATTGTAATACCCCTTGTTTAATCTTTGTTATGTGTTTTATTATAACGTTCAATTGATGCCATGATGATTTTATCTGTTTCATCACGATCCGCCCATCCCGCAATTTTGGTCCATGCATTTGGTTCCAAGTCCTTGTAATGCTGAAAGAAATATTCAATTTTATGCATTACGATTTTTGGCAATTCATGCAAATACGAAACGTTTTCATAATACGGATCGATACGATCACGCGGCACACAGATAATTTTTTCATCACCACCGGCCTGGTCTTCCATCAGTAACGCACCAATCGGATGAACATCAATCATAACACCCGGACGCAGCGGCGCATTACATACAACAACACAATCCAGCGGATCACCATCATCGCCGAGTGTCCCCGGGAAATAACCATAGTTTGCCGGATACGCAACCGGTGTATGCAAAATACGATCCACACGCAACAGACCTGTATCCTTGTCAATTTCATATTTAACGAAACCGTTTTCTGGCACCTCTATTACGGCGGTCATTTTTTTCGGCGGCATTTTGCCGGGTTTTAAATCTTCTAATGACATATTTTTACCCTCTTTTTTTACTGGTTTTAGGTTAACACTATTATTTTGCATTTGCAATTAAAAATCCCGCAATTTGCGGGATTTTGTTTTACATTCTCATCGGCATCAGGATGAATAATGCATCTGTATTCTTGTCCGTAGACTTTATGATTGTCGGGGACAACGGATCCTGCATCTCCATTTGGAATTTTTCACCTTCTACCTGGCCGGCAACATCCAACAAGAACTTTACATTAAACGTAACCGTAAATGACGAGTCACTGTTGTATTCAATATCCAATTCCTGGGTCGCGGTACCGGCATCCGGACTGGACGCATTCACAACCAATTTGTTCATGGAATAAGTCAACTGAACAGACTTGGTTTTATCAACACTGGCGACTGAAACCAGGTCAACTGCATTTACAAACTGCTTTCTGTCCAAGATTGCAATCTTGTCATTACCCTTTGGTATTACAACACGATAATTCGGGTATTGGGCATCAACAAGTTTTGATGTCAATGTTGCAGAACCAACGGTAAAGCGCGCCTTGGTATCCGACAATTCAACCGTTACATCATCAACATTTGCATCTTCTAACAATTTTGATAATTCGCCAATAACGCGACGCGGCAGAATAACCGCGGGCATTTCCGCGCTGCCCTCTGGGGCGGGCATTGCGCACAGGGCCATACGCTGGGCATCGGTCGCAACCGCGGTCAGCATTTTTTCCTTGCCTTCGTCAGATATGTGGAAATAAATCCCCCCCAGATGATAGCGAACATCATCTGTTGGGATTGCAAATTTCGTCTGATTGATCAGATGCGCCAGATCACCCGTTGTCATCTGGAATTTTGTGGTCAGATTACTGCCAGCCATGGCCGGGAAATTTTCCGCCGGCAATGTCGGCAAACGGAATATCGCACGACCACTGGATACGACCAACTGGTCCCCACTCTGCTTAAAATTAATTTCCGCATCGTCCGGCAATTTACGAACAATATCATACAGCATCTGGACCGGAACCGTCGTTTTACCACCCAGCGTGATATCCGCCGCCACATGTTCAACCAATTCCAAGTCAACATTTGTCGCGGACAGAATTAAATCATCCGCCACCTCTAGCTTAACATTCATCAATATCGGCAGGGTTGCACGCTTTTCCACAATGGACTGCATATGCCCCAGCGCACGTATCAAAACCTGACGAAATACCGAAAATTCCATTTATGTGCTCCTGTTAATTAATTAAAGATGCCTACATTCTTGTACACTAGTTTACCAAAAAACCCCGATTCGGTGCAAGACCAAAACGCGACAAAATAGGAATAAAAGAGCCCCAATCGGGGCCCCAGGCATAAACAGATCAGAAAACATTATTTATTCAATACTTTTTCCAGTTTTGAACGTAATTTCTTTCTGTCGTCATATTTGGTAAATTTACCCTTTTCTGCGATTGATATATCACCAGATTCTTCGGATACGATCAAAACCGTTGCACCAGACTGTTCCGACATCCCCAGTGCCGCACGATGACGCGTACCATATTTCCAATTCAAATTATTCTGGGACAGCGGCAATATACCACCAGCATATGCGATACGATCGTTTTGAATTATCACCGCACCATCATGCAACGGCGTTTTGTTAAAGAATATGGTTAATAACAATTCACTGGATATACGCGCATCAATCTCGACACCTTTCTTTTCAATGACGCTTTCGTCCAACATACTTGGGAACACGATTAATGCACCTGTATGTTTTGCAGACATATATTCAACTGCGGACACAATCGCATCCAGTGAACGCGTATCGTTTTGCACAACACCACCACGACGAAACATGCGCGTCCAACCCTCAACATTGCCCAATAATGCCATAAATTTACGCAATTCCGGCTGAAATATAACAATCAAACCCAAAGACAGGAATAATGCCGTCCAATGCAAGAACCCGCCCAATAAATCCAGATGCGCCCAAGACATCACAAAACTGGCCACCCACAGTGCCGCCAATCCCAACAGCCCACGCACAAGTTTTTCAGATTGGGTATTCTGAATAAAACTTCTATAAAATAAAAACACCATTACCGCGATAATTGCAATCTGCAACAATCCAACCCAGTTAAAAACCAACCATTGCCATACCATTTTTCTGCTCCTTTTTTTTGTTTTTTATTTATCTAAAACTGACTTTATTAACTCACCAATTGGTTCGGACATCCATTCCGGATCACCACGCCGTGCGGGCGCACCACGCAACATCGCCGTATCACATGGTGTATCATCCGCCAGCCAATTTTCCAACAAATCGCCTGCCAACAACCCGATACCGGCCCCGGCTGCCAAACTGATACCGCCCGTAAACGGCGCCAACAACAGACCAATTCCTGTGGCGGACACAACCTTGCCTGCAACCGCCGCACCACTTATTTTTATATCAGGTTCTGCCAAATTTCCAGTAATTTCTATCGAATTCATAACATTTCCTGTCAATGACAGCTTCAATCCACGCACCGGAACCGTTGTTAATGCCAGATGAATGGTTTCATTTCCCAAATCCAAACTGCCCGCCAGGCGCAAATTTATTGCATTAGTTTCCACCGCAACACCATTTTCTGTTTCAATAAGCCCATCGCGAACCTTTACAGAAATCGTGGCACACGAAATCTTGATTTGATTATACTTTTTTTCACTGCGGAATAAATCCTGGATACTGTGACGCAAACTGGTCAGGAAGTCCGTCCCATACATATTTGCAACCAATGCAGAATGCGCATACCCGGACCCGGTTGAATAAATCTGAACAGGACCTGTCGCGGTACGCATTAATTCATGCAAATCGGAACCGCGCCCCCGCAGATAGAAACGCAATCCAACCGGTAAATTTGATATCAGATCTGGTGCATTAACCTGATCTAAAATCTTACCAACAACAATATCATTGCCCATACCCGCAGCAATAACATCCAGTGTTCCATCCGACGCAATTTCTATGTCTGCGGCAACGGCAACCTCGCCACCGGCAATACCGGTCTGGGCATCCAGACGTGCATCACCATCACGCACCTTTAACCGCACATTAACATCCGTTAAAACCAAATCACGATATACATCCAGATGATCTATATCCAGACGCAGATTCATATCGTATTTCAAGAATTCTTTACCAAACAGCGGAATATCATGAAACACATTCAGTTCGCGGTTCGGACGCGCCTTGTGTTTAGAATAATACAGTTCTGGGAATAATTGCATCAGACTTATATGGCGCGATTCCAGCGTAAGATTAAATGTCGGCTTTTTCTTGCCCCAATCATAATCCCCCAACAAATGCAATTCCGTATCACGCACAACAAACGTTGATTTGGTTATCACGATCTTGGTGTCGGACATTTCCCCGTTTAAATCCAAATGCAACGATGGTACCGCCGTCAGGTCAATGCCAAATATCACCCCCAATGCGGCCACATCCGGGATATCGCCACTGATAGAAAATTTGGTTGGCATATAATTGTCACCATCCAGTGACACATTTGCAATTAACGCATCCCCGCCGGTTGATATCGCCACACGCACCGGATAGACATTATGCGCATCATCATACGGTGCATATGACACAATAAATGGATACACCTTGTCTTCTGGCTTGATCCATCCCGCGTATTCACGTGTATCATCACGTGGAACATATCGAATCTGTAATCCCGCCAATGAATACGTTGCATCGAAAATATGGGCTGTTAAATTTTTTATCTCTATCCCGCCCAGTCCCGGATCTGCAAACGGATACGCCGGATGAATCAGGGCGTCTATTACATTATCATCAGGGTCTGCTGTGTCTTTGTCATCAACACGCTGCATTATAGAATATTCGCCGGCGGCATTTTTTTCTATGGCAACAGACGCATCTTTTATTTTGATATTTTTTATTGTGGGCCGATCCTGCATCAGGGATATCAAATCCAATGTCACATCAATTGTTTCCGCACTGAACGCATATTCATTTTTTGCCCACTGGGCATTTCGGATATGCACCTGGTGCAATTGAATCTGGGGGCGCAGGGAAAATTTCCACGACACAGCCCCCTGGATTTCAACATCCATTCCCGTTGCATCACGCAAAATATGTAAAATATTACCACGCAGTGTTTCCAGATTCACCTGACTTAATGCGATAACCAGCGCAACAACCATCCCCATAAAAAATACCGAGACAATTCGTGCAATTGTAAAAAATAGATTTTTCTTAAAAATCATTTTGCATATCTTTTGGCAATTTTAATTCCAGCAATTGCACCACTGGCCGCATAAATTCCGGCATTTGGGCACGTAATGTTATCATACGCCCGGTGCGCGGATGTTGAAACGATATCTTATACGCGAACAAAAACAAATTCTTGGTTTCCAATATTGATTTTAACGCCGCATTATTACCATTGTGACGCGCCCCGTATAAATCATCACCCACAATTGGCGCATTCAAACATAATGCGCTATGTACACGCAGCTGGTGCGTACGGCCCGTTTTTGGCACGAACAAAACCCACGACAACACACCCGACGCGCGACCCAATACGGTATATTCCGTAACCGCACGTTGTGGACGCGCACCGGTTCCATCATTTTCGCGCATGGGCGTATCAAACACACGACCCTTTAACATATAATTATCAATTATACCGCTTTCCGATGGCACAACCCCATCCAACAGTGCCAAGTATTGTTTTTGTGCGGTTTTACCCTGGAACTGCTGCGCCAAGCGTTGCGCCGCCATCTGATTTTTCGCCACGACCAAAACACCACTGGTTTCGCGATCCAGACGATGAACCAGTGATATTTTATCATATGGGAACAACGCCGCCGCCATTTTATCAATGGATTTTTTTATGCCCGTTCCACCCTGAACCGCCAAACCCGCAGGCTTGTTAAATACAACAATGTCATCATCATTATGAATTATGCAACAACGCAACGCTTCCAAATCGGCCAATGAAAAAACATCACCAGATTCCGTCTTTTTTTGCGCATGCGCATATCCGGCAATCGTTGGTGGAATTCTGATTGTGTCACCGGCGCGTAAAACTTCACCACCGGAAACACGCTTGGAATTCAGACGAATTTGCCCCCCACGGCACAGCTTGTAAAACTGCTTGGTCGGCATTGATGGATAATGCCGCACAAACCACCGGTGCAGGCGTGCACCCTCTTCTATTGAAGAAACAGTTGCAATTTCTGCCATTGATTTATTCGCCGTATGTTATATACACAGTATTTTTACCACCTGCATCGGAACAATTACCCGTTGCACCGCCGTTCTTTCCACCCGACATCTGGTACCCAACCGAATCGGACCACGCCTTGGTCGTTAGGTATTTACAGTCACCCTCCGACAGGCCGCCAATTGATACAATAAACTGACGCGGATTGGACGGATCTACATACAGTTCATAGTTTCCGCCATACGGGTTTTTATTAGACACACCAATGGCACCAAATATTGTTGCATTGTTTATATGCGAAAAATCGTCATATTCGCCCAGCAACTGACGTACACCGGTCACAATTTGGATTACATCATCATTTACAGTACTGCGTTTTTGCGTGCGCATTGCGGTCGAAATCATGCCGATTGCACCGACCGTAATCACCCCCATAATTGCCAGCACCCCCAGCATTTCTATCATTGAACGTCCGGATTCCTGATTCATAGTATAATGCCCCTATTTGCTATTTGTTTTTTTGTATTATATCATATCTGACATGAATATTCAATTTGCAGATTTAATAGAAAATAGTCCTGGGGCCCCTGGCGTCTATAAAATGTATGACGCGGACGGGACACTGTTGTACGTGGGCAAGGCAAAAAATCTGGCCAATCGTCTGCGCCAGTATATGGATATATCAAAACTGGAATTGCATAAACAGGTTATGCGCAGCCTGGTGTCAAAGGTTGAATGGGAAATTGTCCCAACCGAATCCGACGCACTGTTGCGCGAACAGGAATTAATCAAAACGCAAAAGCCGAAATATAACATCATGCTGACCGATGGAAAAATGTATCCGATGTTGGCATTGACGACCGGGGAATTTCCGCGCCTGTTAAAATTCCGGGGCAAGATATCACAGCGGCGCGACGTATACGGCCCATATCCATCGGTCGCGGCATTGAACGAAACGATCAAGACAATTCAAAAGGTATGCCAACTGCGCACATGCACCGATACGTTTATGCGCAATCGTGCACGCCCATGTCTGTTACATCAAATCGGCCGGTGCAGTGCACCATGCGTCAAGCCACAAAATGATTATGATGCGCGCGTGGCATTGGCACGCCGAATCCTGACCGGGGACAGTGAACCCATTGTCAAAGACCTGCGCATGGAAATGCAAAAATATTCTGATAATTTGGACTTTGAATCGGCGGCAATCGCACGCGATAAAATCGCCGCATTAACACACACCGCAAATCGCGGTATGCGGCGCCCACATGCACATAGCGCGAATTTCGACTGGGCCGGTGCGACGTCTGATTTGGAAAAATTATTGGGCATAAAAATAGATGCTGCGGGTGTATTTGATAACTCGCACCTGTTTGGAAAACATCCCGTTGGTGCAATGATTGCATTCGGCCCGAACGGATTTATAAAGTCATCATATCGACACTTTAAATTGAATGATATGTCGCGCGCCGGGAATGATATCGCAATGATGTCAGAATTTGTTGGACGCGCAATCGAACGCGGCCCAAAACTGGATTTGATCATTGTCGACGGCGGACGTGCACAATGGAACATCGCACATCGACGCGCACCAAACATTCCGGTCCTCGGCGTCACCAAGGGCGAGGTTCGCGATGGTGACGAACATTTCATTTTACCGGACGGATCCGAATCATGGGACATTCCAAAAGATTCACGTCTGTTTTTATTACTGCGCGCCGTCCGAGACGAGGCACACCGTTTCGTCATCACATATCATCGCACCGTGCGTGCAAAAACTGTCACTGCATCCGTGCTGGATGATATCGAAGGAATCGGCCCCACACGTAAAAAGGCATTGATGCAACATTTTGGATCGGCACGCGCAGTATCAGACGCCGATCTGAACGCCCTGATGCGTGTGCCAGGATTGGGAAAAAATGCGGCCGAAAAAATATATGCATATTTCCATACAAACGTGGTATAATATAACTATTAATACAAAGGAGAAAAAACATGAAACGTTTTGTAAACTTTTTATCCATTTTCCGCATTATTGCGGCATTTGCGGTAATCCCATGCCTGATGTTCCCGATGTACTGGACGGCGTTTATACTGTTCGTATTGGCGGCACTGTCTGATTTTGCAGATGGTTTTCTGGCACGTAAATATAATGTATGCACCAAAATCGGTGGTGTAATGGATCACATTGGTGATAAATTATTGGTGGTAAATGCATTTATCATGCTGGCCATCATGATGCCGGTATGGTTTATCGTTATTCCAATTATTCTGATGATTGCACGTGAATTGTACATCAGTGGCCTGCGTGAATTTTTGGGCACCCAGAAAATTGAAATGCCGGTACCGCACGCACGCTTTTCATTGGGCAAGGTTAAAACCGCACTGCAGATGCTGTCCATTGCAATGTTCTTTTTGCTGTTTACAGTATCAACCCCGCTGGCGGCTGGAACAATCACCCGTACCCAGGTTATAATTATGAACATTACATCCCAGGGCGGCATCATCGCCATATGGGCGGCGTTGGCGGCATCACTGTTAAGTGCGATCATGTACACACGCACATTCGCAGAAAAAATTAAAAAAATAAAGAAATAAAAAACGCGCTATGTGCATGAAATCCGGCGTTTGCCGGATTTTTTATTCTGAATCAATCGCGTTTTTTTACCTTTCGAACAGAATCGCGGTGACGGCGATATCTTTTCTCCAGCACACGAACATGCATCATTTTGTATCCGGTTACAAAAAAATGCTCTAAGACCTCCGCCGGGATTTTCTTAACCCCGCGTTCATATGCAACCAGTTCTTCCGGCATCACATACAGCAACGCCGCCGCATCATCCGTCGGCATATGACACACATGTCGTGCCTGGCGCATCATGGCACCAACGCGGCCGGCTGTTTCATCGATTGGTTTGCGTTTTTGCATCTTTTTCCTCCTTACTTTCGCATAAAAAAAGCCCGCATTGACGAGATGCGGTTGGAGGCTCAAAACTATTTCGTCAATAGTGCCGCTTATTCATATATATCACAGCCCTCCAACCATGGTTGGAGCATTCGACGAACGAGGTTTTGAGACCTCGCACCGGGCGTCACCCAATGCACGTGTATTATATCGGATTGTTTTCAAATTTGCAAATATTAACTGGATTGCCACGCCCTACGGGCTCGTAATGGCGGTAAAAAAACAACTTTTTTCACTCTGTAACTATTTCTCTTTTTCACTAAAAAATCCCGCCAATCGGCGGGATTTTTTAGTATATTAAAACCATCCTTTCTTGCCTGGTTTTGTTTCGGCAAATTCGGCCAACAGTTTTTTCTGTTTGTCTGTCAATTTTGTCGGAATCTTTATACCGATTTGAATATACAAATCACCGAATGTTCCCGCACGCCGTCCCGGCATACCATGCCCACGCACACGCAGACGTTCGCCAACCTGGGTACCTGCTGGGACTTTTACAGACAATGTTTTATCATCAATGGTTTCAACGTCAATCTCACCACCCAACGCCAGCGTCGTAAACGGGATATCCATCTGCGCGATTAAATCCGCCCCCACGCGTTCGAAACGCGAATCTGGACGCACACGCACATCCAAATAGAAATCGCCCGCGGGTGCGCCGTTGGAACCAGCCTCGCCCTGGCCCGCCAAGCGCAGGCGTGCACCATCATCAATTCCGGCAGGGATTTTCACCTCTAACGTGCGTGATTTATGTACCGTGCCAGTTCCATCACAATCGGAACATTTTTTATCTATTTTATGGCCGGTGCCACCGCATTCTGGGCATGGGGCCTCCATCGCAAAGAATCCCTGTTGTGTACGCACATATCCGGCCCCACCACAACGCGTACATGCCGGCGCCGGTTTGCCATCGGCGGTGCCGTTTCCATGACACTTTTCGCATTCTACATTACTGGAAAATTTTACCGTATGCGTTTTGCCAAAAAATGCATCTTTTAGGTCAATTACAACCTCGTCCAATAAATCGCGCCCACGACGATTGGCCGCCGATGCGCGCGGATCGCCACCACCAAAATCGCCAAAGCCGAAACCACGCATCGCCTCGCGCAAAATATCATCCATGCCGGCGCCACCCATATTAAAATTAAAGCCACCCGCACCAAACGGATTCGCCCCAGCACCAAATCCCGCACCCGCCGACGCACCATTGCCACCAGCAAAGGCCGCATCACCAAATCGGTCGTATGCCGCCCTCTTTTGCGGATCTTTTAAAATATCAAAGGCGTTATTAACCTCTTTAAATTTTTCTTCGGCGACCTTGTCCCCGGCGTTACGATCTGGGTGATATTTCATCACCAATTTATGATATGCTTTTTTAATATCGGCATCCGACGCATCGCGCGCGACACCTAAAACTTCATATGGATTGCTGTTCATTTTTTCTGTCCGTATTATTTTCTGTAAGAAATATATAAGTTCATTATACTAAAAATCAAGCCCATTGAAAACCCAGGATACGCAAAAAAACGCATCCTGGGAAAACAAACCGAATAATATGGGAATATTTTACCGAACGTGTTGCTGGTCCAGTAAAAATTCCTTGAAGGCATTCAAATCTTGGAATGAACGCGCCCCACACAACGCACGCGCCATTGATGCATCATGCGCAGATGCATTCAGCAAAATCGGTGTTGTACGCCAACGTGCCGGCCATTTAATATTGCTGACCTGGCTGTCTATGACATAATTCAGTGTATGTCTATCCATCCCGGTCGATTTATACAAATAATCGCGCTTTGATTCAAATGGGCTGATTAATTCATAATGTGCAACGTTCATCGCCGGCGCAATTGAACGATAATGCAGTTCCAGGTCTTTGGCATTTTCCGGAAAAGCCACCTGGGAACAAAATTCGACCGTAACCCACGACAGATTACCCAACTCTTTCAATGCATCCATGGCACCCGGCCGAACACGCGCCCCAATCGCACATTTATGCAGAACGTTGGCAACCTCGCCACGCAAGGCGACGCGTCCAATACCATACTTATACGCCGCAATTACCGCCACAGCCTTTATATTACCATATTCAGACCGGGCCACGCGTGAAAAAGATTCACGCACCGGTTCAAAAATGACACCATCCAAATCAATAATAATCTTTTTATTCATCATACGTTGGCCCTTTGTATATTAACAGGGAACATTATATCAAAAAAATCATTTTGTCAATATTTTTTATTAAGTATCTATTCCCACCCGCCATATTTTTAATATGTAATGATGCATTCTTTGGACTTGCACAAAATGTCAGAATGTTATAATAATTACATACCATGACAGATACAAATACACATACATACGACGCATCAGATATCCAAGTACTGGAAGGATTGGAACCCGTTCGCCTGCGCCCCGGCATGTACATCGGGGGCACGGATGAAAAGGCGTGGCACCACCTGCCGATTGAGATTATGGACAACTCGATCGACGAGGCCGTGGCCGGTTTCGCCAAAAAGATTTCAGTAAATTTAATCGATGCCAAAACGATTGAAATAACCGACGATGGCCGCGGTATTCCGGTGGCCGAACATCCAAAATTTCCCGGCAAATCCGCGTTAGAGGTGATTTTAACCACCCTGCATTCCGGCGGAAAGTTTAATAATAATGTTTATAAGACCAGTGGTGGTCTGCACGGTGTTGGATCGGCGGTTGTAAATGCCCTGTCGACCGAAATGATTGTCACAATCTGTCGTGATGGATATGAATGGCGCCAGACCTTCTCACGCGGCAAACCAACGTCAACCATGACCCGTGGGGACGAAACGCGTGCACATGGAACAAAAATCCGATTTACGATTGATGATCAAATATTTGGCGAAAACGCTGTGTTCAAGCCGGTAAAAATCTATCGCATGGCCCGGGCCAAGGCATTCCTGTCCAAGGGGGTTAAGATTGAATGGCATTGCAATCCGGCATTACTTACCGAAGATATGAATATCCCCGCCGACACCACATTTTATTATCCCGGCGGCTTGGCGGATTTCTTGGCTGAAAAGACCGACAGCAAACCGCGCATCCTGCCGAAAATTTTCAGTGGCGCCGTTGATTTCCCAGACGATTCCGGTCGCGTCGAATGGGCATTGACATTCTTAACCGATGAAAACGGCGCGGCGTCCGATGATGGATTCTTTGCGTCATACTGTAACACAATTGCAACAACCGACGGTGGCACGCACGAAAGTGGTTTTAAATCCGCCATCACCAAGGGTATCAAGGCATACGGTGACAAGGTTAATAACAAGGCCGCCGCAAACATTGTCGGCGACGACGTATTCGATTCAGTTGCAGCGATTGTTTCTGTATTTTACAAGACACCGCAATTCCTGGGCCAGACCAAAGAAAAACTATCGAATCCAGAGGTTGCAAGATATACCGAGGCCGCCCTGCGCGACCCATGGGAAATATTCTTGGCGTCCGACCCGAAAACCGCAAATGCAGTGTTGGATTTTGTAATTAATTTGGCAAATGCGCGCATCAAAACCAAACAGGTCAAGGATGTCGCACGCAAAACGCCAACCAAACGCATTCGCATGCCCGCAAAATTGGCCGATTGTTCCAAGCACGGCATAGAAGGGACCGAGCTGTTTATTGTAGAGGGGGAATCAGCGGGCGGTACCGCAAAACAGGCGCGTGATCGCGCGACCCAGGCGATCATGCCCCTGCGCGGCAAGGTTTTGAACGTTATATCAAACTCTGACGAACGATTCGGTAATAACAAAGAATTGAATGAGTTAATTGATATCATCGGCGCCGGCACAGCAAAAAATTGGAATGATGATAAATTGCGCTATGAAAAAATTATCGTCATGACCGATGCCGACGTCGACGGCAGTCATATTGCATCCCTGCTGATGGCATTCTTTTACCAGCACATGCCGCAATTAATTTATGGGGGGCACCTGTATCTGTCATGCCCGCCACTGTATAAATTAACACACGGCACCGAATCGATTTATGTTGATACGGATGAACAATTAGAAGAATTGAAAAACGGCAAGTACAAGAACAAGAAAATCGAAATCTCGCGATTCAAAGGTCTTGGTGAAATGATGCCGAACCAGTTAAAAGAAACAACCATGTCACCGAAAACGCGCCGACTGATACGTGTGGAATTACCGCCGCGCACGGACGACGGAATCGAAGACACGGAAAAAACACGCACAATCGTATCCGAACTGATGGGTAAAAAACCGGAATTCCGATTTAAATTCATCACCGAACACGCCCAGTTTGTAAAAGATTTGTTTGTCTAAAGAACGCCCGCCCAGGCGTTTTTTTAGGCATATGGGACCGGCCTCTCAGTATAGCGATAGCTGAGACGGATGACAGGGAGGCTATCTGAACTCTGCACTCTGAAAACTGAACTCTAAAAAAACAGGGCAATGCCCCGTTTTTATTGCACACCGACCTGAAATTCATCGCCATATGACGCAACAACCTGGCCACCAATACTGCATTTGATATCTTCAAAACCACCTTTGATCTGATTCTTTTTTATTATGTTACTGGTGATTAATCCACCGGCGGTCCCCAACACGACACCGGCGATCGAATCGGATGCCAAGCGCGCGGTATTAAAGTTACCATTCTTGTCCTTCCATACGGATGCAGTCTTGCGCAGTTCGGATTTATATCCATCTATTTTCTCTTTGGCCGCCTTTATCTTCTTTTTTGACTCATCTTGGGCCGCAGAATTGCTTTGTTTGCACATCAGTTTTTCGCGATCCAATTCTTGGTCAGAATCCTTGCATTTGCACACACCATCAACCATATGCGCATCAGATATCTTGGCACACAATTGTTCCTCTGCCGTGGTATCTTTACAGGCTTGCTCTTGTTTTTCTATCTTATCCCGCCATTGCTGCAAAATATCCGCCGTGATATCATCCTTATCATCGCCATCGCAAATCAATGTCGCATCCACCAACATCGCCTTGGCATCATTATTATTACAGACCTTTATCAAACCTGACAATGCCTCGGCCAGAGAATTGCAATTCGGCTTTTGCGGCACGGCCGGCACAGTTGGTGTTGAGACCGGGGTCGGCTCTGGGGTAACCGGCGTGGTCGGTTTCTTTGCGGTGGCCTTTTTGACATCTGTTTTCTTACCCTTATCTGGACATTTGCAATATGTATAGCCTTTTATCCCAGAATCTTTAAATGGTTTTCCATATCCGGTACAGCCGGCATCACATTCCGTTATGTATGTGGTTACAAAACCATTAGAGTTGCATCTCTGCCTACAATTTTTAGCCCCGCTCGGATTAAAGCCTGTAGTTGCTTTAAAATCCTTGCACTCCACATTCCATATGTCACCCGTCTTTTTGCCATTTGGGCATTTGCCGATGGCGCTGGATGATGAATTTTTATCTGTTGATGTGGCTTTAACCTTGCACCAGCCTCCAAGCCTATAAATCCCTGAACCATAATCTTTTTGGGAAGAGAAGGCTATATCCCCGACTCTTTTTGTAAAATTTTTCAAATCTGAATCTGTACAGTCGAGAGTTGGTCTGCTTTTGATAGTGTGCCAAACATCAATCGAACCATTATCATCCTGACATTGTTTAAGGGTTCCATCTTTAAAAATTATTATTGTATTATAATTACATTCTTCGCCGCCTATATCTGCATCGCAAATCAAACACTTGCCATTGCCAAGTTTTAAAATTTCGCCATCAGATACTAGATTTTTGCGTCCCCCAACTGTACAATCGGTTATCGCAGAACAAGTTCCTGCATACAAATTTGCAGGTAATACAATCAGGCTGCATAAGACAATTAATAATTTCATAACTCCCTCCACGAACATTGCCTAAAAAAAAGGACCTTTTTTCAGCGATAGCCCTAAATTACTTTTTCCTTTATTTTAGCATATTTTCCGCCTTTTTCAAAACATAAACCATATCAAAAGCCCCCTGCCCTGGATGGAGAGAGCTTATTATTCGACTTATCTGAACTCTGAACACTGTATTCAGGCGGTTTTTATTTATATTCCGCAATCATTTGGGAAATCTGGGCCGCCAGGACCAAATCTGTCTGCTTTGCCTTTTCAACCTGGGCAATTGCATACAGGACTGTTGCGTGATTACGATCGCCAACCATGCGACCAATTTCAGTCAGTGACATGTTTGTCGCGCCCTTTAACACCGCCATCATTGTCTGACGTGCCAGAACCAAGCTGCGCGCGCGACCCGTGCCGCATACTGCGTCATATGAAACCCCCAGTTTTTCACACATGGATTTTACCATCGCAATTGGTGTTTTCGCCTTTTGCAGGGTATCGGCCAACAAACGCTGGGCCACGTCCAGTGTTACATTTTCGCCCATTAATTCTGCATATGTTTTGATTTTTGTAACAACGCCCGCGATAACATGACCATCGGCAGAAACATGCGGCAAAATGCTATCCGCAACATCCGCGGCCACGCCCGCACGCATCAGCATCACGCGCTTTACATTTGTGGTCGGCGCCGCCAAATCCGCAACCAGACCTGATGCGAACACAGACTGGGCACGACGATCAAATCCTGTCAAATTGTTCGGCGCAGATGCGGCTGTTAAGATAACATTTTTACCCGCCGCACGCAAATCAATAACCAACTGCAAAAATTCTTCGGTCGATGCACGCTTGCCGGACAATGCCTGGACATCGTCCAAGATAAATGTATCACAGTTACGGCAGAAATCTTTGAATGCAAATACGCTTTTGTCATGCAGGCTGCGTGTGAATTCCGACACAAACTGCCCCCCCGACATGATGATTGTGCGACGTGCAGACGCCGCGCGGATGCATCCGGCCAACAAAGATTTACCAGAACCGGCCGGTCCATATATAAACAGCGGCGAAAAAGATACTGCGCCCGCCGCCACCTTTTTGCAGGCAGACAATACAAATGCATTCGCATCAGATGAAATGAACGCATCAAACGCCGCCGCATCCGCTGTTTCCACGCGCGCAATATTCGCCGCCGGTGCATATGTGGCCGCCGCATTGTCATTTGCAATTGGTGCCGATACCGCCGCCGCACGAACAGATATTTTTACGTTCAGGCCAAATTCAGCCGCCACATCTGTCAAGATATTGGAATATACGCTGCCGATAAAGTCGGCGGAAAACTGATTTTGTGCACCCAACACCAATACGCCATCGATAATATCAAAAGACAGCGGTGCAATCCATGATGTAAACGCTGCAGAATCTATTTTCGCGGCAATGGCCCCCTTGATATCTTCCAAGTTTGTCATTTGTTTTTTTGCCGCTGTCTGCATGCCGTTTCTCCTTTCCTTTCTAAAAGAGTTTCCTGCCCGCACAAGAGTGTAAAAACCACCTGCACTTAAACGCTAAATTTCTCTGACCTCTATCTGATTTCATAAAAATTTAGTGTTTAAGTTCGCCCTATATTTTTACTCTCTCGCTTTGGTGTTTTTGATGTTGTTACATCGTTTGATTACGTCTGTTAAGTTATAAGATAAAATTCTATTTGCAACCGAATGTTGAACAATTTTTGAACATTTATTTTTTGACAACGATTCGTTTTTTTGCCAGATTTCTGCGGGTTGTATATACACTGTATATACAGGATGAAAATCACACACGAACATATCCGCCGTCTGTTTTTCGCACCAATCCCTGCAATTCCAAGATAACTAGATCTCGTTTAATTTCCGAAATCGATTTTTTGACAATTTCTGCCAATACAGATTCGGATACCGCAATTGCCCCGATTGCATCCAACAGAATATTTTCCGGGTTCGAAATTTTATTGTCCCGGCCCGTTTTTTTTATTGGCCCAAAGAAATCGGATATCCCGCTGCATAATTTTGCAGCGCCGGTGGCAATCAGTGAATTTGGCCCCATCGCCCTGGAATCCGCGGGATGTGACGGAATTGCCCACAAATCGCGCCCATACTCCTTTGCGAATCGGGCGGTTGTCATACTGCCAGATTTTAAATCCGCCTCGCCCAGGATTAATTTATCCCCCACCCCTGCGACCAGACGGTTACGCTGTACAAAATTGGTGGCCTGGGGCACAAATCCGACGGGCATCTCGCTAATTATGGCGCCCCGCTCCATAATACGGTGGTATAACGATTCATTTTCAAGCGGCCATATATAATCCACCCCACCCGCCAATACGGCGATCGTCTGGGTGGTGCCGTCTGCATCCAGTGCCCCCATATGCGCGGCCGTATCTGTTCCCATTGCCATGCCGGATACCACCGCAATGCCACGCGCTGCAAATTCCCGCGCCATATTGCGCACAAATCCCATACCCGGACCAGTTGCATGCCGCGTTCCAACAATCGAAACCGCGCACCGACGCAATGTATCAACATTTCCACGCACAGTAATCACCGGCGGATGATTTTTAACCGCACGCAATCCCACTGGATACAGTGCATCATCATCTGAAATATATTGCACCCCCAGACGCGCGGCCAAATCGATTTCACGTCGCACAGAATCCCGATGTTCCACCCCAAGATTTAAACTGTTGGCGGCGGCAACCGGACTGCCATGCATTGCAATTAATTTAGCATACGCAACGGGCCCAATACCGGGCGCGCGCAAAATCAATAACTTTTCAAATAAATCATTCATGGTATTCAGTATAAATATTTAGCAAGTCACACCCAAGAAAAAAATCCCCGACCGGGGATTTTTATTATTACAAAGATTGTAACCTTAATAAATAATCATAGTTTATCGTACTGCACTCATCAGGCTTCTTATCATTTGCCCAAACCGCATCATTTTCACATTCATCCTTTAGCTGTCTGATATCTTCCATAACAGCACTAAATTTTATATTGTCGTTCTTTTTCAGCACCGCCAACTGGGAATACAGTAATTCATTATCATTCAATGCCTTTTGCCCCTGGACCGATCCACCAATCAATTTATTACCAAACAATTCCATCGCACCGACGCCGACGGCCGCACCACCGACCGCACCACCAACAGTTCCCCATGTACGCGCAGTTTTCTTGGCATCCAAGATGCGTTTTTCCAGTACATCTTCATCGGCCCATGCGCCGCATGTTATCGTTTGCCCCATTTCAAAGTATTTTGCCGGGATATCTGCGACATTGATTTTCGAATCGTCTGATTTAACCTCTACCTTTACAAAACAGGTATTATTTGCCGGCTCTTCAATATCTTCGATCATTGAAGAATAGTTATTAATATTGCTATAGCGGGACGCCCAAACAAATGTATTTCCCACGCCAATATTATTGCGGATACATGCATCCTTTTCTTTTTCACGCATGTCTTTTTCCGTCGTATCCGACACTGATGGTGTTGTGGATGGAACGGTTTGATCATCCTTGATACTGGGTTTATCAACGGTTGCGCCACTGACCGACATGGACGCCATAGATGCCATGGAATTCAACTGATTCACCGATGCCGTTGCGCGCGGTTGGGCCCCCATTTGCGGCGCCACTGCACGACGCCCGGTTCCAGCCGGGGACACGGCCATCACAGGTGTTGCGACCATGCACAACGCAACAAAAGACATGATTTTTTTCATTCTCTTTTCCCTAACTCGTTGCCCACAGTATATCATAAATTAAGATAAAAATAAAGATAAAATAAAAAACAGGGCCTGGACGCCCCATTTTTTATACAGATATTTTACTTCTTCCACCGCCACTGAATCTGGGACTCGGTTCCATTAATCAGGCGACGGATATTTTCGCGATGCCGCCACAGGCACAGCAACGAAATCGCAAAAAATGCCCACCCCACAGACGCAGAAATACAAAAACCCAACACCGGCATAAAACAAAACGCAACAACCGCCCCCAGCGACGAAAACCCAGATGACAGCGCCACAATCAGCCACATAATTCCGCATGTAATAAACGATACCGGACTGATGGCCAGTAATACGCCAAACAGGCTGGATATACCCTTGCCACCGCGAAAACGCAACCATACCGGATAACAATGTCCAACAATTGCGACAAAACCGCACCATGCGCCCAGGGCCGCACCACCAACCCATGTCCCCAGCACAACCGCCGCAATCGCCTTGATCATATCCAGCATCCATGTCAACCCCGCCAGACGCAGGCCGCCGACACGCATAACATTTGTTGCGCCGATATTACCACTGCCAACCGTGCGCAGATCACCCTTGCCCGCCGCGCGCGCCAGGATAAGGCCCATTGGCACACTGCCCAGTAAATAAGACAAAATCAATGCGCAAATACTTATTATATACATCATTCTATTTTTCCTTGATTTTCTGTTTGTTTTAGATAAAATATCAGAAAACTTGACTAAATAAAAGGAAAATAAAGTGGCAAATCATAAGTCATCTGAAAAAAGAATTTTGGTAACGGCGAAAAAGAACGCCATCAACACCGCACGTCGCAGTTCGGTTAAAACCGCGACGAAAAAGGCAATTGTTGCAATCGAATCCGGGGACAAGGCGGCAGCCATTGCCGCGACCCGCGCCGCGGAAAGCAAAATCATGAAGGCCGCCGGCAAAGTTATGCCGAAAAAACGTGCGGCACGCAAGATTTCCCGCCTGACCAAAAAGGTTGCAAAGATTGCATAAGCAAAAAAATTGTTTAAACAGGCGCACGGTTTTGTGCGCCTGTTTTCATATATACAAATAAATAATATCCCATATTACTGGGTAATGCTACCGGGATTACACAGCAAACATGATGTAGAAGCAGAACCTGCAGTATAACAAGTTGTTTCTTTCGCCGCACACGATGTATATGTTGTCGTATAATTCCCCGTGGTATCACTGCCTGTTGTACTGCCACTGCGAACGCATTGACTGCCCGAAAGCGTCCAACCTTCCGGACAAGTCTTTCTTGTACTCCCCGGACAGGCGTACGTTGAACTAGCACAAACCTGGTCCTTTGTTAAACAAGTGGTCACAGCCACAGCGAACGCAGAGGGTGAAATCATTACAAGCACCACCAGACAGCAAATTTTCTGCATATTTTTACCCCCAATATATTTTATATGTGATAAGCATACCCCATTTGCAAATCATAGGCAAGACCAATTTACCAATAAAAAAATCCCACACTTGTGGGATTTTTTTATTTTTTAATTCAGTGGCGCACCCCAATGTTGCTGGATTGCGCGTTCTGAATCCATGGGACTGACCAATACCTGGGGTGTCAGAATCACAACCAACACGTCACGTTGGCCCGATGTTTCACGCGACCCCGACAGTGCCATAAAGTCCGGATCCCCCAGGCCATAACGTGTATCGGAACCGGTCTGCTTTTCAAATCCTGATACAACCAACATTTGGCCTGATTCCATGATAATTTCCTGCATAAAGCTGCGTTCTTCCACCTCTGGCAATTGCAGGGTTACCTCGCCAATTGTTTGGGTTGACATACGCAACAGTTCGCGCACCGAAATCTTGAACAGCAACAATATTTTACCGTTTTCCAAAATATTCGGCAACAACTGCATCGAAAAGCCGGTTTCCAGATCATCCTGGTCAACGGTGCTGGATTCAACAGTTGTAAAGTTACGCGATTCAAACCGTTTGATATATCCGGTGGTTTTCGTATTTGTTACCGGTGCCACACGGTTATTGCGCGTGGTGACACCAACATTTGTTACCAATGACACCTTGCCCTGCTTGGCCAGTGCCTGGATCAGTGCATTACTGCCCGCGACACCCGACAAAGACCCATTATTTATTTGGTCGGCGGTATACGCACCTTCGACCACAGAACCATTTTCCAGATGCGTTGCACCGGTTAATGCCGACACGGCATTGGACAATACCGCAATATTCATAGAACTGGCATCCGTGGTGGACAGATTATTTTTCGGATTTGCAACAATGTTCAATCCCGACGTAGAATTAATTGCCGCCGCCAAGTTTAACCCAAACGCAGAATCATTTGAAATAGATACCTGCAGAACCTTGACATCAATGGTTACCAATTGCGACAATCTTTTATTCTGGCGTGCGATATATTCGCCAACACGCGCCTGGACCGACGGTGGTGCCGTAACAGTGATCGTTCCCAAGCTGCGCGATACGGTAAAGTCCGCATTTTCAGATTTGCCAATTATCGCAGCGATTGCCTGTTCAACCTCTTCCCATTCTTTTAATGTAGATTCCAAAGACACCTGATTTCCGCCATCTGTCTGAACCGAGGACTGGAATGAAACATCCGTACCCAACGCATACAAGGTAAAGGTCTTGGTTTCTGTTTCATAAAAAACAATCGACTCTTTATCATAATACCACAGCAAATCCAGATCCGTCGCGATCTGGGACAACAGCCCAGACAATTTACCGGTATACGCAATATTCATTGTTTTTTTCAGTTTTTCACCATCAACCTGGCTGTCGATTTTTACCGGAATTCCAGTAATAGAATTGATATCGTTCGCAACCACCTGCAGTGTCACAGGCTCGTTCAGCAAAATTGTAATACCGGTATCTGTTTCAAACTTACCGGGCAAATTATTTCTGTGTTCCAACACGGTAGATTTGTTCCCCAGCCATACACCTTCGGACATAGAAACGGTATCACTGCTGGCGACCTTGGCACGTGGGGTTTTGGACATTTCAAATGCATCATATGCATTTATAAAATCCTGGTCCACGGCGGCCGACATTTTGGCAGATTCACGTGTAGCACACCCCGTTGCCATCGCACATATAACACCGCTTAGTATAAAAAATTTTATCGGATTTCTCATATGTCTCTCCTACGTCGTGCTATGACTATTCTTCACCCGTTGATATCACCAAAACGCGGTTACCCTTGTAAAACTTGGCATACGGCACGGGCGTTGCACGTCCAAAATTACGCACCAGCGCAGACGCCACATCGACAAAGCGCCCCTTGAATACCGCACTGGCCTCGATCGGGTATTCGCGCGGCGTTGTCCACACCAGATCCCAGCCCTCTTTATCACACCAGTTCTGCAATACTTCGCGCAGCGTCTGACCACTGGCCACGACCCACGAACGCACCTGATCCTGCATAGCAACCGGCGCCTCTGCATCCGCGGATATATCAACCGCAATCTCGCCCCCATGGGCATCTGTACCATCGGCTGCGGCGGTGTCACTTGCATCCGCACCCGTCGGAACGAATCCCATTTTTGCCGCATACGCCGCGTAACCATCGGCATATCCGCCACAGTTTTTACGGCCACTGCGTGACACAGTCAGCACGTTGCCACCATCGTCTTCTAACACCTCACGATGCAACAGCGGCATCTCTGACCCATTATTACACTCGTCATCAAATCCGACCGGAATCTGATTCCCATGCAGCATGTTCGCCCCACCAGACCATCCGCCGAAATCACCACGCGTCCCGCCCAGATTAAAATTATTTTCCACAACCAGGTCCGCCCCAATCTTTGACACAATACGAATATTATCAGATTGCTTATCCTTGGCACACAGGCCGTCTTCACATGCAACCTCTACATCTGCATCCGATCCCGCCAACGGCCACGCCGGAACATTTACCGGCCCCTGATAGAATTCTGTGACCTGGGTCTGACTAACATCTTCGTATTCGCCACCCTGCTCTACTTGCTTATTCTCTGAATAAAAAACCTCTGACGTGACGACCTGGGGCAAACTTTGCGCCGCAAAGCAATAGCCCGCAGCCGTTGCAAACATGGCAAAAATCAAAACCTTGCGAAACATGTTTCTTTTCCTTTCCTGTAATATTACATGTATTTTATGCTTATTATAACAACTTGACCGAATCTGTGCAAGACTTAAAAACATCACCCAAAAGATAAATCGCACGAATCGATAAAAGATGTTATACTCTGGCAAAACAACACTAAAATCTTAAAAGGGACACGCAACATGCAGGATACGTTTATTCTAACCGGAATCATTATCACCGGCGGCGCCGCGATTGTGGCCGCAATAATGACCATGCTGGCCGGCGCACGCATTCGCGCAATGCAAAAAACATTGACACATCAATACAATCTGATTGTAAAGATGCAATCGGTCCTGAAAAACAAATCCGCAACAAACGCGGTCGCTGAAAATGCGGAAATGATATACCAAGACTTGCTGCAAAACCTGATCCCGATTATGGCGGCCATTGACATAATGCCCCGCAACACAACCGAACACCCACTGTGGCGGGCGTTGGGCGGGATAATGGACGAATACGCGAAAAATCCGTTCGCATTGGAAAAATTGCGCCGCAGTATAAAGCTTGACAGCGAGGTTGCCCGCCACGTTGATAATTACGTACGCCGCGCGGATGCATTCCTGCAACACTTGGCCACAACCGAACCAGACGGGATTCTGGCCGCAACATTTACAGATGGGCTGTTGGGGCAATCACTGACCTTTTTTGCCCAGGCAAAGCAATTGGCCGCCGGGTCCTAACACAATGGCAAAATTAGACGAAAATCTTGTACGCGAAATATCCTCCGTGCGCAATGAACCAGAATGGTTACTGCTATGGCGTCTGGACGCCCTGCGCGCATGGATAAAAATGCCCGAACCGCACTGGGCCGATTTTGAATATGACCCAATTGATTATGATGCATTAAATTATTATAACGCACCATCGGAAATCGACAATTCTGATTTAGAACATGTATATGATAAGATGGGCCTGCCAGAATCGGAAAAGCGCGCGCTACTCGGCATGGCAACCGACACAGTTATAGACAGCAAATCTGTTCACACATCTTATACAGCCGAACTGGAAAAATTGGGGATAATTTTTTTACCGATTTCCGAAGCGGTACAGCGTTACCCGGATTTGGTTCGTGAAAACCTGGGGACAGTGGTACCGGCGGCCGATAATTTTTTCGCGGCATTGAATGCGGCGGTATTTTCAGATGGCACATTTGTATACATCCCGCGCGGCGTGAAATGCCCAATCGACCTGGCCAGTTACTTTAGAATCGAAACCGCCAAAATCGGTCAATTTGAACGAACACTGATTATCGCAGACGATAGTGCCGAATTATCGTATATGGAGGGTTGCAGTGCCCCACGCCGTCCGGCACATCAACTGCACAGCGGCGTTGTTGAAATCGTCGCGCGCAAAAATTCACATGTGCGTTATGCAACCGTTCAAAACTGGTACGCCGGCGAATACAAGGACGGCAAAAACATTGGCGGTATTTTAAATTTTGTTACAAAACGCGGGCGTGCCGATGAAAATGCCGAAATACTGTGGACCCAGGTTGAAATCGGCAGTGCCCGCACATGGAAATACCCGTCAACCATACTGGCCGGGCGCGGCGCACACAGTGATTTTTATTCACTTAGCATAACGCGCGGCGCGCAAACCGCCGACACGGGCACAAAAATGATTCACGCCGCCGATAACACCGTATCAAACATTGTGTCATACGGTGTCGCAATGGATGCATCACGACAAACATTTCGCAGTCTGGTATCATTTTCCGGTCGTGGCGGAAAAAACGCATCTAAATGTGACACGCGATTAATCGGTAAAAATGCAGTGGCAAATACACTGCCGACAATTATTCACGCCAATGGCGAAAATATCCAAAGTCACGAGGCAACAACCGGCGCAATTGATGCCGCAACACTGACGTATCTTGAAATGGCGGGATTGACCGAAGATACTGCGACCGCGCTTATTATCGGGGCAACGGCGGCACCTGTGATATCACGACTGCCGATGGAATTTTTGGTTGAATCAAAACAACTGATACAAATGGCAATCGGTGGCAAGTAAGTTTTTAGGGGAAAATGATATGCTGGAAATACAAAACTTGAATGTATCGCTGGACGGCAAAAAATTGTTAACAGATATTAATCTGAGTGTCGCATGCGGCGCACGCCATTTACTGGCGGGACATAATGGTTCAGGGAAATCAACCCTGGCCGCGGTTATCGCCGGCGACAGTCGTTATACAATTGATTCAGGGAAAATATTATTCGATGGCCGAAATGTAACAGACGATAATGCAACCGCACGCGCATTGGCCGGCATATTTCTGGGTGCACAAAGTGTTCCGGAAATACCGGGTCTGACATGGTTAAGCTTTTTAAAACATTCCGCCGCCGCACACGCGCATTTTCAAACAGGTCGCGATTTATCCATGGGTGAATTTTTAATACGCCTTGACGAAGCGCGGACACGCCTAAACATTCCCAAAGAATGGCTGAACCGCAGTGTAAATGTAGGATTTTCCGGTGGCGAACGGAAACGTATGATGTTAATGCGCCTGGTGATGACGGGGCCGCGCCTGGCGATATTGGATGAACCGGATTCTGGTGCAGACACAGATACCCAGCGCCTGATTGCAGATACCGTATCCCAAATGCCGGACACAACATTTTTATTTATCAGTCATCAAAAAACATTTACAGAAATGATGCATCCAACCGCACGCACTGAAATGAAGTGCGGCGCAATAATAACAGAATAATCCAAGTTTTTTTCCGGGCGGGGCTTTGCCCCCCTTTTTATTTTGAGACTAATAAAAACTGTGATAAAATAATACAGAAAAACAAAGGATAAAATATGACAAATAATCAAACAAATAAAATGTCTGTATGGCTATTCAAACGCCCTGCGATATTTTCATTGTTATCTATGGCATTCCTATTTTTGGCAACCGTGATCGGCATTGGGATCACATCCATACTGAACATTGGGGCGGCATACTCAAAAATTATTGCAGGTACATTTGTAACAATCGCATTATTTGGTGCGACCGCAATAACAATACGTAAATTACCGGGCACCAATCTGGACCGACGCAGTTTTGTCGCACTAAGCACCGCCCAAATGTTTATAACATCCATTGTTTTCATCGTAACAACAATTGCTGTTGTGGCCAATGCACAAACACTGATGCTGCGCATGCTGTGGTTGGAATCAAATTCAACCGCCCTGTTCTTGGCGACAATGATAATACTGGCACTGTTCTATATGTTCTTGCTGGGGATTTATATTGGAAACCTGTATGCAAAATATCGTCGCATACGCGCAATGGGCGTTTCAATGTGGCGGACGCTTGCCACTGCACCATTTGGCTTTTGCATGCTGTGGATACCGGGATATTTAATTGGTGACACACAAAACCGAAAAAGTATTGTTGAAATAAAATCGAAATGGTACGCGCGCCTTGTTGACTGGATCATGGAACGCCCAACACGCAATGCCGCCGCACTGGTCATATTGCTGCTGATGTCAGGTTTCTTTTTGGGATTTAATGCCATTGTCTTTACAATGGTCGCGGCGTTCGTATTCGTCATATGGGCGTCAATAGTCGGGCCAGATAACCTGCGCAAAAATATTGGTGGGCGTTATACAAACATCGCAATTGCAATAAATATTATCGCGATTATTGCCGTAATAGGACTGTTTACAGTGGCCGGCCGCAATGTTCCAGAAACGTATACATATTCACCGGATCCGATCATGGAAATAACAGAATAAAAAAACGCGCTATGTGCACATATATAAGGGCTACGGAGTTTTTTAAATGATATCAAACGGATTGATTTTCTTTATAGGTTTAATATTTTTTCTGTGGCTGGGGCGTCCTATTTTTATACCACTGTTAATTGCGACATTCATGTGGTATTTGATAAACGCAATCAGCGCATATTATCGCAAAGTCTTTCCGTTTAATCAGGTACGTGATGGCAAATATCCAATTCCCGCACGCATATTTAATTGGGCGTCAAATATACTGGCGGCGGCAACAATTGGTGGCGTATTATATTTGTTTATAACACAGATTCAGCCCATGTATGGCGAACTGATGTCACGCCTGCCGATGATACAAATGCGATTGATTTCACTGGCCGAATATATATTCGCAGAAATTGGAATGACATTTGATGCGTCACTGGTTCCAAACCTGGACCAGATCGCAACAAACGTCGGTATGTCGGCCGCATCAATCGCCACCAGTGTTGGTATGATTGCGGTATACATGATGTTTATGTTCGTCGAACAAAGTACATTTAATCGCAAGTTTGCGGCAATGTTCCCCAATCGTCGCCAATCAAAAAAAATGCGATATATAATCAAAAGCATAGATACAAATATGAAAAAATACATGTTTGTAAAAACATTTATTTCTGCCATTACGGGCGTGCTGTCGTACATATGGTTGCGATCTATTGGATTGGAATTCGCAGGCGTGTGGGCGTTTATCGTATTTATAACCAGTTATATTCCAACAATCGGCGCAATTGTGGCATGTGCCCTGCCGATACTGTATTCATTGGTCGCATCGCCAACATTACATCAGCCGATATTGACCGCCGCCGGCCTGATCGGATTGCAAATAATATTTGGCAATATAATAGAACCAAAACTGACGGGAAAAACACTGAATCTGTCAACATTGGCAATACTTATCAACCTGGTATTCTGGGGCATGATATGGGGCGTTGCCGGAATGTTTTTCAGCGTGCCGTTATTGGTAACAACATTTGTTATAACGGCCCAATTTGATTCTACACGTTGGATTGCGGTACTGTTGTCGGCCGATGGCACCATACCAGACAAACGTGACGAAGAATAACCATAAAAAACCAGCGCTATATGCACTGTTTCCGGGATTTTTTAATCATCTATACGATTTATCATTGCAATCGCATTTTCCAAAATTATTCGTGCAGATTCGGAATCAAGGCGCTGTTTTATATCCGCGCGACGCACGCGTCCCATTTGTTCCTGGGCGGCAACACTGGTTAAATTTTCATCGATAAAACAAATCGGCAAATCAATGTACGCGGCCAGCTGTGTGGCATTACGCAGAATTTCATCAAACGTTTCACTGATTTTTCCATCCGCGTGCACGGGCCGACCGATGATGATTCCAACAACATTTTCATCACGCACCAAATCTGCAACCTGATGCGCCCAAGACGTATCCCCACGCGGCGTTAAAATCGCATCACGCGTAAAGATAAATTCGCGCGAGGCATCACTGACCGCGACCCCGGTGCGACGCGCGCCCCAGTCAAGTCCAATTATGCGTCCAACGCGCGGAAAAGCCTTGAAATCTGGCAAAATCATTATATAATTCCCTAATAATTTAAATATAGGATGAAAAATGAGTTTTAGCAAGCAGCAATTGCGTAAATTCGCCGATTTGGTGCGCATTGGCGCAACGGACGAAGAATTGGCCGCATTAAATACAGATGTTGTTTTCGAATGGGTAAACGCGCTAAAAGATGTTGATACAACAAACGTTACACCGATGTACACACCTGCCCGTCACAGTGCACCACGCCGTGCGGACGTGGTCACCGACGGCAACATGCGTACAGCGGTCCTGGCAAACGCCCCCGATAAGTCCGGCGTTTCCCGCGGATATTTCGCCGTACCCAAGGTCATGGAGGAATAATAGTATGAATAAAACAATCACGGTTATATTTTACCTGTCGAGCTCCATGGATAAGGATGATACAAACATAAAAACCATGCAAATAACACCGGCGCAGTTGTTTCAAATGCAACAAAATGTGGAAAACGCACATCTGTGGAAAAGCACATGCCCAAACTTTGTTCAATTGAAATATAAAGACGATATGGTATTTATGGGTGGCGACGGCAAATATAACAACACCACCACCAAACGCATTCGCAAATTAGAAATCAATAATATGTTTTGGCACAATGACGCCCGTCTGGCATGCGGCGAATGCGAACAACAAAATACAGATGCAAAAATGCGCCATTGCGCAAACAATCTGTGCGCCGGCAAATGCCAAGACCCGTTTATGCGGGGTGCGATAGGCACGGTGCTGTTCCCGATTTTTTACGCAAACGAAAACCAGAAATAATCACATAAAAAACACAACAACAAAAATAACGGACGATAAACATGAACCTGATTGACTTGACGATTACCCAGGCCCTGGAAAAACTAAAATCGCGTGAGATAAGTGCAACAGAACTGGCGCGCGCACATCTGGATCGAATTGAAAAATTAAATCCGGATTTGAATGCATATATCACCGTCACAGCAGAACGGGCCATGGCCGATGCATCGACATCCGACGCACGCTATGCCAATGGCGAAGCGCGCATACTGGACGGCATTCCGATTGGCATGAAGGATTTATTCACAACACGCGGCATTCGTACAACAGCCGGGTCCAAAATGCTGGAAAACTTTATCCCGGAATATGAATCCACCGTATCCGGCAAATGCATTGATGCGGGTACGGTATTGTTGGGGAAAACAAATATGGATGAATTTGCCATGTCCGGTACCGGTCGCACATCATATTTCGGCGCGACAAAAAATCCATACAGTCGCGATACAGCACTGATGCCGGGTGGATCGTCCAGTGGATCGGTCGCAGCGGTGGCGGCGGGCCTGTGCATGGCGGCAACAGGATCTGATACAGGCGATTCTATCCGTTTTCCATCTGCACTTACAGGACTGGTCGGGATGAAGCCCACATATGGATTATGTTCACGCTGGGGATGTATCGCATTTGCATCCAGTCTGGATCATCCGGGCGCAATCGCGCGCACTGTTGATGATTGCGCATTGCTTCTGGGGGCGATGGCGGGCCATGATAAAAACGATTCGACATCCGCACCAATCGCCGATGAAATTGCAGCCCAGCTGCAACAAACACTGGCCCCGATCGATTTGCATGGCGTACGAATCGGCATTGTAAGCGAGGTTATAAATTCCCCAGCCATTTCACCGGATGTTCGTGAAATGTTTAATCGAAACATCGAACAATTGCGTGGTATGGGCGCCGAAATAATAGAGGTTTCTATTCCGCATGTAATGTTAACATCTGTGCTGTATGCGGTTATTTCACGCGCAGAATCATCATCTAACCTGTCGCGTTATGACGGAATGAAATATGGTCTGCGCGTGGACGGCGACAATTTAATCGATACATATATGAAAACACGCGCCGCCGGATTTGGTGACAATGTAAAATTCCGAATGATTACGGGTTCCATCGCATTGACCAAAGATTTTTATGATTCATGCTTTGTAAAAGCAGCCCAGGTCAGACGTCTGTTAACCGAAGAGGTAAACGCTGCATTACAACAATGCGATTTTATCATATCACCCGCCGCACCACGTGCCGCATTCCCGCTGAACGAAGATTTGACAGCGGACGAAGCAGACATATCCAACGCGGCATTGGTTCCAATGAATCTGGCGGGCTTACCAGGTTGCACGGTACCGGGCGGTCGGGATGCACGCGGCCTGCCGCTGGGGATGCATGTTGCAGGCGCGCAATTTTCAGACGCGCGCGTATTGCAGATGGCAAAACGTATTGAAGAAATTGCCGCCATCGATAACCGTCCAACAATAATAATGGGCAAATAAAAAATGACCGCGTGGGTCAAAAAAGAAGTGGTGGCGAGCCGACGGGAATCAAACCGCAGACACGGGGATTTTAAGGTGAATTATTCTATAGAATTTTTCAATAGGATAAAAAAAATGGTGGCGAGCCGACGGGAATCGAACCGCAGACACGGGGATTTTAAGGTGAATTGTTCTATGGATTTTTTCAATAGGATAAAAAAAGTGGTGGCTAGGGACGGAATCGAACCGCCGACACAGGGATTTTCAGTCCCTTGCTCTACCAACTGAGCTACCTAGCCAACGCGACAGGAATAATAAGATACAAAAAAACAAAAAGCAAGGAAAAAGAACAAATGTTTACAATAAAGGGTAAAACAACAGATTGGGAACTGGTAATCGGGCTGGAAACTCATATAGAGGTGCTGTCTGATTCCAAATTATTCAGCGGTGCATCCGCCGACTATAACCCGACCATTTCCCCCAACACCCAGGTTTCAATGGTGGACGCCGCCATGCCAGGTATGTTGCCGGTGCTGAATGAATACTGTGTCGAACAGGCAATAAAAATGGGTCTGGGACTGAATGCGGAAATATCAAGACGCAGCAGATTTGCCCGTAAACAATATTTCTACCCTGACCTGCCCCAGGGATATCAGATATCACAACCCGCGGACGAGCCCCCAATTGTTGGTCGTGGATATGTTGAAATTACTGGCGACGATGGAAATCCGAAAAAGATATTTATCGAACGTGCACACCTGGAACAAGACGCTGGAAAATTAAAACACGATGCACATCCGACAAAATCTTTTGCAGACTATAACCGTACGGGTGTGGCACTGCTGGAAATCGTGACATATTTGGACGTAAAAAATCCGGAAAACAATTCCTATATATCATCCCCGGACGAAGCCGAACGTTACCTGCGTGAAATACGCGAAATTGCACGCGCCCTGGGCGTATCCAAGGCCAATATGGAAGAAGGTTCCATGCGTGCGGACGTAAATGTATCTGTACGTCCAGTGGGCAGTAATGAATTTCGCACCAGGACAGAAACCAAAAACATGGTGTCATTTAAATTCATCAAATCCGCCATTGAGTATGAGGCGCGCCGCCAAATCGAAATCTATGAAAACGGCGGCACTGTTTCCCAAGACACAATGCGTTACAGCGCATCAGACGGCACAACGTCTGTAATGCGCAGCAAGGAAGATGCACTGGATTATCGTTATTTCCCAGATCCGGATTTATTAGAATTGATTGTCGAAGACGATATGATTGAACGTATTCGCAACACCATGCCGGAATTACCGGCGACAACGCGCGCCCGATATATAAATGAATTGGGTCTGGCCGAATATGACGCGGCGCGATTAACCGAAAGCACAGATATTTCACGATGGTTTGACACAGCCGTTGGCGACAAACCAGCGCGCGCAAAATCCATTGCAAACTGGATGATTTCCGAACTGTTTGCACACCCTGAAAATTGGGACGAAAAAAACGCTGTGGATAGGGCCCAGCCTGGCGCACCGCGTATTATACGCCCATCAGATTTGGCAGAATTGGTTGACATGATTTCTGATAAATCTATCAATGGAAAACAGGCCAAAGAGATCTTTATAAAAATGCTGGATGACGAAGATGGCAGCCCGCGTGAAATCGCAAAACGATTCGGTATGGAACAGATTACCGACACATCTGCAATCGAGGCTGCGGTTGATGATGTGATCGCGAACAACCCGGCGCAGGTTGAACAATATCGTGGTGGGAAAGTCGGCTTGCTTGGCTTCTTTGTTGGCGGCGTTATGAAGGCAACCGGCGGCAAGGCAAACCCGGCCGTTGTTAACGAATTACTGCGTAAAAAATTAGGTTAATAAAATGAAAAAATTCTTTATCCAAACCTTTGGTTGTCAGATGAATGTATATGATGGCCAGCGTATTGCCGCGATGTTAAAATCACGCGGTTTGACCGAAACACATGACGTCGCAGATGCAGACATTATCATATTAAATACCTGCGCCGTCCGTGCCAAGGCAACGGATAAAGTATTCTCGGCCCTGGGACGCATTCGTCGCGCGAAAAAGGCGGACGCCCTGTTTGGTATTGTTGGATGCGTCGCACGCGAAAGTGGCGCCGACGCATTTCGCCGCATTCCAGAATTGAACTTTGTCTTGGGCCCACAAAGCTATCACAAACTGCCCGATATTTTAGAAAGCCCAGAAACAAAGTTATTAAATATTGATTTGGGGGGACTCGAAAAGTTCGATGAAATGCCGCAAATGGAACGCAGTCCCGCCGTTGCATACATTCCAATCCAGGAAGGCTGCGATCATTGCTGCACATACTGTATCGTGCCATACACCCGTGGGCGTGAGGTTTCACGTAACCCTTTGGATGTTATGCGTGACGTAGAACATGCGGCCACAACTGGCGCGGTAGAGATATGCTTCCTGGGCCAGAATGTCAACGGATATAAATACACAGATAAAAACGGCGTTACACATCGCCTGTCTGAATTAATTGCAGGCGCCGCGAAATTGGACACCGTAAAACGCATACGCTTTACATCCAGTTATCCAACAGAAATGACGGATGACCTGATTGATATGTTCAGAACAGAGCCAAAATTGCTGCCGTTCTTAAACATGCCTATACAAAGCGGCAGTCCCGATGTATTGCGTCGCATGAACCGCCCATACAGCCTGGATTTATATATAAATATTATTGATAAATTAAAGGCCGCACGCCCTGACATCCAGATATCCAGTGACTTTATCGTTGGATTCCCAGGCGAAACAGATAACGATTTTGCCCAGACAATGGATATCACAGATAAAATTAAATACATCAATTCATATTCATTTAAATATTCACCACGCCCGCATACAGCCGCGGCCGTCATGAAGGATCAGATCCCAGAAAATATAAAGGCCGAACGCCTGGCCGCATTGGATGCACGCCTGAATGAAATCCAGCGTGAATTCAACGAATCCTGTGTTGGCCGCACATTATCATGCCTGTGCGAAGGACCAGACAAAACCGGACGACACATGGTATACCGCACCCCGTATATGCAGCAATGCATTGTCGCAACCTGTGATAACGCGCCAACAATTGCGAATATAAAAATAACCGCGGCAAACAAGGCCTCCCTGCGCGGGGAAATTGTGGATTAAAACTCGGTCGCCCCAGATATCATAAACAAATACGACGTGTGCGTATCGTGATTGATCATTCCGATACGAGCGCCAATTCCGGCTGCATCTTCGACCGACCATCCAGAAAATCCAACCTGCATCATATATTCGCCAAACGCATTATGCGTAATGCCAAATTTATAATCATAATTCAAATCAACACCCGCGGCGGAATAAACAATGTCCACACCGGACCGCATTCCAATATCGCCGCGTCCATCACTGAATACACGAATGTATTCATATTCCACACCAACATAGGGAATAAAATAAACGCCATCCACAATATTTATATTTACACCAATATCCGAAACGCCATACCGTGATACACCATCAATCATATCAAATGCCAAACTGTCCCCCACGAATATATAAGGCACCTGGAAATCAGCATACGTCATACCAAACATCATCCTGGCAAACAAATAATCACCACGATATGTCAAATTAATATTACCACCATACATAAATGACGAAAATGCATTTACAGAATCATAAGATTCCACATTTGCCGCATATAACGACAACCCAAAATGCAAATAATCCCCGGCATTTAAATGTAATTCACCAAATCCACCGAGCATCTCAATATCACCACCGGCCAGATAAAATGGACGCACCGTCGTCATGATACCAGGCGCCGTTATGTCTGGGGATGCAAAATTCTTTGCAATCGCATCTAACAAGCGAATCGGTTCCGACAACAAATACGGATGCACCGCAATGCTGTGCGATAATATTTTATACAGATCATCCATCGTTTTTGCAGAATCCAATTTTTCCAACAGCGAATCGTCTGGCAATATAACCCGCAATAAATTCAAGGCCCGCCCCAAATCCCCACCAATTATTTTTACATAATCGGTGTCCCGTACCAAATTAATATATAAATCAGAATTCCGCACAAACGTGGTATATGCATATAATGGCGACGGAACATTTCCACCAACAACCAATCCGCCATTGCCAACAATATTACTTAACACCGGTCTTGATCCCGTCTGAAATCCATCGGGCAAAATTATGGTTAAATTACCTTGGATTTCTATAACCGGATGATTATCTGAACGGGAATCCAAATTTATCGTTGTATTATGCAACACAATACGATCTGTACCCGCGCAAGATTTATATAATGCATCCAATGACAAGTTTGTCACACCATCTGCCAAAACCGCATAAGAACCATTTACCATTAATGGGCGCAAATCATTGGGATTGTGTATAACCTGGACTATATTGGCATTATCCCCCAAATATATTTGCCCGGTAATATTGCCTGCATTTCTGATATAAAAATCGCATCCCGCACAAACATAGATATCAGAATTTATTATGCCATAATTTACGACATTCGCACTGGACATAAAATCAATTCGCCCCGAATTAACATACGCATTATCTGTAAATATAGTATCCGAATACAAACGCAATTGCGGCCCATATACATCACCACCAACAATCGTTGCAGCAAACGAACCCACGGATAAAAATATCCCACAAATAGCAGCAATGAAAAAAGTTGCCCATCTGCCCATATCCAATCAGACAAAACATAACACATAGGATTTTTTTCTTAAAGAAAAATTATTTAAAAAGTGCCCGGGAATTAATCCCGGGACACCCCTATGAAATCACAACCGAACAGATTACATCATGCCACGATCAAACGTACCCCATGCCGCCTTGTATCCGCCATCACGTTCCAGATATATTTTGGCATTGTTCAATTGGTTTGCGGTCAATCCGCGGATGATAAATGTTTCTTCCAGACGGCCCGCATTTTTCACCATCAGCTTTGGCAATTCCAACGGCATCGGTGATTTGTCACAGCACATGCTGTCGTTATTACAGCTGCCGCACTGATAGATTTTCGCCGTATATGTTACGCCCGGACGCAAATCTTTTAAATCAACAGACATTTTCAAACCATTGTCTGTTTCAACGAATTTAATGTATCCCATTTTTGATTCACCACCATGGCTGCTGCGGGTATACATTTTGGCAGATACGCGATCAATATCGCCTGTTGTTTCATAGCTTTGATAGACAACAACTGTCTCTTGTGCCTTGGCCGGTTTGTGATGATGTTTCTTTTTCTGTGCGCACATGTTACTGCACCCAGTAAGTATCACAGCCGCGGCCAGCACGGATGCGAACGTGAACATTTTTTTGATAAGTTTTTGCATATTGGTCTCCTTTTTTCCTTTTGGTTACGAAAAACATTGTACTATATTTTTTTTGCATTTTCGCCAGGTTTGAATTCCCAAAAAATCCCGGATTTTATGCACATAGCACTGGAAATATTGTCCTATAACTATTGTATGTGCACACTGATAAAATCATATATACGGAGGAATAAAAAATGTACGAATTAATACAAAATCTAATCGCATTCAAATATGCATGCAAGATAAATCACTGGTCCACAAACAGCTATTCCCAGCATATGCTGTTTGACCGCCTGACCGAAGATGTAGACACATGGGCAGACAGTGTCGCCGAGAGTTATTTTATGGCACGCAATGAAAAGAAAGTTTTCAAATCAGATATATTAGTTCCAAAAATGATTGAACGCGATTTAGTCAAGATGTGCGAAAAAATAATATCACGCACCGAAGATTTGTTGCAAAATGATGATTTAGACGAAGGTACAAAATCATTATTGGGCGATATAGAGGCGGCATTCCTGGGCAAAATTGCCCTGGCCCAATTATCTGTATAAAGAAATATCCCGCGGAACCCGCGGGATTGTTTTTTATTTCAACACATATCGACGCGCTAAACCCAAAACAAATAGTCCAAACGGAAACGCAATCAAAATCTGTAACGCCAATGCCGCAATATAATTGCGCGGCACCGTCATCAGATATCGCGATCCCGAAATTATAATTCCCCCTTCTAAGATCGGCGCCACAAATGTCAGTGTTCCCGCCATTATCGCCACACGTATAAATGGCATTGCACGCATAATATTATATTTTCTGACCAAACGCGTAACCAATGGTCCAACAATAAAAAAGTCATATAAAAACGCCACCACAAACATCATCGACGCAACGATTGCAAAGTGCGACAGACTAAGCGCACCATAAATCCACAGATTCAGCGTCACCATCCCGATTACCATGACAGCCGCGTTGGGCACCGATAAAATTATTTCTTCTTTCATATTTTGCGGAAATTTATTCATATTTTTTCTCCTTTGAAAAAACGCACGGTGCTGCAACTGGACTTATGTGCATGCACCGCGCGTTGTGTTATTATTCTGTTAAAACCGGCGATATTATAAAAAATGGAAATAATTCAGGCAAGGAAAAAAACAAACCGCGGCCAACGCGCGGTTTGTTTTCTGAAACAAGTTTCGGCATACCGCGAATCTGCGGCACGCACATTAGAACATAAAGCGGACACCCAAATCACCGCCAAAGTTATGCAGACCGGATGCAATGTCAACATATGTATAACGTGCAGCCAAATCTACGGCCAAACGATCCCAGTCAAAGGATACACCCAGCGTTCCCATGGCCGAGATACGTGTTTTGTCTTCGCTGGATTTGCCGACGCCTTCTATATGCTTGTCAACCTTGGCAAACGCGGCACCAACACCGGCACCAATGAACGGGCGAACGATGTCATAGTCACCGAATTCCATATAAGAATTCCACAACAGTGTCTGCAGTTTATTTTCAACCTTTACCTTTTGGTCGCCAAAGTGTTTTGTATCTTTGACCTTGCTGAAAATAGACCATTCGATTTCACTGCGTACTGTGTCGCATACTTCTAAACCCAATGCCGCACGGCCCTGGTATTCAACATCGCCAATAGACTTTTTATGACCATCGTGCTTTACATTCAGATTGGTATACCCCATACCACCACGCAGGCCGATATACGGATCCAGACCGAACAACTGCCAGCTGCTGTTTTGATTTGAACGCGCAAAGGCCGGGCATGCCATCAGCACCGCCAATGTCGATATAACTACTTTTTTCATTTTTTCTCCTTTTTTAGTTTGTCGTTATGTTTTTTTGCATTCATGTCAACAATTTAATTCTAGCAAAGCCGTCACAAACTTTGCATAGGTATGGATTCCCCGAAAAACATGCCACACCCCAGCATTCATGCCTATGGCGCACATTTTGATGCACATATAGAATTATCAGTATCTATATACAACCAAGGAACACGATATGAAAAAAAACGAATCGAAAATGCAAAAGCCAAATACAAAGTACTATCACGAAAAATACCCGCGCCAGCGTCAGCCCTATCCCGGTCTTGATAAAAAGATGCGTCCAGAGCCCGACTGTGGCGAAGACACCTATATCGGTGCATCACGCCTGGCCGGGCGCCGCGCATTAATCACAGGCGGCGATTCGGGCATCGGCCGCGCGGTTGCAATCGCATACGCCCGCGAAGGTGCCGATGTTGCGATATCATACCTGCCATCCGAAGAAGTGGACGCACGCGACACCGCCAAATACATAGAACAGGCCGGGCGCCGCGCAATCTTGATCCCCGGCGATATCGCAGATGAAAATTTTTGCACAAAACTAATTTCGCATGCGCACAAAGAACTGGGCGGATTAGACATAATTGTAATGAACGCCGGATATCAACAATACAGCAAAGATTTACAGAAATTAACCACCGAACAATTGATTCGCACATTTTCAATCAATGTATTTTCCATGTTCTGGATGGCGCGCGCGGCATTACCACTGCTGAAACCTGGTGCATCAATCATAACAACATCGTCAATCCAGGCATATCGTCCGGGCGCAGAATTAATCGACTATGCCACGACCAAGGCCGCAATTGTCGCATTTACGCGCGCCCTGGCCAAACAGGTGGCCCGGCGCGGCATCCGTGTAAATTCCGTGGCACCGGGGCCGATTTGGACCGCACTCCAGGTATCGGGCGGCCGCGCCACGGACACAATTCCGGAATTTGGAATGGATACGCCACTGGGACGTGCAGGCCAACCGGCAGAACTGGCCGCAACGTATGTATTGCTGGCATCTGAATACGCATCATACACCACAGCCGAGGTTTATGGCGTCACCGGTGGCAATCATCTGACCTAAGATTTTGGGGCACACGCAATAAATACTTGCAAACGGAATAAAAAGATATATAATTTGCGCAAGTTCGTAAAGAATTGACCCATCGGGTGCGTAGCTCAGTTGGTAGAGCAACTGACTCTTAATCAGTGGGTCCAGGGTTCGAGTCCCTGCGCGCCCACCAAAAATCAAACCGCCATTTGGCGGTTTTATTTTTGGTCCGGCGACGCAAGACTCGAACCCGCCCAAGTTGCGACAGCAACGTGGGTTCGACTATGAGTTGATGTTTGCAAACGAAGTACAGCAAACATCATACGAATGACGCGCAGGCCACCCGGCCGAGCGAGTCCCTGCATAAGCAAATAAATATTTGTAATAAAAATCACCGCATCGCGGTGTTTTTTATTTTTGTTTATTTATTACGACGGGAATTACAATCCCTGGGCGCTGACTAATAATCATCTCTCTTTTGCGCCCCCTGCCCCACACACCATCCTTGCATTATTTTGAATACAATAGTATAATTCCATTGAATCGCATGCGTGGTTCAGGGCCTCGAAACCCTTGATATACGTTGTGTCCGTGGGGACAAAAAATACCTCCAACACTTAAAACCGGTTGGAGGGGGCGAATATATTGAATAAGCCCGCTATTTTCAACGTATAATAGTTTCGAGCCTCCAACCATCAAATCGCGATTTGATGGTTTTTTATTAAAAAGGCGCATAAAATGTTCAAAGTTTTTTTGTTGATGACGGTATTCACATTGCCTGCGACGGCAAAAGTATTACATATAGGATGCTATTATAAAATCAGGGCATTCGAATACAAACAAACGTCCCCATCAATTGCACTGCGTGACCAGGCCGGAAAAACATACTATATATCACTGGGGCACGATTGCGGACATGTAAAGGTTAAAGATTCCAGTGGCCGCACATTAACAATGTGCAATGAAATCGAACCAGAATATACACGATTGGAATACCTGGAATCCGATGGATACCAATGCATTGATACCGGAATAATTCCAACCGGCACAACATCATTTGAAATAAAAACCTATGTCGCCGCCCCGGCCGCAACCAGCACCGGCCAAGTCCCAATCGGAACCCGTACACACATAAATAATACGGAATGGTATTATCAAGTAAGTACATACAACAAATACCCAACCGGCTATATTGGATACGGCCCCAACAGCTCGCAAAAAAATGCAAATCTGATATTCCAAGACATAAACACAATACTATTTACATCTGGCAAATATACGATAAATAACAATTATACACACCAATATGACCTTATTGAATTTCCAGCAGAATTCAAGAACAGTATATATATGTTCTGCCTTAATTCAAAAGGTTCAGGCACAGCTGTCCCAGACCATTTCACGGGTAAAATTTACTATGTAAAAATTTGGGATGATGGGAAATTATTGCGCGACTATATTCCGGTACTGGACCCCAGTGGCACGCCCGCCATGTTTGATCGCGTATCATGCCAATATTTCTATAACCACGCGGACGGCCAATTTAAATACAGCATCGCACAATAATTATTTCTTTAAATACTGCGCGGGGTTGTATGCTTTTGTTCCCTTGCGGATTTCAAAGTGCAATTGCGGCTGATCAACCTTGCCCGATGCGCCGACCGTGCCGATTTTCTGGCCGACAGAAACTTTTGCGCCACGACGCACCGCCATTGAATCCAGGTGCGCATACACCGTCATCCAACCGTCCGAATGCTGCAGGATTATCAGATTTCCCATACCCTTAACCTCATTACCCGCATAGGCCACAACACCATTTTCTGCCGCCCTTACATTCGTGCCACGTGATGCGGCAATATTGATACCGTCGTTAACCAGGCCATTTGGCTTTGAACCGAAACTGGATAAAATCTTGCCCCGCACCGGCCACGAGAATTTAGACGAAGACCGTGCCGCAATCGCCGGCAATTTCTTTTTTGGATCAGACGATATCTTTTCTTTCTTTTGTGTTTGCGTCGCTTTCGGCTTTTTTGTTTCCTGTTTTTTTGTTTCTTTTTTAGCCGGCGTTTTTTCTGTTGTGGTCGGTTTGCTGGGTGTTGCCACCTTGGGCTGCGCCGCCGGCACAGGCGTGGTAGTCTTTGCGGTCGTGGCCGCGGCCGTGCGTGCCGCCCCCGCCAGGTTTGGCACCTTTAATTTCTGGCCGACAGTTAATTTAAACGGTGCGGCCAAATCATTCATCACCGCCAGGTCGTTTACCGGCACACTGTACGCACGCGATATGGAATACAAGGTATCACCAGGACCAACCGTTACCTGTTGCAGTTCAACGCGGGCGGGCGTCGGTGTCTTGGACGGTGTCGCCGCAACCGCCACGGCGGGCGCATCCGCCTTTGGTGCCGGCGGCGCGGTTTCTGTTTTCTTTTCTGGCACAGATATTTTATCCGCCGCGACAACAATATCACCATTGCCCGGCACACGCAGTTTTTGTCCCACACGCAGGGCATACGGCTCTTTCAAATCAGGATTCATACTGGAAATTTCTTGGACCGTTGTGCCATATCGCCGCGCAATTGTATATAATGTCTCACCGCGCGCAACCGTGACCGTATGCACATCCGCCGCCCCGCCATACATCGGAACAACCAAGACATCATCCGACATTTCATTTGCCGCCGTGGTGACAGGCACTGTTTCATCCGATTTTGCAATCGCCGGCGCCTGATATTCCGCAACAATAACCGCATCCGCATCAGCCTTATCATCATATGCACTTGCGGCCGCCGACGCCGGCTGGGCCGGGAACATATAATCATTTATATCGGAATATAAAATATAGTCATCTGTTTCCACAGATCCATACAGTTCCGGTGACGCATACATGCCATAATCGGATGCGGCGGAATTATAAATTTCCGGCTGTGTTTCCGGGTCGGCCAGCAGTGCCGGATACCGATCAGAAATAAAATCACCAACAGAATCGGGAATCGACACAATTTTAGGCTGCAAATCACATGCCGCGCACATCAGCGCAAATGCAATGCAACCAACCGGTAAAAAATCCCAGATTCTTTTCACGCCATAAATTATATCATAAAACGGGCGCCAAACAAAACGCATTTAGTTGCGTTTCATAAATAGCAGGCTTATCTCAAACAATGCCCACATTGGCACGGCCAACAATATTTGCGACACAATGTCTGGCGGGGTCAGTATCGCCGCAACAACTACAATTATCACAATCGCATAACGACGCATACGGCGCGCAACATGACGTGGCAAAACACCCACACGGTTCAACAGTACCAGTACCAATGGTAACTGGAACGCGATTCCAAATACCTTTAATAACCCGATTGCAAACGTTAAATAATCACGCGCCGCTGGCATCAGTACACTTGGCACCGGGGCAGATTGATTCAAATCGATAAAGAACTTAAACGCGACCGGAAACAAAACATAGAATGCAAACGCTGCGCCCGTCAAAAATAATATTGGCGACATGATTAGTATCGGCCATATAAATTTTTTTTCATCTTTCTTTAATCCTGGCACAACAAATGCCCACGCATGCCAAAGGGCCACCGGCGCCACGACCAACAACGCCACGCCCGTTGCCAATGAAAACTGAATCAACAATCCATCGGCCAACCCCGTATACAGCATCGCACCATCCGGCCATACCGACATCAGGGGCGCGGTCAAAAATGCCTGAACCAGCGGTGCCACCAACCATCCGGCGAAAAATCCAATTGCAAAAAACAACGCAACCCATAAAATCCGGCGACGCAGTTCGGCAAAATGTTGCATAATCGTCATTTTCATTTTTTTACGCGTGCCTTAGGTTTTCTTTTAGATGGTTGCGCCTGTTTGTGCGATGACCGAATTGTTTCCATCACATCCTGGCGCGCAGTGTTTATCAAATCGTTAATGGGCTGTTCCATATCAATCTGGTCACGCAGTTGTTCAGACGCATCTGTAATTTTCCATATTACCCCACGCACCATTTTTACCGCACGCGCCAAGAATCGCGCAACATCCGGCCAATAGCGCACCGGTATCACAATAACCGCGACCAGTAATATTACAAAAAATTCAGCCCAGCTTATTCCAAACATACGCGCGCCCCACCCCATTAATCATAGAACGCATCGCCACCGGAATTGCTGACCGTTTTGTGACGCTGAATCTGGAAATAATCCTTGGGGAAATCTGTTTTGGTTTTCAGGCCGTTAAAAACAACGTCCGTCTTGGCACCAGTCGCGTCAACAACCGTCCAAGATTTTAACGCAACTGGATTATCTGCAAATACAACCGTCATGTTACCCAGGCCTTCTTGGCCACGCATATGCATTTTTAGTGAAAAAGTATCTTTAGTCGTCGCCGTATCGGTTACAACAATATCAGCATTTTGCAAATCGATTTTCTGACGAACCAAGATCCCAGCCGGCGTACTGGTCAGGGGCACCGTCGTTATCTGATCCAATGATTTATCAAAGAAATATAAATCCCGGCCATCAGAAATCATTTGCACCGGCATAGTTTTGTAATCCAATCGCACCCGTCCCGGGCGCAGCATGGCAAAATCACCCGTGTCACGACGACCGGCGGCGGTCTGACTAAATGTGCCGGCCAGCCCCGTTACCGAATTCAGATATTTTTCCGCGCGTGAAATTACCGCCACATCTGGCGCGGCATTCGCCACCCCGCACATCGCACATATCATCAAAACAATTATTTTCTTTGACATTTTTATATCCCCCGAAATAACGTAACAACACGGTCACGAACATTTTCCATTGTGTCACGCACAACCGCACCGGCGGCATATATATGACCACCGCCCCCCAGAGCCTCGGCCACCTGATTTACGGGTTTCCCACGCCCACGCAATGACACACCAATTTGATTTTCTTTCTGTTCTTTTAACAATACAACATAATCAACCCCGCGAATACGCGCCAGCAAATCCAACACGTTTTCCCCGCGACCATCCATATTGCGATAATCCCGATTTGGTATCATCGCCACCACCAGGCGACCACGGTGAAAAAACTCCGCCCCGGCCGCCGCACGCGATTCCACCAGAATTGTTTTCTTGGGCTGGTTATTTAACATGTCGTATATATCGCGCAGACGCACACCACCGTCAACCAAATCACCCATAATGCGCATAACCCGCCCCGTACGTACAAATTTAAAAGTACCGGTATCAGTCACCATCCCAATGGCCAATAAATTTAAAACATCCGCATCATATTCCCAATTCAAACCACGCATCAATTCATGGATTATCATTGTCGTTGCCTCTGCCGTGTCGTCATTGATACACAGGCTGGCAATCGGCGCATCGTTTTTGTGATGATCAATTTCAACCAAGAATCTGGCATTTTTAATAACAGAATCTGCAAATTCCAAATGCCGGGCGGTACCGTAATCGACCAATATTACAACATCAAACGGTTCTGTTATATTCAGATGCCCAAAATAACGCATACGCGAACGCAACGGTATATCGGCCAGTGGTTCTGGAATACTGCCATCATACATGCATACCGGTGCAATGCCGTAATTCAATTCTATTAATCTGTACAGTGCCAATGCCGCCCCCAGCGCATCACCATCCGGATTTTTATGTCCAATTATGGCAACACTGCGTGCTGCCTTTAATTTCTCTGTCAATAATTGTAATTTTTCATTCATATTTATTAAACCGCAATATCTTCTAAAAAGAACTGTGCCGTGACGCGTCCGTTATATTCATTTTCTTTTAACCGCCCCAGCAATGTTATTGTAGTATTTGTGTTCGCATCGTCCAGCAAAAAATCACCAACCGGCGTGCCCGCCAAATTAAATCCGACAAAGGCCAGCGTCGTACCCGCACTGGTTGCGATTGTGCCACGCAAATGCGCACCACCGCCCATAACACATGCACTTTTCAAACGCCCACCGCGCAGTACCAATGTCGGTTCCGGATTTCCCTGGCCAAATGGTTCCAACGCCCCCAACATTGTAACCAGGCGCATATTTGCACCGCCCGCATCTAATTCGGCGTCGACCACAACTTCGCGTGCGGGGGGCTGGCCGTTTAATTGGGTCCGCGCCTGTTGTTCCAAGAACGTGCGGAATTCATCTTCCTTGTCCGCATCCAGTGTAAATCCCGCCGCCGCCGCATGACCACCGCCCTCTTTCGCGATACCAGCCGCCAATGCGTCATGAATAATTTTACCCAAATCCACACCTGCAACAGATCGACCTGAACCGTTTATCACACCGTCGGTTTTCGTCGCAACACACGCCGGCAGATTATATTTATCTTTCAGACGTCCGGCAATAATCCCCATTACGCCACCATGCCAATTTTCACCGCATACAAACAGGCTGAAATTATTCCGCGCCGCATCCGCCGCCATTTCATTCGCACGCAACATTATCGCATTTTGAATATCAATTCTGTCCTGGTTCATGCGATGCAAACGCCCCGCCAAATCATGTGCAATCAATGCATTATCTGTTAACAGCAATTCCAACGCCGGCGCCGCTGAATCCAATCGTCCTGCGGCATTCAGACGCGGCCCCAACGCAAACCCGGCCGCATATACAGATGGCTTTTTTATTCCGGAAACATCCATCAACACCCGCAAACCCAAATTTTGGCGCAGGCCCAAAACCTTTAACCCGGTTGCAACAAATGCGCGGTTCAGTCCGACCAATGGCATCGTATCGCATATCGTCCCCAGTGCCACAAAGTCCAAATAATTTAATAAATTTATTTCCGCAAGACGTGCCCGCAACGCATCATCTGCACGCGACTTTAATTCCCGATTTACAGCAACCAGCGTTAAAAACGCAACACCAACACCCGCCAAATAAGACATCCCCGATGTGTCGTCGGCGCGCTTTGGGTTAACAACCGCATGCGCCGCCGGCAGACAATTATCCGGGGAATGATGATCGGTCACGACAACGTGCATACCACGTGATTTGGCATATTCAACCTCGGCCCCGCCACTGATACCACAATCAACCGTAATCAGCAGTCGCGCCCCCGCATCGGCCAATTCACCAACCGCACCTGTATTCAGGCCATAACCTTCGCCATCGCGCGTCGGCAGGTGCCATATAACATCCGCCCCGATCGCCCGCAGATATTTTACAAACACCGCCGTTGATGTCACGCCATCAACGTCATAGTCGCCATATACCGCAATTTTATCGCCGGCAATTATCGCATCCGTAATTGTACGCGCGGCCATATCCATATCACGCAACACGAACGGATCGGGCATATATTCCTTAATCGATGGGTTTAAAAATTTATCGCGCGCCGCGTCACCATCAATTCCCCGACAATGCAAGATCTTGCCGACCAAGTCTTCGGGACGGGAAAAAATTTCATTTTCATCTGAATATGCCGACACCCATGCCCGCCCCAGCACGGATTTTTCCACTATCTTTCTCAACGTATACTCTTTTTTATTATCAGATGTATTATAATCGAAATTTATTCAAATAGCAACGGCAGGATGCTGTCCAGAATTTTTCCCGTTGTCGGCACCGCATTCCATGCCGCCGTACGCAAGCCATATGTTTCCGCCGTCCCCTTTGGTTCATCCAGTACAACCAATATGGTATACTGGGGCGCCGCCGCCGGGAAAATCCCCGCAAATGCGGTCAAATTCTTGGTACGGTCAATTTTACCATTTATGCGTTTTTCTGCGGTCGCCGTTTTACCACCGATTTGAATACCGGCAACGCGGGCCTTTTTACCACTGGTTTCTTCTGCTATGCGTACCATAATCCCGCGCAGACGCGCCGATATTTCCGGCGCCAACACGCGTGTTCCAGATACCGCACCAACAGTGCGCTTTTGCAGCGTCGGATAAATATATATACCACCGTTTGTCATCGCATTAACCGCCAACAACAAATGCATCGGCGTAACCGATATACCATGCCCGAACGAAACCGTTGCCTTTTCCACCGGCCCCCACTTTATCGGCATCAGTGTCCGTTCTGTTTTCCCGAATTCCAGATTTAACGGTTCATTCATGTGAATTCTTTCAAAGAATTCCTTTTGCGCGCCATCAGGCAGATCCAGCGCAATTTGCGCACTGCCGGCATTACATGAATGCAACATAATTTCTTCGACACTGATACTGGGGCGTGGCGGCTTAAAACTTCTTACATCACTGATACGTGCGGCGGTGCGGCCGAATTTATCCAAAACCTTGTACGGGGCGGCGACATAATATTCCTTGGAAATACCGTTTTCAAACGCCATTGCGGTATTAAATATTTTAAATATAGACCCCATTTCAAACACGCCGCGCATGGGCATAAATGTTCGATTTGATACCGGATCCGCACCACGATTTTCCGGATCAAAATCCGGCAATGATACCATCGCCACCATTTCACCCGTACGTGAATTCATCAACATACCCATCGCGCCCTTGGCCTGATACTTGGTGATTGCGGCACTTAACTGTTCGTAAAAAACACTTTGCACACGTGCGTCCAGCGACAATCGCAAAGGATCAGAATTTTCGCGCAAATAATCATCAAATATCTTTTCTGCACCATCCATACCACGACCATCAACATTGACATAGCCCACAATGTGTGAAAACAATCTGCGTTTTGGATAACGGCGTGTTTGAATATCTTCTATCTCTAGCCCGGTCAGTTTTGCCTTCTTAACCGCATCACGCACAGAATCAGAGGCATATTTTTTAACATAAACGAATCGGCGACCGGAATTTACCAGCTTTATCGCATCCGCCAAAGTATATTCATACGGGAACAATTCATGTATCAGATTTGCCACCGCATCGACATCACGAACCTGGCCCGGGCGCAGTGTTATATGCCCCGACATTATATTTTTGGCCAATATATCACCATTACGGTCGACGATGTCGGCACGACTGACCATCCATGCACCATCGGCGGCCGCACGACGCGAACGATCCGTACCCTGGATTCCCAATTGCAATGTACGCGCGATAAACAGACCGAACGCAATTACAAACACACAGTGGATAAAGCGCATCCGCCCGCGGCCACCGTCCCCGCCACGTGCGAATCGTTGTCTGCAAACATCACGTCCAACCTCAAACATCATTTTCCCTGCGTGGCAATGCGTCTATACCAATATTTTTATGAAAACTTATAACTTCGGAATTCGGATAAATGCCAACAACAATATTACGCAAGATTTCCGGTCGGACATATGATGCAAAGTTCGCCTCTAATTCCGCACTTTTCTGCTGGGTCATGACAATTTCACGACGAACACGGTCACGTGCCTTGTTCTGGGTACGATAGCACACCTGTAACACAATGGTCAGTGCCAATACCGCCCCAAATGCCCACAAACCGATATGAAACATTTTTTCGTCTTCTGTCATTTTGCATGTATCCTGGTATAAATATTCCCATGCATTTTATCATAAATTTTTAAAAAAACTAATCATAGAATTTACACCGCCCAGCCTGCCCGTCCCCAGCCTTAGATCCAGCGAATTAAATTCGGCCTGTAAATCCATTTTTTTTATTTCATCAATATCTTTTCCATCAACCATGGCCAGAATAATCGCGACAATCCCGCGCACCAGTGCCGAATCCGCCACCCCATAAAAGTGTCCGTCGCGCACACATATTTCAACATGGGACGCACATCCCGCAATCACATTACAAACCGCATCATCTGGCACCGGCGCCATATTCGCACCAAAATCCATAACCATCTCTAAACGCACGGCCGGATCATCAACAATACTTAGTGCACTTTTCATTTCTTTATATGTCATTAGTATCACCATCCCTGCTCTGTTAAATCCAGTTCTAGACGCGCCGCATCTGACATACGTGACAGATTCCATGGCGGATCCCACACCAGTTCAACACGCACCGGCGTGCCACCAGACACACCCGCCGCTGCATCACGAACCTGGGCCAATAATTCTTCCATCATGGGACATGTCGGACTGGTAAATGTCATTGTTATAACAATTTCCTTTTCCGAAATCGCGATATCATACACCAACCCCATATCCCATATATTTACCGGTATTTCCGGATCATACACCGTTTTTAGTGCATTTATTATATCTTGTTTTTCTGCCATTTTATTTATCCAACACCTGGTTTATTATTTCGATTGTTTTATCGGCATCCGCCACCGTATTCCACGCACCGGCCGACAATCGCGCGGCGCCACCCGCACCGGCACCGATTAAATTCATCGCCCATGACGCACACATATTTCCAACGCGCATGCACACACCGCGCGCACCAACACGCGCCCCGAAATCCAGAACATGCATCCCCGGCGTTAGAAAAGTCAGCACCGCCGCATCCGGCGCGGTACAAATCTGGATCTTGGGATTCAACCGCAATCCATCATACAACCACCGCATAACGTCCGCGCCCGCATCCGCCCGCCATGCGCCAATCGCCGGTTTTAAGCCCGCAATCTGGGTCAGTGGTAATGTCCCCGCCTCAAAACACTCAGGCGCCGCATTATATACCCAGGTATCACCATCTATTTTATTTATCATTCCACCACCGAATTTATCCGGCGTCCAACGTGTCGGATCCTGTACATACATTATACCAATGCCGGTATCCGCCCCGATTTTGTGTCCAGAAAAACAAATAAAGTCCGCGTTCCACGCCGCCGCATCTATTGCGCCATGCGCCACGTATTGCGCCGCATCAACCACCACAACAACATCCGGATTTTTTTCGCGCGCAATGCGCACAATCGCGGCAACATCTTGCGCCACACCAAACACATTGGACATCGCCGTGATAACAATCACATCTGCATATGGAATTTTATCCACGTCGATATTAAAATTTTCATCCAACGGCAAAATTTCAATACTGCATTCGCCACGCCGCGCGGCCGCGACCCACGGCAAACGCGCACTGTGATGATCCAAATCAGACACCGCCACACGTAAATCACGACGCAACGTCCCACAAATAATCCGCTGCGCGCGGTTCAGCCCATCTGTCGCACCGGACGTAAAAACGATTTGTTCTGACGCGGCATTTATAAAATCCGCAACCGCGCGACGCGATGCGCAAACCATGTCATCCACCGCGGCCGCACGCGCACAAATACCACGCCCGGCATTGGCATAATGATACCGCAAAAAATCCGTTTCCGCATCAATCACCGCATCCGATTTCAAGCTTGAGGCCGCCGCGTCTAAGTATATGATTTTATTCATTTTATGATTTCTCTTGCTTTTTATAACGATTATAATACACTTAATGCAAATATCAACAAAGAAGGAGAAAAAGATGGCCATTCAACACGCAAATGATGCGAATTTCGCTGATTTAATATCAAATGGGATAACACTGGTGGATTTCTGGGCGTCTTGGTGCGGCCCATGTCGCATGTTCGGCCCGATTTTTGAACAGGTATCAAATCAAATCCCGGATGTAAATTTTGTGAAATTTGAAATTGATGAAACAAACCGCCGCACACCGGCCAAATACGGCATCCGCAGTATTCCGTCCGTATTGGCATTCAAGAACGGCGAATTGGTCGAGGCGCGCACCGGCCTGATGGATCCGGAAACACTGACCGATTGGATAATGGAATTAAAAGGAGCCTGAACACATGGCCAAACAAGATTTTAAGAAAATAGAATTGCCACCGAAATATGTCCCAAAAAAATCGGAACCATATATGTGTCCGAATCATTTGGCGTATTTCTATCAATTATTAAACGCACAAAAAGAAGAATTGGTCCAGGACAGTGATTCTGTGCTAAGTGCGGTTCGCATGGCCGAAAAGTCCGAAAGTGCAGGCGTCGGCGACGATTCCGACAACGCAACATACGAACAGGAAATCACAATGAACCTGCGTATGGCGGGCCGTGATAACAACCTGTTGCGCAAAATAAATGCGGCGTTGGATCGCCTGGAAAACGGGACGTTTGGATACAGTGTTGTTTCCGGCGAAGAAATCGGCCTGAACCGCATGTTGGCGCGACCACTGGCCACAATGACCACCGAAGAACAAGAAGAATACGAAAGTCGCAGATAAAAAAAACACCGGGAAATCCCGGTGTTTTTTTGTGATCCGTAATCCATCATTCGTTATCCGATTCGGATTTGTTTGCTTGTTTTATTTTTGCCATCATTTTGCGCAGTTTGATGTATCGACGATCAAAACGACGTGCCTGCATCATTTTGTACCCCATTACGGTTATTCGTTGCATGATATCCGCCGGGATTTGGGCGGTGCCGGCCTCAAACTCGGCCAAATCCATCGGCAATACACGCAACAGTACCGCCGCTGCATCAATTGATAGCTGACAATTCTCGCGCGCAAGTCTGATTGCGCGCCCCAGACGCACGGCCGTGTCATCGATTGGTGTTTTGTTTTGCATTTTTTCCTCCTTTATCTTTTTTGCAAATAAAAAGTCCGCTTTGATGAGAAGCGGTTGGAGGTTAAGAACTACTGCAATGGTAGTGCTGTTTATTCATATATATCACAGCCCTCCAACCAAGGTTGGAGCTTATTGCATGAGGTTCTTATACCCCGCATCGGTCATCACCCGATGCACGACCATTATAGCGGATTGTTTTCAGTTTTGCAAATTATAAAAGACCACACCGCCCCGTTGGGGCACCCCTCCACAGGAGGGGAACCAGTACGTTATCATACACGAACTAATTGCCACCGCCTGGGCGGGGGCTGGCACCTCGGCGAAGCGATAGCAGAGACAGGTGACTGGGGGTGGTTATTACGTACCCCGCAATATTTGCCACCCCCCGGTGCTGAGCACCACCCCCCGCAATCCACCCACAAAAACATCCGTTTTTGTGGGACCCAGAAACGGCGGTGGGCATTTAGCACTGACCCCAGCACGAATAACTTTTTCACCCTTTCTCTTTTTAATTTTTTCACTAAAAAAACGGGCGAATGCCCGTTTTTTTTATTTCTTTTTCGGTGCGGATTTTTTTACCGCTTTTTTCGGTGCAACCTTTTTGGTCGCCGCCTTCTTGGTCGCGGCTTGTTTTGCCGCCGCATCCTTTTTGGACGCCTTGCCGTCATCCTTTAATTCTTTTTTAAAGGCATTTATTCCGCCCGCCAGATTTTTCATCAAATCCGGAATCTTGCCATGACCGAACAGAATCAGAACAAGTACAACAATTAACAGAATTTCCCAAAATCCAGCTCTCATAATAAATACTCCTTATTTCGCGACGTAACAATCCAAACCATCTGATTTGGCATTGCGACAGAAACTGTTGGCATCCGCGGATGTTGCAAACGGAACGCGCAGACGATATACCGTGCCCCCATCGTTCAGGACGGCCGCCAAAACAACAAACTGGCGTCCATTGAACAATGATCCGTGTGATTTTTTCAGATTGTTACCCGCAGCCTCGGCCATGGCACGTGTACTGTATGATCCAAACTGAACATACCACGAACCGTTTGCCGCCGCGACCTGCTTTTTCGGGGCGGGTTTTGCGGCCGGCTTTGGTTTCGCGGCCGGTTTCGGTTTTGCCGCCGGCTTTACCACTGGGGCCGGTGCCGCGGCCGGGGCCGCATCCGGATTAAATGTCACAGGCTTTCTATCTTCTATTACGCGAACAGGACTGCCCACGGGTTCCGGCATGGCATTCGGTACCGCATTTGCATTCTGCCCAGGCTGTACCACCGGCGACGGCGCAACCACCGGAACAACGGGCCCCGGCTGTTCCTGGGGTACGGGCTGTGGCTGGGGCAGCGGTGGAACATCCAACGCATCACCCGGCGCATCAACAACAACCGCCGGCGCATCCAAATCAACATCCATCGAAGTGGACGAATCGGATGCAATCGTGCGAACAATTATATATGTCGCCAATATTATAACGACAACCCCAATTCCCAATAACAGCCACGGCTTTTTCGGCCGCGGCGCGGCAAACGGCGCCGCATCCGGTAACACGTCCACAGACGTACCATCATCTAAATCCAACAAATCCAAGTTATCGTCGTTATTCATTTATGAAATCCCCCATACATTTTTATACACCCATTATATCATAAAAAAATTCCCATAACAAAGATTATCTGTGTCATGGGAATATTTATCTTTATTTCGGCATTTGGCCAAAATTCGGTGGCACAATCAGTTTATGATTTTCTGCGACAATGGGTTCACTCTCGCATTTACCGGCGCCGCACGCCGCCAGCAACGGCATCGCAACAACCAATAATAGAATCGCTTTTTTCATTCTTTTTCTCCTTAATTTATAATGGCATTTTGACGGCCGCGGCCATGTCATTCACAAACGCATCCAACGCCACAGTTTCCTGTTTATCTTGGCCCAAACGACGCAGCGTTACAGTTTGGTCTGCCGCCTCTTTTTCACCAACGACCGCAATAATCGGCGTCTTGGCCAAAGATAATTCGCGGATTTTATAATTTACCTTTTCGTCACGCAGATCCGCGCGGGCATATACGCCGGACGCACGCAGACGTGCAACAACGTCGTTTGCATAATCCGCATATTTTTCAGAAATCGGCGTTACAACAACCGGTTCTGGCGACAACCACAGTGGTAAATTTCCACCCGTCGATTCCAGCAATACACCCATAAAGCGTTCAATAGAACCCAATATTGCACGATGCAACATAATCGGACGATGTTTTTCACCATCTTCGCCAACATAAGACAAATCAAAGCGTTCCGGCAAATTCATATCCAATTGGATCGTACCACACTGCCACGTACGACCAATAGAGTCTTTTAAATAAATATCAATTTTCGGGCCGTAAAATGCGGCATCACCTGTCGCCACTTCGAATTCGATACCATTCGCCTCCAGCGCATGACGCAGCCCATCCTCTGCCTTGTCCCAGATTTCATCCGATCCAATGCGGAATTCAGATTCTTTGCGCGTGGCCAGTTTCATCCAAACCTGATCAAAGCCAAATTTGTAATAAATATCTTTTACAAAGGACAAGATTTTAACAATTTCTGCCTCAAACTGATCTTCGGTACAGAATATATGTGCATCATCCTGGGTAAATTCACGCACACGCATCAGGCCTGCCAGGCCCCCCGCGGCCTCGTACCGATTAACCTTGCCAAATTCGGCCAGATACATCGGCAGGTCTTTGTACGACTTAATCCCCTGGCCAAACACCAGCATACCGCCCGGGCATGACATCGGCTTTACACAGAATGTTTTACCGTCCTGGGTTTTACCGGAATAATTATGTTCACCATATTTGGCCCAGTGACCGGATTTTTCCCACAGACACCGATCCATAACAGACGGTGTAGAAATTTCCATGTATCCGCTGCGTTCCTGGCGTGCACGCATATATTCGATTAACTTGCGATAAATCTTATAACCCTTGTCATGCCAGAACACCGCACCCGGCGCATATTCCGGTTCAAAATGGAACAGATCCATGTCGCGCCCCAGTTTACGGTTATCACGGGCGGCGGCCTCTTCCATCATCTTTAAATGCGCATCCAAGTCTTCTTTTGTTGCGAACGCATCAACATAAATACGCTGCAGCATTTTGTTTTTTGCGTCACCTTTCCAGTATGCACCGGCGACACTGCGAATTTTAAACGCATCACGTGGCAGGTCTTTGGATGATTCCACATGCGGTCCGCGGCACAGATCCGTAAAATCACGGAAAGTATAAATTGATAATTTTTCGCCCGCGGCATCGTATTCATTCAACCATTCCATCTTATATGGCTGATTTGCAAATAAATCTTTGGCTTCGTCCAATGTGACATCACGCTGTTCGAATCGGCCGTTTGATTTAATCAGTGCACGCATTTCGCGTTCAATTGCGTCAAAGTCTTCTTCGGAAAATCTGTGTTCTGTATCAAAATCGTAATAAAAACCGTTTTCGATGGCGGGCCCACCCGCAAATTTAACATCCGGATACAATTTTTTTACCGCCGCGGCCATCACATGGGCCAACGAATGACGTACTGTTTCAATAGGATATGACATAACTAAAAACCCTTTGTATTTTTATAAAAATTAAAATTATTTGTTTGATTATATCGCACGCGAGCAACTTCGCAAATAGAATTCACACCCCCGCAGGGGTTGTAGTTGTTGTAGTGAAAATAAACAACATTTCTAACATTTCGTGCTAATTATATACCATCTGTTTTTAAAAATCAATAATGCATCCGAACAGTACCGCGAAAAAGAAGCATACCGTTCCGCCAATTACAAACAGATGCCATACCGCGTGTGAAAAACGCATCTTCCGCCACAGGTAAAATATCACCCCCAATGAATATGACAATCCACCCGCCAAAATAAACCACATTCCACGTGCCGATATACTGCGCAGCATCGCCGGCAATATAAAGATCAGCGTCCATCCCATAATCAGGTATAATAACACCATCCATTTTGGCTGCTCTTTTGGACGCGCGATTTTCATAACGGCCCCAAATATCGTTATCGCCCACAGTATTCCAAATACCGTCCAACCAATCCACCCACGCAGATTTACCAAACAAAACGGGGTATATGTTCCGGCAATCAATGCATAAATTGCAACGGTGTCCCAAACCTCAAAAAAACATTCTGATTTCTGGCCAATCATTGCGTGACACATGGTGGAACCAAAATACAGCGTAAACATGGTCAAGCCAAATATCGCGCATGACACCATCGCCCACACGTTGCCCGCCAAAACGGCAAATACCTCAAGCAATACCAACCCCGCCATCGCGAGTCCTATACCGATGCCATGGGTTAAAATGTTTAAAACCTCTTCCGACTTTGTACTTGGGCGTTCCCAACGAAACAATCCCGCCGCACGCAGCGCGCGCAACAAATGCGACGCATGCGAATCGCGTTTAACCTCTTTTAATCTTTTGCGAACAACTTTTTTGATTTTTGTCATTTTAACAGCTCCCCTATTCTGCTGCGAACGCGTGCCTCGCCCATAACAGTGATTATGGAATACAAATCCGGTGTAAATGCGCGGCCCGACAATGCCACGCGCAAATTCATTGCAACATCGCCGTTTTTAACGCCCAACTTCTCTGCAATTGCAACAATTTTATTCCACCAAGTGTCTTTGTCATCAGCCGGATTATAAACCGCCAAAAATTCACGCAAAGCATCACGGTTATATTCAAATTCGGTATTCGCCTGATACAACGCATCCCAGAAAAACGCAACCGTTTCCAATGTCTGGCGCCATGTGATAAAGTCCTTGCGAATACGCTTTGGATTATCGCGTTCAATGCCCAGCACCGCGGTCAAATAATCCACATCCGCCACCTGCATTTTTTCGGTGTCCGTACCATATTCGGCCGCCCACGCGGCAACACGCGCGCTCAGATCAGATACCGGCAATGTCGCAATAAACTCTTTCGCCCACCATTCCAATTTTTTCATATCAAACAGCGCACCCGACATCGGGATCTTTTTAGGACGCATTTCATAATCCCAAATGGATTTCACCGCGCCTTTGGCCTTGGCCTCTTCATAGCCCGACGCCGCAATATTGCCGAGATACTCCAACACAGCCTCTACCGGCCAACCGTCGGCGATAAAATATTCAACATTGGCCTCTGGATCTTTGCGTTTGGACAGCTTGCGTTGCTTGCCCGTCTCACTATCGATTTTATCAATGGTCGATGTATGGATATACATCGGCGGCGTCCACCCCATCTTGCGGAACAATGCCACATGCAGCGGGAATGACGGCAACCATTCTTCGCCACGAACAACGTGCGTTGTGCGCATAAAGTGATCATCAACCAAGTGCGCAAAATGATACGTCGGCAGACCGTCATTGGATTTTATAAGAACCAAATCTTCGTTATTTTCCGGAAACCCGATTGAGCCACGAACCGCATCCTTGCAGAATATACGACGTTCCGGATTACCATCGGAATACAGACGAATGGTCGGCTTTTCCCCGGCATCCAGATGCGCGATAATTTCTTCTTCGGTCAAATCGCGATCACGCGCAAATTCACCATAAATACCCGTGGCAAATCCGGCCGCCTTTTGATTTTCACGGATACTCTCCATATCGTCCGCATTCATAAAGCATGGATATGCAAAGCCCCGCGCCATCAAATCCGCCACAACACTGTGATAAATATCACGGCGATCGGACTGATGATATGGGCCATATGCCGGATCATTATTATATTTCAAACCGAATCGATCCAAAGATTTGACAATGATGTCAACGGCGGATGCGACCTCGCGCTTGGTGTCTGTATCCTCGATACGCAGCATGAATACACCACCCGACTGCTGTGCTAATTTACAGTCAATCAGCGCGCCGTACAGCCCACCCAGATGCATAAAGCCCGTGGGACTGGGCGCGAAACGCGTGACAAATGCCCCGTCCGGCAATGTGCGCGGCGGAAACAGCGCCTCTAATTCATCCATTGTATATTTCGGTGCGCCGCCCAATATGCGCGCGATCAAATCTGCGGATAATCCCTGTCTCATGTTTATTTAACCTTGTTTTCTTGATCTTGGGATTTTATACTATCGTTTATGGAAAAACAAGAAATAAGAACTTTTGGGCGCCGGCACGGAAAAAAGCTGTCCGCGCGCCAAACATGGCTAACCCAAAACGCCATCCCACACCCGACGGATGTGCCCGCGACCGGCGCAATCCTTGAAATCGGGTTTGGTGCGGGTGAACACGTACGCGAATTGGCATTGGCCAACCCTGATAAAATTATCATTGGCGCGGAACCATTTATGAACGGCGTGGCATCGCTGATGTCTGCGATAACCGACGAAAAAACGAACGAAATTTTACCGGAATATAAAAACATAAGAATCTGGCCGGATGATGTGCGCGATTTCCTGCGCGGCACAGACGCCAAATTTGCCCAGATTTGGATCCTGCACCCCGACCCATGGCCAAAGGCGCGACATGAAAAACGCCGCCTGTTGCAAACCGAATTCATAAAATTGCTATCGAATTATTTGGAACCGCATGGCGAAATAATTATCGGCACCGACCATTGGGGATACTTTGACTGGATTTTGGAACGCGCGACCGAATCGGGCCAGTCCTTTGAAACGCCGGAATTGGATATTATTCAGACCCGGTACCAGGCAAAAAACATGGCTGACACCGACGCACCGAAATATATTATCATAAAAAAATAGCCGGCATATACCGGCCTTTTTTTATCTATCAACACAGCACATTAAATCGGGGCGACCTGGCATTAATACATATCCATCTGGCACGCGATTTGGACGGTGACCACGACGAACACAAAACGATTCGACCGTCGGCGCCATTTCTGTTACCGCAATACCGGCAATTGCAACCGCCAATGCATCCGGCATCGGCGCCGGCTTGGCCCGGACAATCGGACGCGCAACAACCCGGCGCGGTGGAACAACAATAACATCTGGCATTGGTGCGGCGACCGTCGCTTTGACCGGCACTGCAACCTTGGCGGTGGCTTTGTTTTTTGCCGGCTTTTTCTTGTTCAACTTTTTCTTGGGCGCAACCTTTTTGGGTTTTACCGGCATTTTTGCCGCCATGTTTTTTGCACCTGCGCCATACAGTGCGGCCGCACGCGAAACATCGGCGACATCTGTTTCATATTCGCCATATAATGTTGGGCGACCATATACCGGCGGCGTACCATCCGCCATGGCAAATGCCGCACATGGAATAAAAAACAATATGAAAAATATCCGTATCATAATATATACCCCCATACCATTTTAGACCGTTGGAACAAACATCCGAACACCGCCCGCCATATCCGGACGCAAAGACCGCACCAGTCGCATAGCCTGTTCCATCCGAATGGGCGAATTACCCAATACGAAATGCAAATCGCACGCGCCATCTGTATTTTTTAATGCCGCATACACACGCCCGACAAAATCCGACTTGTTTCCTGCGTCGCGCGGCAGTACCAAGACCAATGCACGCGCCCGCAACGTACGCAGTGCCGCGTATACATTATCCCAATCGGCCGCCCCGATTTCCGTGATATCAATCCCGATGGATAAATCACGATTAAAGAATAAATCATCGCGAACGCCCGATACCTCGGCTACAAAGGATGGCAAATCCGCCATACGCAAGAAAACCTGGGCACCGTGTGCACCCTGTTTAAATGCAGCGTTTATTTGTGCCGCCATATCGGAAATAACCGCGATATTACCACCATGCGCCGGCAAATAAAACCGCGCATTAATCCGCACAGGTGTTTTTTCCAACCACGCCCACAGCATTTCAATATCCGATGCCGCGGCCGATACCAGTGTCATACCATGTTCGACAATATATTCCGCCGTTTTGGCCAAATCCCCCGTATCCGATGACGCGGCACACCACACAGCCACATTCCCAGACATTTCATCAAAAAAAACATCCATATCCATCATTGTACTTTTTACTTTACCATAAATATGATACAATAAAAGACAAATGAGCAAACAAATCGAACGTATTTTTATTTGTCTGTTATGGCTGCTGGCGACCAGTCTTGGGGCATGCTTTTGGCTGAATACATTTTTTGGATTTAATATCTTTTCCACCCAGCATTGGCAATACCTGGCGTATCTGCAGGCATCCCAGACACCTGTGCGCGGCGGTTTTTACATATCGATTATCATTTTGGCCTTGATTACTGTGATTGGGCTGTATGTATTGATGCGTCCGACGGACGCGCTAAGACGCCTGCGCCGCGGACGGCGATCACAAAATGCGCCCGCACAAACCACAACAACACAAACAATGACACAGCCCGCACAACAAATCGAAACGGCCGTGCCACAACCTGTGCCGGATATCCAACCCACCGCCACACCAAACGTTAACAGACCGCCCCGCCCTATAAACGCACTGCGCGGCGCACAAACACCGGGCACAACGACAAATGCCGCACCCGCACCATCTGTGATGCCGAACGCGGCACCAAATAATTTCGAAGAAATAAAAAGCATTTTCACCGACGCCGGATATTTGGTAAAACGCAGCCCGCAAATCGGAAACTTTAAACCGGCCCTGTTTGCAATTGGGACGAACGAACAATTGTGGATGGGCGGCATTGGCATCAGTCAAAAACCAATAATGGATGCAGCCGAACGTATGGCAGGAATATTTTCTGACACACTGGATGACATAGAAATAAGTATAAATACTTTTGTCATTGCGCCAACCGAACCGATTGCGAACCCGGATATACTGACATTTGATACGGTTAATCAGTTACGTGAATATATTGATGAAAATAAAAATATTCCGCCCACGGATACAGATGGCGGCCAGGAAAACTTTGACGCATATTCAGAATACATAGACACAGTCATAACATATATGGATAAAACATAATGCAACTAAGTCAGAATTCTGCAGAAAAAATTATGGCGGATATGAATATGGACGATATGCCGCTGACACTGTTGCGGCCAACCACGGCCAATTTGCCCGCCGACTGGTTTGCGAAATATAAAATCGCATGTCATAAATTTATGCAATCACTGACTGATTCCGTCGAAGAATTAGCATTTATAAATCTGAACCAGCAAGAATTTATGGATTTGTTAACCGGCCAGGCAATACCGACGAATATGTCAATTCGCATGCGTGTTCCAATTTTCTGGGGTGGCGAAATCAGTCCAGAAAATATGTTCATGTGTTCAACATTTCCGCATTCACAAAATATTGACCGTTTTATAATCGGACAATCCGGATATGATGCCGTATGGGTTCCAAACCCCGCAAAAAAAATATATGTTTCCGCGCATACCGGTGGCGGCGGTGCCGGCGGAAACGCAACCGAAGACAGATTGGCCCAAATGGCCGCACAAATCGCGGCCAGTCACGGCATGGAATAACACGGGGGACATAACAACACATGACACGCGACGAATTTTTATCATCTGTGCGCAGCCGCGGTGCATTCACCGCAAATTCTGCAACGCCGCGCGACATCGCAACAACCAATGCGTTACTGCAGGGAATGCGGGCCGCAATGTTACCGCCGGCATTAATAGAACTGTATAACGCAACAACCGCCATATCACGCGGCAGTGCATATATCTTTGGTCCGACCGAGGTCCCACGCCCCAACCATCACCCCATACCATCCATTATTGATATTAACCGTGACATGGCACACATTCAATCACTGCGTGGAAAAACAATTTTTGCACGAAACGATTTGTTCTTGTTTACGTTTGACGCATTCGGTGTATTTTTCATGATGGATCCGTTGAACCTGCGGTGTCTGCGCAAATATGATGACGCATATCGCGCAATGACAGATTGTCTGGCGGTGGGGAAAATATAGTCATGAAAAAAATTTCCGTTTCTTTATCTGGACATCATACCAGTATTTCTATCGAACCTGAATTTATCACAGAACTGAATCAAATTGCGGCGCGCCGTGGCGTATCCGTCGCATCAATCATATCGGACATTGATAATTCACGCGATAGACGCAATTTATCATCCGCCGTGCGGGTATGGATTCTGAAAAACAAGTAAAAAAAAGACCGGTAACTACCGGCTTTTTTTATAATATTTTAATCGTCAATCCGGCGACCAAAAATTACCACACCCAACACAGACACCAATAAAACAATTATCGTCCACACATCGCGACCAATGCGACGATATGGCGTCATATGCGCGTCACCTGCGCGCCCGTCCAGCCACCCTGTCACACCAATTGGAATCTGTGAAATAATTTTACCGTCCGGTGCAACAAATGCACTGATACCAGAATAATTTGCACGAATAACCGGCAACCCTGATTCGATCGCATAGCGCCGCACCATATCCAAATGCTGGTACGTTCCAGGCGTACGCCCAAACCATGTATCATTGGTAATATTGATTATTGCGCTGGGCAATTCACCACGCGGGATCAAAGAATCAGAAAAAATAATTTCATAACAAATCGCCGGCACAAAAACAAATTCGCGACCATTTATATCGATACTTAATAACCGCGGCCCATCGCCCGACGTCAGGTCTGCTGGCGACGGCATTATTCCCATTGGACTGTATTCGCCAAACGGTACCAGATGCGATTTTGCATAAATATCGGAAACACGCCCCACAGGTGTGGCCAACACCATTGAATTATACATATGACCATCCATATACGCCGTTGCCCCCATCACAACAGGCACACCCAATATTTTTGAAAACGGCATATCATCGTCTGTTATAACAAACGGATACGACGTTTCTGGATAGACAATCAAATCAGGCCGCGCCGACATATCTCCATCGGCCCCCAACGCCAATAACATGCGAACATTACGTTCGGCACGCGCAATCACATCGGCATGGGAATACGACATCTTTTCATCCTGGGGCGCGGCCGGCTGCACAATACGAACAAGCGGAGAATCCGTATCCGGCATTTGATTTGAAATATAAATATTATGACGCCCATACCATACACCACACACCAACATAAAAACGAATACAAGCCACGGAATCATGTACATAGCGCGTTTTTTCGCACGTAAAAATTCAACCGTCGCCGCGATAATTCCGACTATAATAAACGTCAGCCCAACCGCCCCAAACAATGCCATAGAATTTGCAACCATCGGCATCGGCATCATAATATTTGCCAAGGGATTCCATGGAAATCCGGTCAACACCCATTCACGCGCCCACAGCACCGCGACCCACGCGCCCGCAAAAACGAATGGTCTGGCCAAGGGCCGTGCGCGCGCTGCTGCAACAAACGGAAATGAAAAGATAATCGCACCCGCCAACGCCAGCCCCAGTATTCCCGGCACCGTCCATATGGCAAATTGTTGCGCCAGTTCAGGCACAACATATATTGAATGCAGTGCCCACCAAAACATAGCAACCGAATATGCTGCACCAAATGGTGCCACACATAAAAACGTGCGCCATACAGATGTACGCGGTGCACCGGTTATCAACCAATATGCCCCCCCTATCCCCAGCAATGTTATCGGCCACATATAAAACGGTGCAAAACCCAAGGCCGCCGCCACACCACACGCAATCAACGCAACCGTGCGCCAAAATCCGCCACAACGCTGCGGCATCACACTATCAGATTCATATGGATTTTTTATCCCCAATTTTTCCAATATTTTTATTTCCTTGGCCTCCATTATTTCAGCCTCGTCATCCTGGATATGATCATATCCCTGCAGATGCAGCATTCCATGCACAACCATATGCGCAGTGTGTTCGGCAATCGATATTCCGGCGTCACGCGCCTGGCGCGCAACGGTATCCAGCGATATATAAATATCACCTAATAACAGGTCATCACCCAGTTCAAATGATAAAACATTTGTCGGTTTGTCTATCCCGCGATATTCTTTGTTTAATTGATGAATTTCCGTATCATCGGTCAGTATAATAGAAACCTCAACCCCGGCGCGGCGCGGCCCGGCGGCGGTTGCGATTTTCTTAAAATCTATCTTGTACTTTTTCCAGCGCGGATCGTTATAATTAACAAAAACTTGCATATCCATCACCTCTATACACTATGCCATACCATGCCCATTGAACGTCAAATCTGACAGATCAAAATCCGCGCTATGTGCATTGTTTCCAAGCTTTTTTACCCCATTATTAAACACCGTCTTTTTATTACCAGTTATATTTATATCACACTGGCCACTGCGACATGCGTCAACAACATCCGCCGGCAATACATCGCGAACTTTCTGTTTGCCCGCCATTGAATTTCCATTTTTATCCACAGGATTTTTTAACCATTCGTGAAATTTTTTATACGTTGCACGATTAATTTTTCTGTAATTTTTTGTTTCCTTTGTGAAAAAAGCCTTCTTTTTATCGCCGCCAACCTGGGCACACATTATCTTATAAAATTCAGGCAAGCCATCAACTGGCACATCCAAAATATCAACCGGATTTATATCACCGGACAATAATCCTGCCTCTATCCATCTACGATATATCAATCCAGGTGCCGGCTGACCACGCGCGACAATATACAATCCCACAACATCCGTCAGCTTTTCTGTTTTATCTAATTCCAACAGCACACGCCCAAAACTTGTTGGATTTTTTACCGGATATTTTTTAAATAATTCGCGAATAGTTTCATCGGAAATATTTGCACCCTCTTTCTTGTAAATTTTTCGCAACTGGGCAAAACGCTCTCTATGATTCCGGTCATTTTTATCCTCTATTGCACCCGTGCCCATATTATAAACCATAGAGGCCACCATCAATGCCTTTTTCGTGGAATCAAATATTGATTTTCCCAACCCAACTTCATAGCAATACAATTCAAAGTATGTTTGTTCATCCAAGTGATTACAAGCCAATTCATATGCCTCGGCCGGTGTGATTGGGGGCGTTTCTGGCGTAACAGATTTCCCATTTAACAACATTGTTGAACCAAAACCAATTGTGGGTTTTCCCTTGGCCTGTTGCCCGGGTTTTAATGGTTGCCCGGTCGCATCATCATATACGACGTGCATACCATCCCGCATACGCACCCCTTCCACAGATACCAAATGCGCCATCAACAGCGGCGACATTGGGCGTAATTTTTCCCGATATGCCCCATATGTATTTTCTGCATAATGTGACGCATTCCCAAATGGCGTTATTGACTGCTCTGTCTGGGCAATTTGTTTACCTGCATCTTTGCTGTCTGTAATTTTTTCATATGCCTTGCCCCCGCCAAATGTCATGGCCGCCGCCAGATAATAAATCAAATGCGCAGATATATTCGGGTTCTTTTTTATGTACGCGGGCAGTACCTTGGGCTGGCCCTGTTTGTTTTTCCCGACACGTATTTTGGACAATCCGCGTCCACCCGCACGCAACAAGTGATTATCCAATGCCACATATTTCGTTACCCACAGCAAAAACCGAAATGCATCCGCCTCTACCCGCTCTATCTCTTGTTCAAGCATGCCGCCAATTGTGGTTGGTTGGCGGTCCTCTATCTCGCGACTGATACGCGCCATGGTGCGGTGTGGCGTATTTACAGCGTTTCTAAATTTCTCAGACATTAAAACTAATCCCTTGTTTATTTAATAAAATAATTATACCATAAAAAGGTAACAAAAACCTAACCAAAATGACTGATATACAACGCCCGCTTGCCGATTTAATGCGCCCCACAGACATAGACAGTGTCGTGGGCCAGACGGCATTACTGGGGGAAAATGGACTGGTGCGCCGCATGGTTGATGCGGGGAAATTATCAAACCTGATTTTGTGGGGGCCGCCCGGATGCGGCAAGACGACGATTGCCCGCGCATTGGCCGCATCGGTTGATATGGATTTCGTACCGATGTCCGCCGTATTTTCCGGCACACCCGATATTAAAAAGGCCATGGACGCCGCGCGTCTGCGTCGTGATATCGGTCGCCAAACATTACTGTTTATCGACGAAATCCACCGCTTTAATAAAACACAACAGGATACCCTGTTGCCATATCTGGAAGATGGCACAGTTATCTTTATCGGTGCGACAACAGAAAACCCCAGCTTTAATTTAAATAACGCATTGCTGTCGCGGTGTCATGTTGGTGTACTGACGGCACTGGGGACCGAAGATTTATTGACATTGATGTCACGTGCCGAAGAATTTATGGACAAGAAACTGCCACTTAGCCCTGATGCGCGCACACATTTGGCCCAGATTGCGGACGGCGACGCACGTTTTATGTTGAACACCGTTGAATATTTGTTGACCGCGAAATTCAAACAGGAATTAGATGCAGACGCGTTGGATAACGCCGTCCAGAAACGCGCCCCCATGTCTGATAAATCCGGCGATGAACATTATAATTTAATATCCGCGGTGCATAAATCACTGCGCGCGTCGGATACGGATGCGGCGCTGTATTGGGTGGCACGCATGATGACATCGGGCCAGGATCCGAAATATATATTCCGCCGCCTGTCGCAATTCGCAATGGAAGATATTGGCCTGGCCGATCCAAATGCGATGCAGATGGCCCTCGCCGCGTGGCAAATATACGAACGAATGGGCAGTCCTGATGGCGACCTGGCATTAACGGAATTGGTAATATATCTGGGTACGGCCCCAAAAAGCACCGGAAATTACAAGGCGATGAATGCCGCATATGCCGCCGCCAAAAAGTATGGCAGCCTGCCACCACCAAAAAACATTTTAAATGCGCCAACAAAAATGATGCGCGAAATGGGATACGGCGCAGGATATATTTATGACCCAGACACCGCATCCGGATGCAGTGGCCAAAACTGTTTCCCGGAACAAATGGGACGCCAAAAATTCTATCACCCAATTGAACGTGGGTTCGAACGCGAAATAAAAAAACGCCTGGAATACTGGGACAGCTTTCGCAAGAAATAAGAATCAAAATCCACATGAATATATTCTTGTAAACCCGGCAAATCTATTATATAATAATACATGAATCCAGATGGGAATTTGGGTTCGGGGCCTTAGAAAAGCTCGTCAAGTACGGTGCAAATTGCATCTGTCTGAAATCCATATACGGCTGCATCCTTGCACCGTTACACTCTGGCAACAATATATGGTCGGGGTGCCGTTGGTTATAAGATTTGTCAAAGGCTAACGGGGGCACTTACTTGATGCTTTTTCTAACACCCCGGCCTTCCACTCTCTGGCGGGTTTATTTTTTTACAGGGCGGTAGTTTGGCAATTGTGCACCTTCTCATCAACAGTGCCGCCGCCCAACTGTTTTATTCTTTCAGAATTCATATGCGTTATGCACGCATCCGTGACCCGTGCGTGTCATGACCAGAAAATCCCACGCGAACCCACCACGGGAATTATATTTCCGCGGGCCCCGGTATGGGCGGAGGCAAATAGATTAAGCCCAAAACGAACTATTTGCATTCAAAAAAACAATCCGTTATAACATGCGGGCATCGGGTGACGCCCGGCGCGAGGCTTCAAAACCTCTGTGCAAGAATCCTCCAGCATTGGTTGGAGGGTCGTGATATAAATGAATAAACGACGCTACATCTTGCAGTAGTTTTGAACCTCCAACCGTCTTTCGTCAGGACGGTGTTTTTTATTAATAAAAACCACGGAGGAAAAAATATAAACCAATTGACAAGACGGCCCATCGCATGGGCGCAATGCTACGTCGGGCACGCCAGATGTGCCACATGTCGACAGATGATGCATCGATGCTGCTGCATATTATGCCAAACGAACTTGCACAATATGAACGTGGTGTATGCGAAATACCAATAAATATACTAGAGCACATTTTTATAATGGCATACAAAATGATACAGGTTCGTAAACAAGAAAAAAGATACCAGCACCAGCGTGTATTGTTTTACAAACTAAAAAAAGGAACAGATAAAGCACGAGTGACAGATTACTGATCACAAAAAAACGGGGCGATGCCCCATTTTTTATAATTCTACCTTGCCATTTGTGGCGACCAGATCCGCCATCATTTCTATTTGACCACCAGCCTCGCACACGATCAAATCACCCGCCGCGATTTCAGCAAAATCCAATGCATCTGATACAAACGCATCAAAACGGCCCGCCGCAACCCATGCCAGATCCAATGCCGGACATCCCGTGCGACGCGGATTGGCGCAACGCGGCGCACGAATATCCGACGTATTATATGCAATCGTTAAATCCGCCGGATCATCCAGGTTTGATACCTTTAACCGCGCAGAATGAAATGCAGAAAACGCGTATGCACCACTGCCCTGCTCTGCATAAAACAGATTTTCATCAATCGGGGAATAAACCAGCGCAATTTTCGTTTCATCATTTGTACGCAATGCCAATGATATCGCAAAACGCGGATTGGCACGAACAAAGTTCGACGCACCAGATATGGCCAAAACAAATTCATCACGCCCATCACCGGGACGACTGATATTCGGGGTCAACAACCCTGCCGCCGGTCGCACCAACAACAAATCGCGCAGTATACTTTCTTCGATACGTGCCGATGCCTTTTGCACAAAGTCACGTGCCCCGCGCAGGGATTGCTGTAATTGTTCAACCTCGCCAAAATCGCGACGCAGACCATCGGCCGTACGTTGCAGTGCGTTGAACATTTTATTTAGTTCTGTTGAACCTTTTAACAGCAAATCCATTTTGCGCCCCCGTTCCCCCACTGTTAAATTAGAAATTAAAGCCTGCAAACTTTTTCTTAAATTCACTGGCACGCTGACCCTTGTCACCGGCGTTTGTACGCTGACCGGTCCATGCGGAATGATTCAAGTTATCGGTCGACAGGATCAAATCCTTTTTAACCGAAGAATACATTTTAACCGTGTTACCATCCGTCATTGTGACGTTGATTTCATGATAATCGGGATGAATACCTTTTTTCATTATAATACCCTTTTTACGTTATATTAGCCTGTGGATTATACAAGCATTTTTGCGAAAATCAAGCGTTAGTTAATACCGCCCGATACAGCCCAAATACGAATTGCCCGTTGATTCCAGTATATTTATAAACGGCGCGGGACTTTTCCCAGAAAACAGTGCCAGGATCGTACCACTGTCGGTCGCCAACATATCGGAAACCGTGGCAATACCAGAATTCATCTTTTTAAAAAAACCGCTGGCCGGGTAAATTTCAGCCGCGAACAAATGTGTACCCCCGCGTGCACGGGCATGGTGCACACCTTCGATCACCATTAACTGACATTCCGGGGAAATAATTAATTTATCGGTTACAACCGCCGTCCCCCCCAGTAATTCGCCCCACCATCCGGTCGATTCGCAAAACACGGGATAGTATACGCGTGCATCCGGATTTTCGGCAAATATACCCGCCAAATCCAAATCACCCGCCGCCAAACGTGGCATAACGCCGGTAGTACTGCTTACCACTTTGCGCGCCAGATGATATTCTGCATCACCCTTGGTATTACGTGGCCAGTAAAGAATCGGAAACGTCTTCATTGCTATGAATTATATCAGATTCGGATGCATCAAAAAAGTACCACACGTTAAATAAAGCACTTGATTTTTTATTTTTTTATCGCCTCGTACCACTTTTTCGCACTATTCCACATGATATTTATGTTGTTTTTCGCCGTCTGATAGAACTTGTCCGATATCTGAATATTAAATAACGTCTTGACCAGTGCTGGAATCATCGTCATAAACATTGAAATAAATATACCCATCATCAGGATTGTTATCACACTGTCGTTGCGCATCATCAGTCCATCCATCAAAATTCGCGAATCGTTTTGCGCCAATGCCATTCCTAATCGCGATGCCCCACCCCATTTGCCGAACACCGCATTTAAAAACATTATCGCAAACGTCAGGAATACACCCGTCATTGCAATACCGACGGTGCCCTTTATAACATCGTCAATCATCTGTTTTATGGTGCGGCCACCCTGGGGAAAAATCTGCCATCCAGAAAACAACCACCCCATCAGCATCAATGGCAACATAATTAAATCCATCGCCAACGTTATAAATATTTCCAGGAAATACACCGGGATCGGCAACAACGCCATAATAAACAACACCAATATGGTCAGACCCGCAAAAAATATCGGCACATTTGGAAAAATCGGAATTCCCCACATTATCTTGTGCATATATTCCGAATCAAACGCCATGTTCAACATCGCCCACCCTATCGTCATCCCCAGGCCGGTTATCTGGTGAACATTTCCAACCTCGCACGCCAGGTTATATCGCAGCATTGGCGAAAACGCCCCGGCATCCGCCGACGCCGATGTGGAAATCGCCGGATCTGCCATTGCGGTGGCAACAACGCATTCTGTAAAATTACCATCACCGCCGATATTTGCGGCAATATGATTCACAGACAGACCGACTGTAAATATCGGTTGGATAACAATTGAACTGATCATACGGGGCAACGGCATCACCAGAACCGCACACACCAATCCCAATTTTATCAAATGCACCCCGAAATCAGACGTAATCGACCACGGCTGATCTATTTTTGCATTTATGAATCCGGAAAAAATCTTCCATCCAAACCACACACATGACAAAATTACAACAAATGGAATTATCACAGTGCCCAGCGCACTGTACGCCTTGGGCAACAAATCAGACATAGTGGCCATAACACCACTGAACATGTCACACGACCAACAGGTTGAAAAAAACGACAGCGCATCCGACATATCAAACGGTACCGCATTACGATATACTGAAAATCCAACTATTCCGACCGCACCCGCAATTCCACCGACAATAAATGGCGCGACCGCCCCGGCAGACAACGGCAAGAACGACAAAAATACAATCCAAAATTTTTTTAATGCGCTCATTGCTTTTAAGTATATCACATTTTGTCCCAAATGTGATATAATTGAAAAAAATATATTATAAATGAAAACGTTGCACAGAATCTTATCCGGAACATTGTTGGCATGTATTATGCTGTGCCCGTGCGCCGCGCATGCCGAATGGGGCATCGTGGACAGCCTGAATCTGGCGCCGTTTGTTCCACTGGTTTTGGATGCGTTTATGACGGTTGCAACCGGCGGATATGAATTCTTGGTTCGTGACACAAATGGCCACATGGGAATTATATACGTTCTGATATGGGGATTTTTAGCCATATCTATGGGGTTGTATCTGGTAAAGATGTACTTTCCATCAAAATGGCTGGGCGTGTTTGGATTTTCCGGCGGCGGTGAAATGATTTCCGGCAAAGCAACCGGTATGACCATCGCACAAAACATGCTAAAGCCTGCCATGCGCGCAATTATCGCGGCGGTTGTTTTACTGCAGATAAAGCCGATATATGTAACAGAATGGCTGGTAAATCCATTTATGGAATTCGGCGCAATTTATACAGATGCCATCACCAGCGGGATTAACACCGGCGGCATTACGGGTGGCACCACAGAACCGGTCGAATGTCCGCAGGATATACTGTCCCAGGGATGGATTTCCGCGCGCAGTTGCACATTCATAACCCAACCCGTTGCCGACATCAGTCACGTAAACAATCAAATGATAAAGCGCGGCCTGGACTTTGTGCACCGTGGGCTGCGGGGATTAATCACACTGATCCCGCATGGCGGTACAGATTTCATGAATCTGGTATCAGGTATATTGTTGGTCGTGACATTTGTCGGATGCAATCTGTTTATGGCCCTGCTGATTATCCAGGCGATATTTGATTTCGGCATGTCGTTGATTCTGTATCCGTTCCAGGTTTTGACATGGGTCGCAAAACCAAAAAATCCAGACAAATGGTTTGATGTATGGCCGGCATTTTCTGGAATTATCAAGGCACTGCAGAGTATGGTTATAACCATGATTGCATGCGCGTTTATATTAACAATCAATATCGCAATTATACGCGCATTGTTTAATTGGAACAATTCTGTGTTTGTCGTGGCCGCTGGCGGCAGCGCGTCCAGCAACGTTCCCACCCCCGCGGGCACCGCCATGGGATTTGGCGAACATTCCATTTTATGGCTGTCTGCGATACTGACGTTTTATTTGATGTTGCGCATATTTAATTTAACACGCGAAAGATTAAGTATGTACGCACCCGCCAAAGACACCATGTACAAAAAGGTAACCGGCGATACAAAACGTCTGTTGGGCGATGCCAAGAATTGGGGCAAAACAATCGGCCGGGCCGCTGGATGGATAAAGAAAAAATAAATGAACAATGTGCTGAACCCTTTGATTGATGAAACGGTGCAATGTTGGGGTTGCCCGGTATTTGACCGCCTGTTTGGCGTGATATCCACCGCGGCGGCGGCCGTGTACGACCGGTTTGTGGTTATATGCGCCGTTTTGTTCTGTATATTGTTTGCATTCTTTGCATTAAATGCGGTATGGAAAAACATTCGCGGCGGCGGCACTGATCCGTTTTATCAAAAATCACTGCGCCCGGTTATTATAAATTCAATTGTTGCATTTTCATTGCTGGGACTTGGGGTGGCATTGCCCCGTTTTGTGTCGCAAATCACATTTGAACCGGTTGCCGATATAACAACAATTTATACACAAAGCATTTTGCAAACAGATGCGGACACCGTAAACGAACGCGTCACGTATCAACCCATGCCAATGCCGGATGATGGTTTCTATCGGCCCCAATTGCGTGATAAAATAATACTGATTATGAAGACAACAATCACCCAGTTTCAATCATATATGAAACTGGGGCTGGCGGTGATAGATCGCGCATTCGAATGGGATGCCATGTTGGGGATCGGGGCGTTTTTAAAACATATAATCATTCTGTTTTTAGGGATATATTTGTTTTATGGATTTTTCAAATTATTTATAAAGTTCTGTTTTTATTTTGCAGATGTAATTATCGCAATGACATTTTTTGCATTCTTTTTCCCATTTTCTATAACCATGGTGGCATTCCGTGGCGCAGACGGACCAAAGTGGATGTCAGGGCTGGCCAAAAACGTTGGCACAGACCAATTTAAAAAAGTTGTTGGTGCCATAATCGGCCTGGCGGCAACAGTGTTAACATACACTGTGATGATGGTAATAATTGCAAAATATTTTTCCGCACCGGGCCAATCACCAACGGAATTAATGACACTTATCCAAGACGGCAATGTGTTTTCCGCCGACCTGAACGAAGACAACATTGCCCAGATTACGTTATTCAGTGCAATCGTTTTGGTTTATGTTCTGAACTTTATATATGAACAAATCCCCAAGGCAACACAAATGGTGCTTAGCGCGTTTGACGTCAGCACGGAAACCGCCCTTAGCGAGCAATTGGCCAATGACGCAATGCGGCTGACATCTGTGGCGGCCAGTTATATAAAAAACATTGGCGGCAAAATAACAAACGGCGGTAATAAATGAAAGCGCAACTGATCATGATTGGCATACGACTGGTAATGGGTGCAATTGCGCTGGGGGTTGGTATATGGTATTTGTCATCATCGATCGGCGGCGCGGCAATTACATATACCAGCATGGATAATTTCATGTCCGCCATCGGTGCATCCAATGATATTGCCGGCGCCAATGGATGCTTTATGTGCGGATATGTATCGGAACTGTTCGGTGTAATCGGACGTGCAACCGAAATGTTTTGGACAGCGATATTGGATTGGCTGTGGGTGCTGATGGCCCTGGGGTTTGGCGTATTTTTATTTATCAGTGCCATCCAGCATATATTCGCCGCCGCCAAAGACACCGCAAAAGTGGATGCCAACGAAAAAAAATTGGAATTCAAATCCTGGTTTGACAAGGTCTGGCGCCAAGGCGCGCGCATAATGATTGTTGGCGCGATGATTGGGGCACTGGGCATGGGCGGAACAACCGCACTGAGAAGTGTTGCAAGCGTAACAATTACACCCGTAATGTTTGTGGGCGCTGAATTATCCATGGCGGCGACCGGCACAGGATCCGCTGCACAATGTAATGCCATTCGCACATCAGCCAATGATGCAGGCGATATTCTAAACCCGATAATGGGCCCGTTTATGTGCGTCGTCGGAAATTTAAACAGTGTAATGTTGGCGGGCGCGGCCGGCGGATTTGCATTGATGAACTATGCGTGGATGGGAATGGGCGGCGGAATATTTACGTGGGTCGCGGGATTGGCACTGGTTCTGATGTTTTTGGTGATTGGATTTAATTTATTTTTCCAGGTTCTGTCGGTCGTATTTAAACTGGTGTTTTTGATAATATTCCTGCCGTTCTTTTTGGCGGCCGCCGCATTTGAAAAGACATGGAAGATGGCATCGGGCCTGACCAGTAATGCGATAAACATGCTGGTAAAATCCGCAGTGCAAATTGTCGGTATCACATTAAAAGTATTAATTATTTACGCAACCGTGTCATATGCCGCCGATGAATTTTTCCCCGGCCCCGCCGATGGATACAGTGCGATTTTTCCACCAATCCTTAGTGCAACACCACAAAACCCAGACGCACAAACAATGTCCGTGATACAGGTATTTTCAGAATGCGAACGCGTGGCAACGATCGGCGGCGAAATGGATGCGGATGCATTCAAAAACTGTTTTGTCACCCGCAAAGCATCGGTTGAACAACAATACCCCGGCGCATTTGATTTCATGTCCGATGGGTGGGATTTCCTGATGTTGATGATTGGATTATTCCTGTTGTATTTCTATGTTGTTGAACCGCGTGTGAACAAGATACTGGCCGCCCCCGGCAAGGATGAATTTGACTTTGGCACATGGACCAAAGATTTAGGCAAAAAGATATGGTCGGCACCCACACAAATATTTGGCGCCGTGTCCAAGGCAATGGGCAAAAAGGACTGACGCGATGAAATGGCCAAATAAATTTTTAAAGAAAATTATCACGTGCCTGGTCGTGGCAACATTGGTTTTTTCCGCGGCGCACGCGGCCGGAAACCTGCCCGGCGCCGCAGGTGGCGACATTGGCGATTATGGCGCATGGACAACACCAAACAATCGCGAACAAATCACAGGCGCCATGTCACGCGACCTGGATGCATTTCAATCTGAATTTCAAACCCAGGTTATAGATAATTATGTCCCGATCGAGGCCAAAGTCGGCATCGCATTTATAAACGGCATGGCGTATATAGGCCGCGTTTTGGACGGTTCACTGGTGCGTTTTATGACAATATTCATATTGATAATGTTCATATTCTGGGTCAGTTTTGAGGCATACCAGATTATAACCGGCACCACAGAAATTAAAAAGTCAATCGAAGGCATCGTCAAAAAAGGCGGCATGATTGCAATATGGTTAATCGTACTGCAATTTGGTGCCGCACAAATTTTCATGTGGGTGATGGGCCCGATTATAACCATCGGCACATATACATCGGATTTAATTTTGAATGCGGTAACATCAACCGCGGGCGCATCCCTGCCGGACACATGTGGCGCGATACGCGAATACGCCGCCACGCACGTATCAAACGCCGCCATTGTCGATGCAAATGCGGCGGCAGATTTGATATGTTTGCCAACGCGACTGTCCGGATTTTTCTATACCGCCGTGGCGGTTGGATTTAAATGGATGTTGCTTGGGATCGGGTTCAGTGCCCTGACCTTTATGGCGGGTGCGATATTTGTAGTGGTGTTTTTAATTTTGATTTGGAAATTTGCATTGCTGGCACTTGGCGTGATTGCAGATCTATTTTTAGCCGTATTCATGTTGCCGTTCACCGCGGTCGCGGAAACAATTGGTCAAACATCGTACAAGGGAATCGCCGGCAACATATTCAACGGATTTTTAAAAATATTTAATGCAGAATCATTATCAACACAAATCGGACGCTTTATTAACGCGGCATTGTTCTTTGTGTCTTATTCAATTGTGATCGCGGTATGCGCGGCATTGATGACCGGTATAATTGATGTTAAATTATCGGCCGTCACACCATTGATAAACACCGATCAATGGATTATCGTTATACTGATCGGGGCACTGGTATGGTATCTGGCGGACAAGGCATCGAAAATCGCAAAAGATCTGGGCGGCAATATCGACGACAACATCGGCCAGCAATTTGGCAAAGATATCGTAACCTGGGCCAAGGATATTCAGAAAACATATCAGAAATATCGCAAATTATACCAAGACAGCAAAAAATCATCTTAGGATTCAAAGGTTAAAAATTCGCGTGCAACCTTTTTTATCCCACGGGATGAAAATGCAACCGTTATGATGTTACCACTGTCTTCTATAACAACGCCGCGGCCCATCTGGGCATGCGAAACCAATCGCCCGACACTGTTTGCGCTGGCGCGTGGCGCCGGCCGACGATATTTGTTTGCATATGTGTTTGGCGTATATGACGATGCCGCGCGGCGCGGCGTGCCACCCTGGAAATCCAAAAATCGGCCGTCAATTTCCGCGATAAAGCGACTGGGGGAATTATACTTTTGTTCACCAAACAACCGCCGCGCCATCGTGTTTATAATAATTGCACGCCGGCGGCCGCGCGTTATCGCAACATATGCCAGACGTCGTTCTTCTTCCAGTGCGCCCTCCTCCACGGTTTTGTCGTTGGGGAATAATCCCTCTTCCCAGGCGGGCAAAAAAACCGTATCGAACTCTAACCCCTTGGCCGCGTGAATTGTCATAATTGAAACAGTACCAATATTACCCGCCGCCGAATCCGCATCATCATCGGTCATCATTAGGGCGGCCTGCTCTAAAAATTCGGCCAATGTTTCATACTTTGCAATAACGTTTGTAATCAATTCGCGCAGGTTATCTAAACGCTCCGCCGCGTCTGCATCTTTGGATTCGCGCCACATTTGCATATATCCCACGCGTTCCAGCAACGTTTGCGCCGCCGCGTCTGGTGTCATCCCCGCCCAGTCAAAATTATACGCATCTAAAAAGCTATCTGCCGCAGCGCGTTGTTTCGGCGAAAGTGTCGCAGACCGCAATCCCGCCATCATGTTTGGCCCCGCCGTACGCAGTTTGTCCAATGCCGCCGCGCCAAACCCGCGTCGCGGCTTTGCGATGATACGCTGAAAAGAAATGTCATCAAACGGATAGACCAGCAATCGGATATACGCAATCGCATCCCGGATTTCCGCACGATCATAAAACTTCGTCGCACCGACCAAACGATACGGAATTCCGCGACGCGAAAATTCTTCTTCGAACAAGCGTGACAGTGCGCCCGCACGAATTAAAACCGCAAATTTGCCAAATTCCGTGCCATCACGTAAAATGGCGTCGGCGACAACACGCGCCTCGTCCCAATCGGATGGTACGGTCAAAACATAAACCGGTTCGCCCGCGCCCACACCCGGCGCGGCACACAAATCTTTGCCCAAACGTCCCCGATTTCGCCGTATTAATGAATTCGCCGCCCCCAAGATATTTCCCGTACTGCGATAATTTGTTTCCAATCGAATGATTTGCACATTATCAAACGTCTTGTCAAAATTCAGGATATGTTTTATTTCCGCCCCACGCCAAGAATAAATCGATTGATCATCATCACCGACACAGCAAATATTTGGTGACGTCGTCCCACGTGTTAACATTTCCAAAAACTCCATCTGGGCGTGATTGGTATCCTGGAATTCGTCGACCAAAATATATTTAAACTGATTTTGATACCGCGCCAGTATTTCAGGATTTGAATCAAATAGTTTCAATACCAATAAAATAATATCGCCAAAATCAACCGCATTCAAACGGCGCAATTCCGCATTATACGCCTGATACATTTTATCGGAATTTTCCAGCGCTGACAACCCCTTGTCCTTGATCGAAGAAAAACGTTCAATATAGTCGCCGGGCGTTTTGGCGGATAACCCCATCGTTGTCAAAATATTTTTTACCACCGCCTTTTGGTCATCATCGCCAAAGATTACAAAGTCACGATCCAATCCCGCCGCCGCATAATTTGCCCGCAAAATTCGCAATGCCACCGAATGAAACGTCCCACACCACAAATCGCGCGCCGAAAACACATCACCGTCACCGGCAAATTCTGCAATTCGGGCCTTCATTTCATTTGCGGCCTTGTTAGTAAATGTCAGGGCCAACACCTGCCACGGGGCGGCAAGATTCTGATCCAAAATATATGCAACGCGCGTGGTCAACACCCGCGTCTTGCCCGTCCCCGCCCCCGACAGCACCAACAACGGTCCATCGGTTGTGGTGACCGCCGCGCGTTGCGCATCATTAAGATTTTCTAGCATTAAATTCATGATGTTATTATAATGCATCCGGCACAGCATATCAAAGGGGAAATAAAAAAAACATGAAACGCATTATTTGCTTTGACATTGAAACAACCGGATTTGAATACATGCGCGGCGACCGATGCATTGAAATCGGCGCGGTAGAGGTGATTGACGGCCACATTACCGACAAAACGTTTCATGAATATATTAACCCCGAAGGTAAAATCATCCCCCCTGAAACATACATGGTTCACAAAATTTCCAACGCATTTTTGGAAGACAAACCAAAAATGAAGGATGTTGCGCCACGATTTTTAGAATTCATTGCCGATTCCCCGATTGTTGCGCACAACGGTCTGGACTTTGACTTTCCATTTGTAAATTTTGAATTGGCAAAATTAAACCTGCCCCAAATTCCGCGCAGCCAACAGGTGGATTCATTGGTACTGGCACGCAATCGCGTGTTTGGCCCCAAAAGTTATACTTTGGACGCATTGGCAAAATGGTATGGAATTTCACTGACCGCGCGTGCGGACGCGCACGGGGCGTTAATCGACTCGGAAATTCTGGCCAAGGTTTATTTGGAATTGGAAAACACGGCGCCGGCACCCGATGTTGCGGACGTAATCGCCGAACAACACGCGGCATTTTTGGCGCATCCGAAAATTGGTGCCAATTTTCCGCGACGCACATTCCCCGCACCCGCCGATGACGTTGCCGCACATGATGAATTCATCGCAAAAATCACCGCATAACAGCTGGAAAATTCCGTTTTTTTGGCCGACGGCCTGCTCTGTTTGGATACACCACTTGTAAACAAAGGCAACGTTGGTACGTTCCAAGATCGGACTAATTACCCCGCCCCGATGGCTGGCCCCATCATTCCCCGCTTGGGCTGCATACGCCATTTTTCAAACTATATCCCGACTTACAAACACAAATACCGGTTGTCGGATTACGTTCCATATTTTTACCACCGCACTTTTGCACACATGAACTACCAAATACCTCGTATCCAACTTTACATCTGCAATACTCATTGACATATGCGCTATAGACATCAGTCGATGTTATTATTCTGTCGCCAGAATAAATAGTCGACCAAAACAGATCCTTGGACCAGCCCGTTATACCAACACCCGTTAAGTGGATTGGGGTACACGTCATATCATTGCTTCGCGCCCTTTCAGGGGAACAAGTACTACCGTCGTTTTCTATAAGTTCCAATACCTCTGTACGTGATTTTGATACATATTCCGAATTTTCTGGGCACAGCATAGATTGATAGAATATCTTGGACACTTCTTCGATATAACATTGTGGTGAATCATCAGTATATCCATCCATTTCACAACTGTTGTTATCATATATCGCCATACCACAGGTCAGTGCCACATTCCGGCATGCACCATTCATTACGTTTTTAATACTGGATGCCGCGGCCGACGTGGTCCATGTATTAATCTGGGTAACCTGTTGGTTATAACATGCGGCCACATCCAACATACAATTGGACGCATAATCAGAAATAATTTTTTCCTGGCCCGATTTGATATTAACCATTGCACGCTGGATATAATTTACAACAATGTCATTATATTTATTATAGTTACCGTTGCTGTCATACGTGTAACGCTGACACTTGTCCAAAACGGCACGGCACAATCCCCCGTCGGTGGATTTGGCGCCGGTTCCGATTTTTTGTAACAAATATGCAACCGTGCACGATCCGTTTCCAACATTTTTTACATACGTTCCTTTATCATTTTCAGAGGAACCAACAGTACCATCTGTATATGCTGTCAGAGTATTACCATTCTGGTATACAGGATATGGCTTGCAAGTGTTATCCGATATCAACAGCCCAGCAGCATCGGTTAAGAATTTTGTATTTATTTGTGAATTATCATACGCGTACATCAAATCACGGATATTGGTTACGTCCATCCCCAGAACAACTTCGCCATTTTCGTCGATATACTTTTTGGTCGGATCCAGACACTTTTCATAATTTTCACCACAAACCATTTCGTCGGTCATGCACGCATCCAATGCGGCAATACAACCCTTGGCATCATATTCGTTTTTATTTTGCAACACGGCCAGTCGCGCCTTTTGCAGCATTAAATTCGCACTGCGTACATTCGACACCAATGTTTCATTCATTTTGTTCAAACCGGCCTCGTACGCGATACAATCGCGATCAATCGCCAGGTCGTAATTTGATGTAATCTGATCCTTGGTCGCGCCGGCGTCTTTGCATTGTGTCAGAATTGAATTGCAACGCTTTTTCGCCGCGTTATATAATTCGGTCCCACGCAGGTTTGAAATACTGCTGCTGTTGTTATTTAAAAAATCCAAACTAAACAAATCCGACGAATCAGAAAAATCCAGATTCATATCCATCAAGGATATTCCATCCGTACCGGCAACACTGCTGGTGGAACTGGATGGATCTTTGATTAATGCCGCAATATCGTCCAGCATGCTGCGTGTTTCCGATGTATCACGCGAACCAGACAGTGCCTCTTCTGCCTCGGTCGCGGACATGATCGCACTGATTTCATCCGCAGACAGGCCAACATAACGAATACGCTGGGCCACGTCATTTAATTGCGAATTCGCATCCTTGACCGCGGTTTCAACCTTGGTATAACGGGATAAATTGGCACTGCATGAACAGCGCTTTTGATTTGAATCAACAACGGCACAAAATTGATCCATGCAATCGTTATACTGTTCTTGGCAAGACTTGTTCAATTCGGCTGTTTGTTCAAGACGCTCTTTGGCCTCTGAAATTGTTTCGCGTTGATTTTTTGCGGTACCCGCGCGCGACTGTAATGCACGCACAGAATTCCCGACATTTGATCCCGTCTGAACACCGGTATTACCAATTGTGGCGCGACCGCCAACCTCGGCCGTGGATGGGCGCAGTGTCAATCCCGCACGCCGCACCGGCGCCGTATTATTAATCGATGATGCCGCACGCGTGGAATTACGGCCAACTGTATTCGTCGCCGCATCCAAACCGGTACGCGAGGATGATACATTTGCGGTCGTGCCACGGGCCGCGGTTGCGCGTGATGACACGGTTCCGGTGCCTGATGTTGACGTGGCGGTTGCATTGGAACGCGTTGCACGCGACACCGCGCTGCGCGATGCATCGCCGTCCCCACGCGTCGATGTTGATGTGGCGGTGGTATCCGCGGTGGCGTTTGAATTTCCCGACGGTAACGCACGCGACGCCGTGGCGCCACTGGCACCAGACATAACAAAAACTGATAAAATATATGCAATCAGCCTTTTCATTCCTGATATTTATTATACCACAACGTAACAGCACAAAAAAGGCCAAAATAAACACCGCCCCGTTTTTATTCGGGGCGGCGCATAATCAGAACAATATATTTAATTTCAAACCAACCTGAAATTCGCTGTCTTCGAATTCATAATCGACATGCCCGATATATTGCGTGCGACCATATTGGCGAATAATCTGTCCGTTTATCCATTCCTGGTCAAAGTCCGGATTGGTGGACTTTCGCAAATCCGCCCCCAGCCCCAGACGCCACGCGGCACGCAATCTAAAATAAACCTCTGGTATGAAATCAATGTATGACATGCCACGGTCATCATCGAAAATCCAACTGGACTTTACCGTACCGGCCAATGTCATTGTATCATATTCGCGCCCGAAACGCAGACCCGCATAATATGTTGAATCTGCAAACCATGGGGTGCGCACACGTGATGAACCGCCAAACTTAAAACCAAACAAAACATCGGATATGATACGCACATCATTGTCCGCCGCGGTCATCATGCGATATTTTCCGCCCAAATCAAAGCTTGAGAAACCGTCTTCACCACCCGCAAAATCATTTTGATAATGCAGCGAAATTCCCATATTAAACCGATCGGTAAACCCGTACGACAATGCCTGGCCCAGGCGCAAAATACTGTCGTAATATGCAACGTTTGATGTCGATAAAATATCACCCCGCCCGTTCATATATAACGGATCCGATGTATCATATTCTGCAACATTTGCGTGCGCCGACACCACCGCACCAGACATGACAACCGCCGCCGCGGCCGCCATAAATATTTTTTTGAACCACATTTTTATTTACCCCCGCATTATAAACACGCGCCACACCCCGGATTAATCCGGGGGGCGCGCACATGACCAACTTTAGAACTGGAATATTGCCTGCAGACCAATGGTCGTTTCCTTGTAATCGGATAATTTGGCATCACCCTGCTTCATCCATCCGTTTACATAGGCCGCATCCTCTTCGGACCAATAACCATATGCCCAGTATCCCAATTTTTTATCATCCGCACTGTCATAGAACGCGGTCTTGGCATACAGGTTCAATGCAAACCAATCATTGGGCTGCCAACCGATGGCACCCTTGATCGACGCCTGGTTGTGCCAGTCATAATCGCCAAACACCGCCTCCAGATTCAATGTCCAATCTTCGTCCAGAACAGTGAACGCACCGATACCACCTTCGACATAGAACACATTGTCGACATCCGTATCATACGCGATAAAGATAGATGCCTCGTTTCCTTCTTCGGTCGTTCCGGTTATACCATTACCATATGAATTACCGTCAAAGTCAACATACCACCCGCGCAGTACGCCATATATTGTGCTGCGTGAAACTTTGTATCCCCCCTTTAGATCCAGGATATAACTGTTGGCAATATCTTTTTGATGTTGGAAATATCCGGACAATGTTCCAATCCATTTTGCATCGTCGATAAAGCGCCACTGGGCACCCAACCCCCACAGGTTCAGACCATTGTCATCCATTTTATCATCCGGCGCGGTCGACCAATCGAATTTGTATTTTGTTGAATCATACTTTGCCATCGCAATAACTGCCAAACGATCTGTGATACCATAGCTGAAATCTTCTTTGATCGAAAACGCCTTGGCATCCCATTTGGCACGTGTATCGGAAATCGTTATACCTTCGGCCGGGGTTAATGCAATGTCATACGAATTCATGTCATAAGATAAATCGGTGACCGAACCGAACTTGCCCTTTAACGGTTGAAAGAACGGATGCGCCAAATAATATTTACGTTTCAGTTCGCTGCGTACGGTTTCGGCACGGGTTGTGCGAACATTGCGTGAAGTTGTGGTTGTCGTCGCCGAAGTATACGCCGAAGTCCCCAGACGGGTATTGCTGTCGTACTGTTTGTACATGGCGCTGCGCGAACTTGGCTGTGAATAATACAAATCACCCGCATCACGTGACTGATATGTCGTGGTTGTGCTGCGCGTCTGATACTTTTGATAATTGACATTATCGCGACTGCGCATGGCCGGCGCACCAGTTAAATCCGCACTGGATGCCGCGCGCGGACGAACATTTGTTGCGGCCCAAACCGGGCTTAACCCCAATACAGCCGCCGCCCATACAAATAAAGACATCTGCTTTTTCATGATTTTATTTCTCCTTTTGGCTTGGATTATATCACAAAAAGGTAACCCAAAAAAGCATAAAGTAATTCGTACATCTAAAACAGATATCCGATCGCGACCCCGGCGCGACTGTGACGCGCAGATATTTTTACCGGCACGTCCGATATACTGTAACGCAGGCGCGCACGCGACCATATCTCATATATTTTTATAAACGTATTGGCCGATATGTTTATCCGCATGCCAATGCCGCCACCATATATAAACCCGCGGTCATGAAAATGCGCGTCATCAAACTTTACGTCCGTAATGCCAATTTCCCCGATTGCATACGGTGTGATGGCAAACGGTAAAATCGGCATTTCCAAGATGGACGTAATATTGCGCATACGCATTCCATCCACATCACGCCAAGACACATTTGCACCAACAGCAACACCATAAACATCAATTCCGGCAGTGATATTCGGCGCATCAAATTTGTATTTTTGTGTTTCGTTAAATTTATATCCCATTACATCTATTTTTGCGTGCGTTTTGGCACGAATATCAAATCCGGTGGATATGTAAAAGTAATTATCCTTATGCTCTGTTATACAATCTGAATATATTTCGATTATTTCATCCGCATATGCCATGCCACTTATCAGCCCCAGCGTTAATGCGATTGCTGCCTTACGCATATTTGCCCCCATTGTTACAATCAAACAAAAAACCACTGGAAACAAATTTCAAGTGGTTGGAGGTTAAGAACAACCTAGGGATTGCCCACCTTATTCAGATATATCGGTGGCCTCCAACCGTGGTTGGAAAAAATGCGCCTGCGTCCGTACCAGACGCACCCTAGGATATCGAGGTTCTTAAGCCCCTTTTACCTTTGTAACAAGGATTCAAATATACCTTGCATTATATAATGTTGTTTGAATAAATTCAAACGCAAAAATACAACGCCCGTCCAAAATTTGAACGGGACTGGAGTCAGCTATTGCACGGTAAGATGCAAGCGATTTATTGTTATTATTCATCACCATCCAGTCCCATTTGGGATGGATGTATGAATTTCGCACATACGGGCGCTTACCGGGCCTGGATAGCTGATCCAGCATAATAAGTCTCCTTACTACAAAGGTAATAGTATCCTAAAAAAATCCAAATTGCAAATATTAACTGGATTGCCCCGCCTGCGTTCCTTTTGTCACTCCCGCGGCGGCGGGAGTGGGTCTATTAAATTTTAATGGTTTTATCTGCACAATTTAACGCAATCGTTTTGTAATAACTTTATAGACCCTATTCCCGTTCTTTGAAAAACAATTATCAATTGTTTTTCAAATTCAGTGCGGGAATGACAAATTTGCCACCCCCCGATGGCTGGCGCCATCACCCCCCGCCCACGGCGGTGGGAATTAATACATTCCACACTCGGACGAATTGCCCCCGCCTGGGCGGGGGCTGGCAGTCGATAGACTGACTGGGGGTGGCCTGTTACGTACCCCGCGACACTTGCCACCCCCCGGTGCTACGCACCACCCCCCGCCCGCGGCGGTGGGCATTAGTATATTGCAAGCACAAATAACTTTTTCACTATATCGCTGCCCCTGCCTGTACTAGGCTCAGATTAAAGTTCTCCTCCGGCGGAGGAGAACTTGGACCGTTCGCCGGACTCCTGAAAATTTATTAGAATGATACAGATGCACGAAAAATGGGTTGCAAAAAAACAAAGCTCGTTTACCGGGCTCTCGTAAAATAATTAGAATGATGTAGATATGTGAAATTCCGGCAACGTAGTGTACAAGACGTACATGAGTTACAAAAATAAAGCCCGTTCGCTAGACTCCTGAAAATTTATTAGAATGATACAGATGCACGAAAAATGGGTTGCGTAGTGTATTGGACATACATGAGCAACCCATTTTACGCGCAGATGCGTTATTATAATAAATTTCTTTTGTTGTTTGCGTCCGGCGCCGACACAATCCCATCCGCCTCCATCCGTTCGATAAAGGTCGCGGCCTTGTTATAACCAATGCCAAGGCGCCGCTGCAGATATGAAATTGTCGGCTTTTTATCACGGATAACGATTTCTTTGGCCTGTTCATACAGGTCGGCATTTTTATCCGCGCGAATTTCGGCGGCCGATGGCGCGGGCGCTGCGGTGGCGGGTTCTTCTTCGCCCTCGGTCACGCCGGCGGCATATTCGGGCGCACCCTGGGCGCGCAGGAAATCGCCAATCGTATTTAATTCGGCGTCTGATATAAATGCGCCGTGGATACGCACGGGAACGCGTCCGGCCTCGCTAAACAACATGTCACCACAGGCCAGCAGGTTTTCCGCCCCACCCTCGCCCAATGTTGTGCGGGAATCGATATTGCTGCGCGCCTGGAATGAAATACGTGTCGGGAAATTCGCCTTGATAACGCCGGTGATTGTTGTCGCGTCCGGACGCTGGGTCGCCATAACCAGGTGAATACCCGCCGCGCGCGCCTTTTGCGCGATACGCTGGACACAGGCTTCGACCTCTTTACGGGCCAGTGCCATCAGGTCGGCAACCTCGTCAATAATAATGACGATATACGGCATGTCGTTAATCTCAACCTCTTGCGTTTCGAATAATAACTCACCGGTAACCTCGTCCGTACCGACGGCAACCTGGCGCGTTATTTTTTCGCCCGACGCGCGTTTGGCAGCGGCCGCCTCGTTATAACTTTCGATATTGCGCGCATCCAAAACCTGTAATTGTTTATAACGCTCTTCCATTTCGCGCACCGCCCATTTCAGTGCATTTACCGCCGCCGCCGGATCCAGTTTTACAATCGGCGTAATCAGATGCGGCACATCATCCCAGAATCCAAAGTCAACACCCTTAGGATCAATAATAATCAGTTTACACTTATCCGGTGTAAAGTGATAAACGATGGATGTAATAATTGATTGAACAAATACAGACTTACCCGAACCCGTACGCCCCGCAACCAACATGTGCGGCATTTTCGCCAAATCGAAATACATCGGATTTCCGCCAATATCCACACCCAATGCCAATGGAATTTTATACTTAGAATTTACAAACGTCGGGTTTTCAACCAATTCGCGATAACGCACGGTTTGCGTTGTTAAATTCACCATTTCCACACCGATAAAGTTCGTGCGTGGAATATGCGCAATACGCATGTTTTCGGTCGCCATGGCGCGGGTCATATCCTTGACCGTTTCGGTGATTTTCGCAATGCGCATACCGGTATCAGGCTCAAATTCATACAACGTCACAATCGGTCCCGGTTTAATACCAACAACCTTGCCGTATACACCAAATTCTTCAAAGTGATCTTCCAATGACGCGGCATTACGCTTTAATTCGGGCGTAATAACATTTTTACCAAATCCCGATTTTTCCAAAAATGCCGGATCCGGCAACTCATACGCACCAGTTGCGATTGCAACACTGCGACTGCGCGGGGCGCGGGCCTCTTTGGCGGGTGCCGGTACACTGGGTTCGGCGGCCACACGGCGACGGGACGTACGAATGCGCGATACAACGGATTTTTCGCCCTTATCTTCTGTACCAACCACGACCACATCTTCTGTATCAGATGCCGGCATCGCGCCGCGGGTTAAATGGAACGCCGCCATCAGCCAACGCAGCGCGCGCCACGCCCGCGCCAGGGCACTTTTCACATGCGACCATTTGATATGCAAAACAATGCCGCCCATAACAATAAACACGCACAAAAACAAAATACCAAACAGAACTGTCCATCCGCCGACCAATGCGCTGATATCCGTCGCCACACATGCCCCAGCCAGCCCCCCAAACGTCGAAGACGGCACCAATAATCCAAAACCCGCCGCCCCCGCACATACGGCAATAAATCCTTTTAATAAATTATATTCGGGCGCACTATCATCCGACATATTCAGCATTAAAACAAAACCACGCCGCGCCACACACAGAAAAACAAATAACGCCGGCATAAATCCAATCAAGTAACGAACCACGCCAACAACATTTCCAATAATGCTTTGTGTTCCCATATTGCCGGCGGCCGCAAACCCGGTTAAATACGGATTATGAAACATTAATGCGAACGTCAACCATGCCCCCAGTCCCAATGTCACCGCACCAGCAACGCGCCACGCCAGTTTTTTCAGTGCCCCGGCAACACTGTCTGGTAAAAATTTTGATTGTTCGCTCATATGGCCCAGTATATCACAAAAATGCGTCCGAATGTATATAAAAACGGAATTATTTCTGACACAGCGACATACGTGCCAATCCCCACTTGGTAATATCCGCCATGACCATACCGATAAACGCCCCCAGCAATACATCCGTCGGCCAATGATCACCAACACACACGCGCGCCACACCGATCAAAATAGCCAGTCCCCATGCAGGAACCTTAAACCGGGGGGCCAACATCCCCATCATAACCAACGCCGCAAACGATATCGCGGTATGTCCAGACGGCATTGAATTAAACACCCATTCAAACGATGGTGGAAAAAATCCGGTCAGCCCAACCATCTCAAACAATATTGGACGCGCGCGGCCAAGTGCGATCTTTAACACCTCTATTACCACACCCGTGGCCAAGATAGAGCAAAATATAAAAAACACATTACTATTCTTTGTTTTTTGCCAAAAATCACAAAAAAACGACCGAAGGCTAAACCCGTTTCTACATTCTCGACATCGAAAGTCTGATTTTACTGTTTTTTTAATATAAAGCCCCAGTATTGCCAACGCAAATGCACCGGCCCAGATCTTATCGTCAAAAATCACACTTAAAACACGCCAAAATCTGCAATCAAATTGTCGCATAAACATCAAAACAGGCACGTCAAACCACAACAGCCCCGCCCCAATAACGGCCGCCATCACAACCGCGCCCACCAATAATCGCAACCATCTCATTTTATTATCAGACGTTAAAAACATGTTACATCCCTATGTTAAAATTATTTATCCATCAACCTGTGATAAACGTTGTTATCAGTCAAGATTTTTACCGCAACCGCTGACGCCAACGCATCTTCGTCGGCACCACTGGTTATCACCGGACATCCACGTCGAATGGCATCCGCCGGAACGTCTGTTTTTGCATTAAAGTCAGATTTATTAAAATCGCCGTTCAACACGTTTAAGAAAAACGCATCCTGTTGTGACGCCGAACGAATATTTGACAGACACACAACCGGGAACACACCGCGTCCATCAATCAAACGCCCCGCCCCAGTTTTTATCGATTTGTTTAATAATTCCAATGCCCCACCATCTGCCAGGTCAATTGTTGTCGCAATGCGCGCCGCGCCCGCCGTGGGTGTTCCAACCAATACGCCACGCTCGGCATCATAAAACGCGGCGGCGATAGCTTCGGCCGTGCCACGCGTCTGATCAGATATTAAAACAACAACCGGCACATCTGTGACCGCAGCACCACCGGGCACAACCTCTAATTCGTCACGGGCGGTTTCGACAATTCGCATGATGGGGCGCGCCCCCAGGAATAATCCCGCCAATTTTGCGGCCGCGCGTTCATCATCACCCGTTGTCGAACGCAGATCCAATATTATCGCGCCAATATCCGGATATTTGGCCAATGCCTCGTTCACAATGGCCGCCGCATTATCAGATGCATGATGTACAATTATCTCTAACACGCCACCATCGGTCCCAACGCCACGACGATGCACAACATCCGCATCCGCAATCACAACCGTCGCCCGACGCAAAACCACGCGACGAGTGCCCGACGGGGTCGCCAAAGTAATTTTCGCCGTGCCGGAATTAAATCCGGACATCACGGCATCCAGTTCTGCATCCGACATTTCGGCCACAGCCTGTCCATTTATATCTGTTATTAAATCATCCGCACTGATTCCGGCCAAATCAGCACCGGATCCCTTGTACACACCGGTGACGCGCAGATTTCCGCGCATATCACGTGCCCCGGTCAGGCCCGCACTGGTCAGCAATCGGCCGTCCTCGGTTAATTCGGCCTCGCGCGAATATATATATCGACCATTTTCATCAATCCCGCGCATCAGTGCATCTACAACCGTTTGATACAGTTCACTGATGGATTTTTGGCGCAGCGTCGCATCACGTTCACGAATTTTTAAGACCAATGCCGTCGTGATTTCACCAAAGCTCTTCCAGTCACCGGCGGCGGGCCGTGGATAATTTGCAATAATATCGTCGCCCCAGACCAACACCACACGATTATCTGTTGCGGCGATATGGGCATTTTTATTCAGATTTTCCAAACTTTCAATCGCGATATTTACGTTTTTTCCGCCCCACTTTACACCATCCAGCTTTTCATAAATATCGGCAAAAGTCGCGGACGCATCCACGACATTTATGCCCTGCTGAACTGTTTCGCCTTCAAAGAATAAACTTTCTGCACGCAGCGGCGCCACAATGAATAAGGCCAACAAAGATAAAAATATCATTCTCATGCCAATCCCCCCATATAATTGCGGCGCCACAATATGCATTAATATTTCGTCTCGCGCAGGTTAAAATGATACAGGATCACGTTCGAGATATAGATACTGGTAAGTGTTCCCATCACAATCGCAAATGTCATTGCGACCGCAAAATCCTTCAGCATCAAACCGCCAAAGAAATACAACCCAACCATGGCCAGAATCGTAGACAAACTGGTCATAACGGTACGGTGCAACATTTCATTAATAGACAGATCAATCAATTCCGTCATCGGCATTTTATGGTATTTCTTGATATTTTCATCAATGCGGTCATAGTTCACAACCTTGTCATTAATGGAATATCCGATACCCATCAGGATCACCGCAATGGATGTCTGGTTGAATTCCAATCCCACCACAGAAAAGAACCCAAACATCAAAATAAAGTCCAGAACCAGCGACACAAATGAACCCACAGCATATCCGCCACGATAACGAATCCAGATATACACACTCATTAATACAAACGATACCAATATAGCCAAGATACCGCCGCGAACCAATTCACCGCCGATTTTCGGGCCCACGATTTGCACCTGGGAATATTTAACCTTGTTGCCCAGAATTTCTTTGATTTCACGCACGCGCGCATTCTGCTGGGCGTCCGTCGCACCCTTGGGCAGGCCAACACGCAACAGAACGGAACCACCGTCAACAGATTGCAATTCCGGACTGAACGCGGCCAGCGACTCGCGCATTTTATCAATGGTGTAATCTGCCGCAACCGGTGTCACCTCCATCGATATACCACCGGCAAAGTCAATGCCATAATTCAATCCGCGCGTTGCCAGTGACAATATGGAAACCGCCACCAAAATACCGGAAATCCAATATGACAACTTGCGATATTTCATAAAGTGAAATTTCATAACAATAACCCCTTGTCTACCTTTATTTAATATATCCGATCTTTTTGTTTTTACCATTCATGTACCAGTCGATCATAACCTTGCTCAGTGCCAGGCATGTGAACAATGTCGTAATCACACCAATCGACAGTGTCACCGCAAACCCGCGAATTGGACCAGCACCAAATTGGAATAAAATCAACGAACAGATCAAGTTGGTTAAATTACCGTCCATAACCGTCTTCATTGAACGATGGAAACCGGTATCGACCGCACGCAGGGTCGGAACGCCGGCGCGCACCTCGTCCCGGATACGTTCAAACGGCAAGATATTCGCGTCCACCGCCATACCCAATGTCAACACGATACCCGCAATACCCGGCAGTGTTAATGTCGCACCAAACAGCGCAGATATTCCGATTATCATGGCCAGATTTACCAACAATACAATGTCTGCAATCACACCAAAACCACGATAAAAGAATACCATGAATATCAAAACAAACAGCACACCAACCGCCGAACCGATTTTACCCTGGGCAATTGTATCCGCCCCCAGTCCCGCACCAACCGTGCGTTCTTCGACAACAGACAATGGCGCCGGCAACGCACCACTGCGCAGCAATACCGCCAGGTCTTTTGCCTGTTGCAGTGTAAATCCACCGGAAATCTGGCCGCGACCACCCGGTATCGGTTCACGAATAACCGGGGCCGACAAAACTTTGCCGTCCAAGACGATCGCAAAGCGTTCACCCACATGTTCAGTTGTCAGTTTTGCAAACCGGCGCGCGCCCGTGCTGTCGAACACTGTGGACACAACCGGCATATTATTCTGGTCAAAGTCCGCCTGGGAATCTTTCAATGATTCACCCGATACCTCTACACGTGAATAGACCGGAACCATACGTTCGCCCATATCTTCATCGTCCATGTATGGCAAAAACTCCGTTCCCGCCGGGGCGCGTCCCAACGCCATCTGTTCATTCGTTACATTTTCATTTACCAGATGGAACGTCATCTTGGCCGTCTGACCAATCAGCTCTTTGATATGTTCCGGATTGTCGACACCCGGCAACTGGATCAAAATGTATTTACCACCCTGGGTTTGGATTGACGGTTCCTTGGTCCCCAGCGCATCAATACGACGACGAACGATTTCAATACTGCGCGCCAATGCGTCCGCAACCAGTTCTTCGCGTTGTTTATCCGAATAAGATAATTTGATCGTATTTCCATCCGATGCAATATCAACAGATGTCCCCAGAACACTTTTCAGACGTCCCTTGGCCTTTGACACATCTGCCCCATCACGCACGACAAAAGACACCGTTCCATCAACATTACGCAGATTTGAAAAACGGATTACACCCTTGTCCCGGTCAATTAATGATGCGCGCACATCTTCGTACAACTGGGCCGACTTTTCACGCATCATTGTATCGGTATCAACCTCTAACAACAATTGCGCACCACCCTTTAAATCCAACCCCAGTGGTATTGGACGAATCCACGAAGGAAAATATTTGGCCGCATTGGGGCTCATTGTCGGCACCGCCAGCAATACACAAAACACTGCAACAAATACTATCGCCAGTTTTTTAAACATTCGCTTTACCCTTACCTAATTATTATTCAACACTTGCGACGGCGTTCTTGTTAACTTCAATCACGACGCCCTTTGCAATCTCTAACTCCAGCGTTTTGTCCCCCACCTTTTTAACCGTGCCGTAAATTCCGGCGGCCATCACACGATTGCCAACCTTGATAGAATCCAGCATTTTTTTATATTCGGCCATGCGACGCTTGTTCGGGCGCACCATAAACAGATAGATAATTGCAAACACAATCGCCAGATAAATCAGCATCCCCCAGATATCATTTTTCGGGGCCGCCGCGGCCGCATTATTTGTGGCAACAACGATATTTTCAGCTTCCATTTCAATTTCTCCTTGATCTTTTTATAATCATCAGAATAGACAAAATCACAACATCTGTAAAGGAAATAGTTACGTCCCACCCTAGCCCCGCTCGAACCATCCGTCGATTTCATGCATCGGTATAATTTTATAGACCGGGCGGCCATGATTACATTGTCCCGCACGCGCGGTATTTTCAATATCACGCATCAATGCGATCATTTGTTCGGTATCCAAACGTTGCCCCGCGCGCACACTGTGATGGCATGCAAAATTCGCCAATTTTAGATGTAATTTTTCCTGTAATTTCGATGATGCGCCGTTTGCCCGCACCTCGTCCGCGACGGCATGCAAAACACTTGCCCAATCCAAATCCCAGTCGGCAGGCTTTTCAGAAATCGCGATCGCATCCATGCCGAATTCTTCGACCTTTAGACCACATGCCGCCAATTCATCCGCCACATCGATCACCGCCGCCACATCTTCGGCGCGCAGTGTCACAACAATCGGTGTTAACAACGGCTGGACCTTGATCTGGTGCGTGCGCAGACGTTCATATGTAATGCGTTCATGTGCGGCATGCTGATCAATAATAATCAAATCGTCACCGCGTGCGGCGATAATATATTTATTTGCAAATTGACCAATCGGCCGCCCCAATGGAAATTTATCAAATATATCAGACGGCGCTGTTTCCGGATGCGAATGCACCGGTACAGATGCGGGCCGCGCAGCAAAATCAGACGCAAACATGCCGCCACTGGATATGTTTTTTACAGGCTGGCACACACGCATTGCGGCCGGTGCCGCAGGCGACGACGATGGCATTGGGGTTAAATGAAAATCGGTATACGGCCGCAATGTCTGCTGTACCGGTGCGGGCGAAATGTTTGGCGGTATCGGCGATGCCGGCGCGACGATTTCGGCCGCCACATCCATCGTTTCGGCCAACTTTGCACGCAGTGTTTTTATAATAAACGCGCGCACATGTGCAGGTTCCAGAAAATGCACCTCTGTCTTGGCGGGCGACACATTCACATCAACATTTCGCGGATCCAGTGTCAAATACAATGCGCACAGCGGAAATTCACGCGCATGCATCACATCCATATAGGCAGCCCTCAGGGCGCCGACCAAAACCTTGTCCTTGACCGGGCGACCATTTACAAACAAATACTGATCAATTGACGATGCACGCCGCAATGTCGGCTTGGAAATAAAACCCGTCAGTTTCATTGACGCATCCGACCCAGATGCGGCATCCACGCGCAGCATATTACCACGCACATCCGCGCCCATAACGTCCGCAATACGATGCTCTAATTCATCGCCCTTTGGAAAGCGCCACCGATCATTTAACATAAACCCAACATCAGGCCGCGCCATGGCCAGACGCTTTACAACCTCTAACACACTGGCCAATTCCGCCCGATCCGCCCGCAGGAATTTTAACCGTGCCGGTGTTTTTCCAAACAGATTTTTTACCCGTACGCGCGTGCCGGCGTCCCAGGAACTGGGGCGAACTTCACCAGTCGTGGCATCAATCTGCCATCCGGTGTCATCCGCCCCACGTCGCGTATCAATCGTCATGTCGGCGACCGACGCGATTGATGGCAATGCCTCGCCCCGGAAACCCATAAAGTTTATATTTAGCAAATCATCATCGGGTAATTTCGATGTCGCATGACGTGTTATTGCGGTTTGCAAATCATCGCGCGTCATCCCTGCGCCATTATCAATAACAGATATCAGTGTGCGTCCACCATCGGCGACATCAACAACAATCTGGTCTGCACCCGCATCCAGCGCATTTTCCACCAATTCTTTGACGACCGACGCGGGACGCTCGACCACCTCGCCTGCGGCGATTTGGTTGATTAAATAATCCGGTAAAACGCGTACAACCATTTTGTGAATTAATCCTTGAACGTGACGGATAGTATTTCATATTCACGTTCACCCGACGGCAGACGCACCACACACGTATCACCCACGCACCGCCCGATAAGGGCCCGTCCCATCGGTGACGTACATGAAATAACGCTGCGCCCGTCGGATTCGATATCGGACAAAATGCGGCATTGCATACGGTTACCATCATCGTCTTCGGCAACAACCTTGGCACCGAACACGACGCGATCCCCAGACAGCGATTCCACATCAATCACCTCGGCATTTCCGATAAAGTTTTCAATAAACTGGATCCGCTTGTCAATTTGGCGCTGTTTTTCCTTGGCCGCACTGTAATCTGCGTTTTCAGACAAATCGCCCAAGCTTCGCGCCCACTGAACCGTTTTCAAGATCTCTGGGCGTTGAACCTCTTTTAAATCCTTTAATTCTTTGATCAGCGCATCAAATCCTGCACGTGAAATTGGTTTCTTTTCCATTTTGCTTTCCTGTATTTTATTGGGGAATTATAAGCATTCATTTTAATTTTGCAATTATCAATTCAAGGATATATACTAAAAAGACTATGTTTAAGTTCAATATTCTAAACCGATTTTTAATGCGGCGTTTTTTCTCGGGCTTTGGCCTGGTGATGTTAATTGTTGGCGGGATAATATTGGCGGTTACATTTGTGGAACGCCTGCCGGCGAATCCGGATGTACCGGCGGCAATGTTTGACGCATGGATGCGATTGCTGGAATACGTACCAATGTTTTTGCCAATGGCGGTGTTTATGGGGACACTCTTGGCATCGTATAATTTAACCAAGTCCACCGAAAGCATTATTGTATCCAGTGCGGGCCTGTCCCCGTATCAGGCGGCGCGGCCATTACTGCTGGGGGCGGCAATTATCGGCATCGTTGCAACAACGGCGGTCAATCCATATTCGGTTTCATTGGCAACACGTAATATATCCGCATCACAACTGCGTCTGGTTGATGACACAATATGGCTGCGCGATGCATCAGATTCCGGATTTATCACGATGCAGGCAATCGGCATGCACACCACCCCCGACAGTTTGGTTTTCGAAAATGCCAGTCTGTATGTGCAAAACGAAAAATTTAAAATAACCCAGCGTATTGTGGCCGATGAAATAACACTGACAAACGATGGATTCAGCACAACATCTGCCAATATATGGGATGATATGGGCCGCATGCACACGGGCGCCTGGCACAGCCCCAGTTTACTAAACCCGCAAAACGTATTGGACCGATATCTGCAACCGGACCAAATATCATTTTGGCAGTTACCCGGATTTATCCACAAAATGTCAACCATCGGCGTGCCGGTGCGCGGCCATTTGATTCAGTTCTGGACATTATTGTTTTTACCATTGAACATGATTGCGATGGCATCACTTGGGGTGGCGTTTTCCCAAACGCGCCAACGTCGTAATTATTCATTCAGTGTGAAATTCAGCCTGGGGATAATCACGTGCTTTGCATTATATTTCATATTGAATATGTTTAATGCACTGGGGGCGACAGGCACATTGCCGCCGCTGCTGGCGGTGGTGGCGCCACCCATTATCATCATTGCAGGCGCCGGCGCATTTATCGCCAGTTTTGATACAATATAACAAAATAAACGCAGGGAAAACACTATGCCGTTAAAGAAAAAACATAATACAAAACTTCGCAATCGCATAATTATCGGCGCCGTTGTTATTGCACTGGTTGCGCTGATGATAATATCGTTCCCACCGGCCCAGAATGTCACGGAAATCGTGCTGTACCCATGAAGTATATAGAATTATATATCGAAGCCATCGCCGCCGAACGTGGACGCAGCGAAAACACCCTGGCCGCGTATTCATCTGATTTAATTGCGGCGAACATGGGCATATCCGGCGGACTGATGACCGCATCGGCGGCTGATTTGATGGAATATCTGGCGGCCCTGCCCGACAAATCATCATCCATCGCGCGCAAGGCCAGCGCCCTGCGCGGGTTTTACAAATTTTTAATGCTGGAAAAAATAATCTCTGAAAACCCAGCCGCGGATTTAGAGGTGCCAAAGCGTGAAAAGTTATTACCAAAACTATTAACGCTGGATGAAATCGAATTGCTGATATCATCGGCGGGCGACACACGACATTCAACGCGTCTGCGTGCGATGATTGAATTGCTGTATGCATCGGGCCTGCGCGTGTCGGAATTATGTACATTGCCGACAACGGCGGTGCTTGGCGATCGATTATTAATTCATGGCAAAGGCGCCAAGGAACGCATGGTCCCGATGCACGCTGGTGCGGCGGCGGCGCTCGCCAAATGGATGGAAATTCGTGGTGATACAGATTCTAAATATGTATTCCCGTCAAACGGTGCATCAGGCCATATAACACGCGACGGATTTTTCAAGATTTTGAAAAAATGCGCAACTCTTGCCGGCATATCGCCCGCACGCGTGTCACCGCACGTACTGCGCCATTCGTTTGCGTCGCATTTGCTGGCGGGGGGTGCAAACCTGCGCGCGATCCAGACAATGCTGGGGCACGAAGATATTGCAACAACACAAATCTATACGCACGTAATGCCGGACAGATTAATTCAGACGATGGAAAATTGCCATCCGTTGGGGCATAAAAATACAGGAACAAAAGAATGATAAAAAAATGTGAACATGCGGGCTGTACCAAGGCCGGAACATGCCGTGCACCAAAAACGCGCGACTTAAAAGAATACTGGTATTTCTGCCAGGAACACGCGGCCGAATATAACAAGAATTGGAATTTCTATGCCGACATGACCCCAGACGAAATCGAAGAAGACTGGGAACGCCAGGTATTTGGCGCACCCCTGCGAGACAAGGCGGCCGCCAATCGCGACGCCGACGATTACGTAAAATTTATCAACGATTTCATCACAGGCCGCAGCAGCTTTGACCACCGCGCAACCCCATCAAAAACATCCGGGCCCGTCACATCTGCGTTACAGACATTGGGCTTGGCGCCGACGGCATCGTGGCGCGATGTGGGTGCGCGTTATCGAATGCTAGCCAAAAAATATCACCCGGATACGGCGGCAGATAAAGAAAACGCCGCGGCCGAATTTACCAAGATTTCCGCCGCATACGAACTGCTGAAAAAGCATTTCGGGAAAAAGTAATACCAACCGGCCACAGATGTCTGATAACAGGTAAAAAACACCGGGAAACCCCGGCGTTTTTTTATTTATTTTACAATACGGCATCCACAGCCTGTTTTGTCATTCGCAAAAAATCTCGTTTTTTTATATATCGTTTTTCCAGTACGCGAACCTGTTTCATCTTGTATCCCATTATAAACATGTTTTCCAGTATCTCTATCGGGATTTCTGTTATGCCGTGTTCGTATTCAAACATCTCGTGCGGGGTTACGCGTAATAATTCCGCCGCATCATCGGTTGGCATACCGCAAACGCGTCGGGCGCGACGCAGCATTGCGCCCATACGACCGGCTGTTTCATTGATTTGTTTATATTTTGCCATGTGTTTTCTCCTTACTTTTTGTTAATAAAAAAAGCCCGCTTTGACGAGAAGCGGTTGGAGGTTCAAAACTATTCGATCGATAGCGCTGTTTATTTATGTATATCACAGCCCTCCAACCGAGTTGGAGTTTTGACCGATGAGGTTTTGAAGCCTCGCGCCGGGCGTCACCCGATGCATACATATTATATCGGATTGTTTTCAGATTTGCAAATTATTATAGCCACCCCCCGGTGCTACGCACCACCCCCCCGCCAACGGCGGTGGGCATTATACCGAGCCTAGCACCAAGCTAATGGCCCCCGCCCGGGCGGGGGCTGGCGTGTGAAACACGACTGGGGGTGGCCAATATTTTCTGGATTGCGACGGCTGCACTCCTTTTGTCACTCCCGCGCAGGCGGGAGTGGGTCTATTAAATTAATACTTCTTTGTTCTGATGTATGCACGAATGCAAAAATAGGAAAAAACTAAACAACTTTATAGACCCTATTCCTGCCTTCGCAGGAATGACAAATTTGCCACCCCCGGTGCTACGCACCACCCCCCGCAATACACCCAAAAAAACATCCGTTTTTGCGGGGCCCAGAAACGGCGGTGGGCATTGGTATGTCACAAGCATGAATAACTTTTGCACTCTTTCGCTATTCTCTTTTTCACTAAAAAAACGCCGGCAACTGCCGGGCCCCGCGGAAATATAATTTCCGTGGGTGGATTTCCGGCGTTTTTTTAGTGTTTCCCACCAATCTTGGTGCGCCCACCCATAAGCGGTTGCAGGCATTTCGGAATATTTACCGACCCGTCTGCATTCTGGTGATTTTCCAAAACCGGCACCAGCGCACGCGGCATCGCAATACCCGTATTGTTAAGTGTTGCACAGAATTGCAACGTGCCATCCGCCGCGCGGTAACGCGTGTTTGTACGGCGCGCCTGGAATTGGCCAATGGATGAACAGCTGCCCAGCTCGCGATAGTTATTTTCACTGGGGAACCAGGCCTCGACATCATTCATTTTAACCTTGTTGAAACCCATGTCGCCGGTGCATGCCGCGATAACGCGATATGGTAATTCCAAATCCTCCATAACCTCACACAAATTATTCAGCAAGAATTCATGCATTTTGTCACTTTGTTCCGGTGTACAGTAAATGTATTGTTCCACCTTGTTAAACTGGTGCACGCGTATCAGACCGCGTGTATCGCGACCGGCGGCACCGGCCTCTTTACGAAAGCATGCAGAAAATCCCGCATACATCAGCGGCAGGTCGGATTCATTCAGAACCTCGCCCGAATGCAGGGAATTCATTATAATTTCCGATGTCCCGGCCAGACAACGATCTGTACCCGATAACATAAACACATCGTCATTCATCACCGACATATCCGCGCCCATAAAGTGTCCGGCATTAAATATTGTTTGCGGACGCGTAATCGACGGACATTCGATAAAGCGAAATCCCTTGGCGATTAATTTCTGGATCACATACGTTTCAATGGCCAGTTGTAATTCTGCGGCCTCGCCCATTAATGCATACGTGCGCGCGCCACAAATATTTGAAATCTTTTCCGGCGCCCACCATCCGTTCATATCCAGCAAATCCCACTGTGCCCGCGGGGTAAAATCAAATTTGCGCGGCGTGCCAACGCGGCGAATCTCAACATTTTCCGTATCGTCCGCGCCAATTGGTGTATCACTTGACGGGATCTGGGGTACGCGATGCATCAGGTCAGACAGCTGCGCCTCTTTTTCTTCCAACTCTGCGATTTCATTTGCAATCTCGGCCGCAATTTTCTTGGATGCCGCGATCAACGGCGCACGGTCGGTGGCCGTCGGTATTTCGCGTGTAATTTTATTCTTTTCCGCCGTCTTGGTCTGGGTCAGTGTTTTCAGTTCACGCACACGCACGTCCAGTGCCAGAATATCATCGACTACGTCAGGCAGATTTTTGACATTGCATGCGTTTTTTACAACATCCGGGTTTTCACGTATAAATTTAATATCCAGCATTTTTATTCCTCTTTTGCCCTTAAATATAATATCGCGCGCACGGATAAGCAAATATAAAATACATTTGCGAATTGGACGCGCATATGCTAGCCTTGCATTGACAATATCTGTAACAAGGAAAGGAAAAATTAAAATGAACGACATCATAATGCATGACGTAATCATATTGGGTTCAGGCCCGGCGGGTCTGACGGCGGCGCTGTATTGCGCACGCGCAAATAAAAAGACATTGGTACTGGGGGGGGCGACCCTGGGTGGCCAGACGGCCGGCATTGCAAAGCTGGAAAATTATCCGGGGTTTATGGGATCCGGCACGGAACTGTCCGAATTTATGAAGAAACAGGCCGAAACGTTTGGCGCCGAGATAGTATTCGAAACCGCGACCAATATTTCCGGCGACGCCGAGGGTGGATTTAACATCACATGCACAAATGGCCGCCACTATGTTGGTCGCACGGTAATTATCGCGACCGGCGCATCCCCGCGAAAACTGGAAATCCAGGGCGCACGCGAGTTAATGGGCAAAGGCGTCTCTTACTGTGCCACATGTGACGGATTTTTCTATTATGGCAAAGATGTCATCGTCATGGGCGGTGGGAACAGCGCACTGAATGACGCACTGTATCTGGCGGACGTTGCAAAAAGCGTGAAAATCGTTTATCGCAAGGGCGCATTCACCCGGGCCGAGGCTGTTTTGCGCAACCGCGTTGCAGAACGTGAAAATATCGAATGCCTGTTTAATACGGATCTGGCAAAAATCATGGCCGGGCCGGATGATCGCCTGACCGTTACAACAACGGCCGGCGACGAAATCATAACCGACGGTCTGTTCGTTGCCATCGGGCACGAGGCGAATACGGATTACCTGTCCGAGGAAATCGCGCGTGATAACATGGGCCGCCTGGCCCCCGATGCATTACCGACCGGCATGTATGTTGCGGGCGACGTGGAATCGGGGATCAAGATGCAGATCGCAACCGCGGTCGGCACGGGATGCACCGCCGCAATGGATGCGATTGCATACCTGAACTCAAAACAATAAATAAAAGAAAAACGCCCGGGAAATCCCGGGCGTTTTTCTTTTATATCTGATACTGATCCTTTTGCATTGCGACCGCAAAATGCGACGGCGACTTAAACGAAAAAGTAAAGTCTTTTAGTAAACTGGTGGAATTTCTATATTTAATCCCTTTTAACGCGTTCAACAGTTTGGTTTCCGCATCTTTGCGTTGCCATTTAAACTCACTCTTTAAATCACCCATTGAATTCAACACTGCAAAAAAGCCAATGTTGCACTATTATTATTTGAACCCGCTGGGATAAAAGCCTCTGCCAGCTGGCCGTTTTCCATCCCTTCTTTTACGCGCACGCGATAATCTGCAAACTTTTGCGGATTGGCTATAATACGCCCAACCATGTCGATGGCGGTGGTAATTCTGTCGGCCGCCTTTTTATCTTTTGTCTTGGCGCGCAGTTTTTCCAGATAAATTATATTCTCCATAAAAAACATTTTTAATGTCGCATCAAAATCAATATTTCTCATTGTTCTTCCCCTTTGTTTATTGCTTATAAGTAATAATCGGCGCGTTCGTATTCACAAATCTCTACGGCATAGAAACCATCGCGCCGCACATCCTTTTCCGTGATAAAGCGATAACAGATCTGATCACTGTATCGTGTATCTGGCGAATTACGCACAACATTTACATAAATATAATCCGCATTTTCCGGAATTGAATCCAGAAACGTTCCCCGCGCATCGCCGTCATTATCCGCCCGAAAAAATTGTGGTGTGCCACCATCTATCGTTGCCAAAATCTTGTCATCCGGGGCGCATTTCAAGATATAATTGTCTGTGTTTGTGACAATTACCCCTTCGCATCGGCGCAGCATATTTGCCGTATCATTCATGGCAAATGCCGACGTCCCCCACATCACCATAATCATAACGATATATTTTTTCATCCGCGTTTCCTTTTACCATAATAAAATATTTTATCATAAAAATACGCTTATTTCTTGAATTTTTTTATTTATGTTATAACCTGTGCCCGATAAGACAATGGGGATACACATGAAAATTCGCAATATTGCAATCATTGCACACGTTGACCATGGTAAAACAACACTGGTTGACAACATGTTAAAACAGGCGGGTACATTCCGCGAAAACGAAAAAGTTGAAGACCGCGTCATGGACAGTGGCGATATCGAACGCGAACGCGGAATTACAATATCTGCAAAGCCGACATCCATTCAATGGCGCGACTATAAAATCAATATCGTTGACACTCCGGGCCACGCAGATTTCGGGGGCGAGGTAGAACGTATTTTATCCATGGTTGATGGTGTTGTATTGCTGGTGGACAGTGCCGAAGGCCCACTGCCCCAAACCAAGTTCGTGTTGTCCAAGGCATTGAAACTGGGCCTGCGTCCCATCGTTTGCATTAACAAGGTTGACCGCGCAGATGCCCGCCCGGATGAAGTTTTAACCGAAACATTCGACCTGTTCGACAAACTGGGCGCGAATGACGCGCAATTGGATTTCCCATACCTGTATTCCGTTGGTCGCGACGGTTGGGCGGTGCGCGATTTGAACGACGAACACAAAGACCTGACCCCGTTGTTCCAATTGATTGTTGATCACGTGCCGGCGCCGGACTGCAATGGCGACCGCTGCCAGATTGATGCACCGTTCCGCATGCTGGCAACAACGCTGGAGGCGGATCCATACGTTGGCCGAATCCTGACCGGTAAAATCGAATCTGGTACCGTTCGCGTGGGCCAATCGGTCAAGGCCATCAATATGAACGGTGAATTTGTAGAAAATGCAAAAATCACAAAAATTATTGAACATCGCGGCGTTGAAAAGGTTTCCCGCGAAGAAGCATCTGCCGGCGACATTGTTGTCGTTGCCGGATTTTCCAAGGCAACGGTGGCCGATACCCTGTGCGCGCCGGATGTGACCGAACCGATCCCGGCGATTCCGATTGATCCACCGACGCTGACCATGACATTCTTTGTAAACACTTCGCCATTGGCCGGTAAATCTGGTAAGAAATTGACATCACGTATGATTGGCGAACGCCTGTTCAAAGAGGCCGAAACAAACATCGCATTAAAGGTCGCACAAAGCGAAAACAACGAAGCGTTTGAGGTTTCCGGCCGCGGTGAACTGCAACTGGGGATCTTGATCGAAACAATGCGCCGCGAAGGATTTGAATTGTCGGTATCCCGCCCGCGCGTTGTTATGCATGACGGCCCGAATGGCGAAAAATTGGAACCAATCGAAGACGTTGTTATCGACGTTGACGATGAATTTTCCGGCGTCGTTATTGAAAAGATGACCAAGCGCAAGGCAACAATCACCGAAATGAAACCATCAGGAATTGGCAAGACACGTATTGTATTTTCGGCACCGTCACGTGGGTTGATCGGATACCTGTCTGAATTCCGCACAGACACACGCGGCACCGGTATTATGAACCGCGTCTTTGCAGAATACGGCGAATACCGTGGCCCGATTGTACAGTATCGTCCGGGCGTGCTGGTATCAATGGAGAAAGGCAGTGCCGCCACATATGCGCTGTTTAACCTGCAGCCGCGTGGTACACTGTTCATCACCCCCCAGACCGAGGTTTATTCCGGCATGATTATCGGCGAACATACCAAGGAAAATGACCTGGAGGTAAATCCGATCAAGGGCAAGGAATTAACCAACATGCGATCTGTGACCGCGGATGAAAAACTGTTTCTGGCCCCGCCGCGCAGGATTACACTGGAAGAAGCGCTGTCATACATCCAGGACGACGAATTGGTAGAGGTAACACCCGAAACAATTCGCCTGCGCAAAAAAGAACTGGACAGCAATATGCGTAAGAAAGCGCGCAGAAATACAGAAATGTAATTCACGGGGCATCTGCCCCGTGTTTTTATTCTTTATCCAACGCCATATCCATTTTGACGGCGTATTTAATTATGCGTTTCAACGTGTCGCGTGGGATTAAATCCTTGCCTTGTTCATATCGGTGCAGTTGCTTGCCACCGCACCCCAACAAGTGTTGCAATTGCTGTGATGTTATCTTGCCTTTTTCTCGGATTGATTGTATCACATGACCGAAATAATCGGCGCTGACTATTATTGTTGACATTTTTTCACTCCTTAATTTTTTATTGTATAATAAAAAAGCCCGCATTGATGAGATGCGGTTGGAGGTTCAAAACTATAAGAGTATAGCGCTGTTTATTTATATATATCACAGCCCTCCAACCAATGTTGGAGTATTCTCTTAGAGGTTTTGAAGCCCCGCATCGGCCATCACCCGATGCATATTCATTATAGCGGATTGTTTTCAGATTTGCAAATTATTATAGCCATTCAAAATTAATCCGGGTTTCTCCCTGTCACGTTCGCCCCCCGCAAGAATCCCCTTTTGTCACTCCTGCGCAGGCAGGAGTGGGTCTATAAAATATTTGTTCATACAGGACGTTTTGTGTTGCAACAGACTTATCATTTACTATGGTTTATAGACCCTATTCCCGTTCTTTGAAAAACAATTATCAATTGTTTTTCAAATTCAGTGCGAGAATGACAACATACAAGCGGTAAGCCAATCCAGAAAAAGCCTGAGACAAGTGCAAATGACGACTGTTTTTTATTGCAAATGGGGCCCAAACCACATAACATGGAATATATACCTACAGCCCAAGGATACAATAAATGTCATTGCCGGTTATTTCAAAAAACAAAAAACGCATATCATCATTACTGACCTTTTGGATACCATTGCCGTCATATCGTCGTGCCCTGCGCGGCATATTGCAATTGGGCGTTCGGAAATACTTTCGTGTTTTGAAATCTGACCGCACAACACACTTTGAACACGAACTGGCCATTGGTGCAATCATGAAAGACGAAGGACCGTATTTAAAAGAATGGCTGGACTTTCACATATTGGTTGGGGTGACTAAATTTTATTTATACGACAACGAGTCCGGTGATAATACACACAAGATACTGGAACCATATATCGATCGTGGCATTGTTGAATATACGTGGTTCCCGGGCAAACAGATGCAGGCGCCTGCATACAAAGACATTCTTAACAAACATGCAAATGACGCACGGTGGATGGCACTGATTGATTTGGATGAATTCTTGGTGCCGGTGGAACATAAAACTATTCCGGAATTTTTACACAGCCTGCCCGGCGGATGGGCCCAATTAATTGTCACATGGGTTATGTATGGGTCATCGGGACATAAAAAGAAACCAGAGGGCATGGTTATGGAAAACTATAAATATCACGCAAACGACAAACGCAACAGTGGAATTAAGCCAATTATAAACCCGCGCCTGTTCTTGGAATATCGCAGTCCGCATATGAATCTGATTGGCGGATTTACAATCGATAATAACGGTAAAAAGCTGGGGCATATTGATCAAACAAATAATCCGCCGGCCTTCAATAAACTGCGTTGCAATCATTATTACACAAAATCTTTCGAAGACTATATGGAAAAATACAGACGTGGCGCATCCGGATGCGCAAATACCGAATACCGCAATGCGGAAAGATTTAAAATCTATGACCGGAACGAGGTTTATGATACAATAATGGATAAATACGTAAATATATTAAAAAAGAAATGACCAAACGATTGTTTTTATTTGCAGGATATGATGCGCGCGGTCACGTGGATGCGTCGTTGATATATTTGGTTCGCGCACTGGCGGTTTTTGGTGACGTTGTGCTGCATATGGATAATGACTGTACAGATGGTTCAATCAATAACTTGGCGCCATATACGCTGCATGCTGACGCTGTGCGCCATGGTGAATATGATTTCGGGTCATACAAACGCGCATATATTTGGGCGCATGATAATTTAAACCTGGCCGATTATGATTTTGTATATTTGATAAATGATTCTGTATACGGCCCGCTGTATGATTTGGGACCGATTCTGGGTGATATGGAATCACGCGGATGGGATGCATTCGGCCTGGTATTAAATCCAAAGACATCACATCCACATATCCAATCATGGTTTATTGGTATGCGGCCGGTGGCGTTTACCGCACCATGGTTTGACACGTTTATGCGATCCGTCACACGCCAGCGGGACAAAGGCGCAGTCACAAAATTATACGAACAAGGATTCACCGCCGCGGTTTCCGCGCATGGATTATCGTGGGGATGCATATATACCGTGGCCGGTCGCGGCGTATATAACAAAATAAAAAGCCTGTATAAACATGGCATGCCATTTATGAAAAAGGTTGCTTTTACACGACACAATGGTCGTCTGGGGCGGCAAATATTATATGTATTAAATCATATATCGCCGGATGCGCGCACAGGCATCTTGGAAAACGCACGCCGCACATGGGGTGATGAATATATACAATGGATGTTGACACGAAACCCGTTTAAAATAATGTGGCGTGGTATCACATACGGCATAAACAAAGCACGCAAGGGGAATCTATGAAACCGCATGGCACAAAACGTATCGCGGCAATTACAATGGCCCGCAATGATGAATTTTTCCTTAATCGATGGATATCATATTACGGGGCGCAATTTGGCGAAGAAAACCTGTACATATACCTGGATGGGTTGGATCAGAAGATCCCGGCCCGCGCGGGGCACGCAAACATAAAAAAAATGCCGCATCGTGAACAAGCGGTACAAAAAGGTGACAAGACGCGCATATTAATGCTGTCTGAATTGGCACGCAAATTATTTGCCGATGGATACGACATTGTTGTTGGATGCGATTGCGATGAATTTCTGATCGTTGATCCTGATGTAAACATGACACTGGCCGAATACTTGTCTGCTGTACATATAAAAACATCACTGTCGGGACTGGGCCTGGATGTCGGAATGGATTTAAAAACGGAAAGCGCCCTGGATCCCACAATGCCATTTCTGGCCCAGCGTCGATATGCCCTGATGTCAACGCGTTATACCAAGCCTGTTGTGCTAAGTCGGCCCGCCACATGGGGCAGCGGCTTTCACAGTGTCAAAGGTCACAATTTCCATATCGATGGAAATCTGTACCTGCTACATTTTGGCGGCGTCGATTTAGATATGATAAAAAATAAAATCGGTGATCGTAACCCATCATGGGCGCGGCATTTACGCAAACGTGCACGCACAATCGATATCATCACACGCGCAAAATTAAAAAACATGCCGATGCGCGCGGCGCGCATATTGCAACGCATCCTGCGCCCGATATATGATTTGAACAAGCCTGCGATGCTGGGTCTGAAATGGGTGACAACCATCCCAATGCGATTTGAAAAAACCGGAATTTAACCGACAATTATTCGGACAAAAATTTATAAATTATACGGCGATATTTACATGCACGCATACCGACGGGATTATCAAAGCATCCCGCATGCTGCATTTCATGCAAACGAGATTTTATAAATTTTATATCCGCATCAGACGTGCACCCACGCACCGCACGCATACATGTAAAAATAAACGGCCATAAAAATTCACGACGCCAACGTCGCAATTCACATGGTCGCCCCGCCCGACACGCAATATCATATGAACGAATTATCGCCCGACTGACATTATCAAACAGACGCATTGATTGTACACTGTTCAGCGCACTGGCCCCATTGGGGATATAATAATACAACGGCAATCGCGTTACCGCCGCACGCGGATGCGCAAATATAATACGTGTCCACCATGGAAAATCTTCTGCGATACGAATATCGGTATCAAATCTCATATTTGCAATCAAATCCCTGCGATACAGATGCATCACCGGATAACAATGCCGAATTCGCCACCACCCCATCGAATGATTGCGTTCGGTCGTATATTTGGCCAGACAATCTGTCCGCACGTACGTTACATGCGCCGGATTATAACACCGTATATGTGGATCAACATACGCCCCACGCCCCGAACACATCGCATTCAAAATGCGGTTATACAAACGCGCATCATGACGAAAAGATACGATATCCACACCCGCATCACACGCGATACGATGCGTTATTTCCAGCGTCTGGGGATGAATAAAATCATCTGCGTCCAAGAACAACACATAATTCCCGCGCGCCATGGCCAACCCATCATTACGTGCGGCCGACACACCGGCATTTTCTTTCGTAATAACACGCACGCGCGCATCACGTGACGCATATTCATCCAATATATCGCCAGAATTATCCGTACTGCCATCATTTATACAAATCAGTTCCCAATCATCATATGTCTGCGCACGCACACTGTTGATGCACCGACGCAAATATTTCTCGGCATTATAAACAGGAACAATTATCGAAATCATACCGCGGTCCCGGATTTGATAAAATCATAAATATCACGGCGCATACGCCGGGCGCGGCGCGTTGGCGGATTGCATAATACGCCCGCCTTTTTCAGGCGACAAAAACATTCGCGTGCCACCGCAATATCCGCCGCATTGTCCAGATATCGCACCTTGCGCCAGGCCCATTTGATAAACGGCCACAAAAAATTGCGCGACCACATCGCCATCTGATAATCCGTTGCGCGCGCTGAATATAACGCATGCGCGTTTTCAATGCCGGCACACAAACTCTGCAGTATGCGCAACTGTTTCGCAGACAACACAATTCCGCCAAAATTCGGCACATAGAAATATAACGGCAATGCGGTTATCGTAACGCGCGGACGTTGGAGCATAATTGCCGACCACCACGGAAAGTCTTCGAATAAAATCCCCTTGATAAACGGTGTGTCGGCAATTAAATCGCGACGATATAAATTCTTCCATACCTGGCAATGTTTAATCAGCCATTTGCGCCGCGGATTAAATGCATTATGCGCATATTCTGTTGCATAAATATACACATCATCGGTCACACGCGTTTTTATCTTATTCACATTGTATTTTTTATGCATACGTGCGGGCACCACAGAATCCGTATCCAACCCCAGTTTATGTCGCACCATTAATTGCGGACGATAAATTCTATCATATGTAAACGACACAATATCAGACCGATCACGCTTGGCCAATGCATATGTAATTTCTAACGTTTGGGGGTGGATAAAATCATCACTGTCCAGATATAAAATATATTCGCCGGTGGCATGCGGCAAGCCGGCATTACGCGCATCCGACAATCCACCGTTTTCTTTTGTAACAACAACAAAACGTTTGTCGCGCGCCGCATATTCGTCCAATATGGCCGCGCTGCCGTCGGGACTGCCATCATTTACACATATTGCCTGCCAATCGGCAAAAGTCTGATTTAAAACGCTGTCCAGACATCTGCGCAGATATTTTTCCACATTGTACACGGGAATGATTATTGATACCGCTGGCATATGCGCCCCCTTTTGCTTTTATTTATACATTTTGTTTATCATAACGTCAGCAAAGCTGCCCGGGATTGGATTTTCCGCACCGCGATAGGTCAACTTTTGAAAGAACGCACCCGACGTAATTTCATCAAACAGACGTTGATCAAACGCCGCATCACGCACATCCCACCACAACGCATGCGTTGGATCTTGATCAACCTGGGGCATTTTTGCAAAATACTTTGCGGCGGTTTTATCGTTTTGTACCAACGCCTTGAACATCAACTGATGCATGAAATAGTCAAATTCGCGTGGTTCCGCCATCCAGAAATTCAATATCATTTGACGCCACGCGCCAATCAGATACGCGCCGCGCCGTGCATGAATAAAACAGTTTTGGATAAAGCTGTACGGACTGCCAACCTTGTCACCGGCCATGTATACAAAAAAGTCTGTATCTGCAATCCAGTCTGGGATTGGGGCGGTTGCAAACCCGGTTGAATCCAACCAGAAACCACCATATTGATACAACAATTCCACGCGACAAATATCTGCAAAATGCGCATTTGATATTTGTCCACGGCGACGTTTTTCCATTATAACATCCGGCAGCGTTATATAATCCCACAGTGTTTTTTCATCCAAGATAACTAAATCCTGGTCTGTGCAATTTTTACGCACACTGCGCCAGCATGCCTTGACCAACGCCGGCGCATTTTCTTCACCTTGGAACCAAATGGTGAATATTTTCTCGCGCCCGGCGGGCTTTTGGGCGGGCGTCTCGGCCACTGTACCGGGCGCTGGGATATAGCGTTTTAAATACCGGGGTATGGCAACCGTTGCCACATTACAGCGATGCGCACGCCGCGCATCACGCGACCGCCACAATGGATTTAATATATGCGCCCGTAATACAATATCCGCCAACGCAAATGTCCGGCTAAGTTTCATACCATACCCCCTGTTTTACCTTATTCTCCATCAACCCCGACGTCATCTTCGTCCGACGGGCCAGTTGTCATTTCTTCGGCAATACCGCCAGCGCGCGCCATGATTTTATCCAGCAGTTCCTTTTGTGCATCCGTATGATCACGCAGCCATGCACGCGCATTTGCCTCGCCCTGGCCCATACGTTCGTTATTGTATGAATAGAAACTGCCCGCTTTTTCAATCAGGTCATACTTTACGCCCATATCCAAGATTTCGCTGATGCGGCTTATACCTTCGCCATACATGATTTTAAAGTCAACGGTACGGAATGGTGGTGCAACCTTGTTTTTCACAACCTTGACCCGCGTTTCATTACCAACGACGTTTTCTTTATCCTTGATCTGGCCGGTGCGGCGAATATCCAGACGCACAGACGCATAGAACTTTAACGCATTACCGCCGGATGTTGTTTCGGGATTACCAAACATAACACCGATTTTCATGCGAATCTGGTTGATAAAGATCAAAAGAGTATTACTGCGCGCAACCGATCCCGCCAGCTTTTTCAACGATTGCGACATCAAACGCGCGGTTGTACCAACGAACGAGTCACCGATATTACCCTCCAGTTCCGCCTTGGGCACCAGGGCCGCAACACTGTCAATAACCACAACATCAACCGCACCGGATTTAACCAGTGTATCAGTGATTTCCAATGCCTGTTCACCGGAATCGGGCTGGGATATAATCAATTCAGAAACATTTACCCCCAGCTTTTTTGCATAACTTGGATCCAATGCATTTTCCGCATCGATATACGCGCATGTGCCGCCTTTCTTTTGCGCCTCGGCCACAGCATGCAGGGCCAACGTTGTTTTACCGGAACTTTCCGGGCCATAAATTTCAATAATACGACCACGCGGATAACCGCCAATGCCCAGTGCGATATCCAACCCCAGCGAGCCTGATGAAATCGCCTCTATATTCTGTTGGGATCCATCGCCCATTTTCATGATCGCTTCTTTACCAAACTGCTTCTGAATTTGTGCCAATGCAGATTCCAGCGCCGGATTTTTTCCAGATGTCGCCGCTACTTCTTTCTTTGCCATCATTTCCCCTTTTATTTCTTAATGGAAATCATACAAGGAAAAAAGCCACTGCGCAATGAAATAGTTATCAAATGTTTTTATTTGAAATTTACTGTTTTTCGTGTAATATTATACACGTGACGACATGCGTCGTCCAACATTGGGGCTTCATATCCCCGCACAGTTGTTTCTGCGTGGCTGTGAAAAAGTGCAGAAATATAAAAACTAAGCAGCCCTTCAACGACTTACCGTGGTTGGAGGGCGCTGAATAGGGCCCACGGGTCTAATAAGGCGCGCTATACTGTGTGTAGATATGAACCTCCAACCATCTGAATTTTTTCCGATGGTTTTATTTTTTGCAAAGGGGGAAAATATGTCGGGAAAGCCATATCGCACAACGTTATTTGACATTAAACTGGGTGAATTAATTGCCATGCATCGCCGCATGCTGGGCATGTCACAGAAAGATTTAGCAGAAAAACTTGGTGTATCATTTCAGCAAATACAAAAATACGAAACCGCCAAGAACAATCTATCTGCATCGCGCCTTTTTGAAATTGCAACCGTATTTGAAATGTCGGTTGGTCAACTGGTCGACGGCACAGAACAAAAATATATACTGGATTCAACAGGCACGGCAATACTGAAAATCATGTATAAAAAAATGAACTTTCAACAGCGGCTTGCACTGCTGCAAGTTGCACGCACAATGATTTCTGTTTAGATTTACTTCTTTTTTGTCAGCAAGATTCCAACCGATATCGCCCCGATCGCGGCACTGACACCCCAAACGGCCGCTGTTACGCCATAGATTGCAATGCATGCCGCACCCAAAATCGGTGCAACAACATTGGGCAAATTTACGCTGGTGCGAAATACGCCATAGAAACGTGTCTGCTCTGACTTTTTCGTGTTATCAAAGAACATCAAATCATGCACCGATTCCATTAATGCGCCCGATACCTGCCACAGGACAAATATCGCCAACAACGGAAATCCCGTCATAATTGTTGCCGCGGCCGAAAATATTGCAAACGACCCAAACCCCAGCCCCAGCCAAATGGACTTGCCATATTTACGCACGGCACGACCCATAAATTCACTAAGTATCAAATAAGGCACAATCCCCAACGTCAATACCCAACCCAGCGTATCCTTGGAAAAACCGTTTTCGATAACAACAATCGGAACATACAAATAACGCATTGCGCGCAATGAATAGTATCCGAAATTTATCGCATATGCACGCGTCATGCCGGGTGTTCTGAAAAACAACCGCGTATTTCGCCACAGCGCGCGCATCGTACGCCGCGGATTTACCGGGCGGGCCCGTTTATCTTCTTGGACAATGCCAAAAAACCGAAAGAACAGCACCGCCGCCATATATATCGCCGCCGATGCAAAGAACGCCGCGCGATTATCAAAACGCGACGCAATTGCCACCGCAATCATCGGCGCAAACAGTGCACCAACATTCAACCACAAATGATACCGCGCATTTAATCGCGCCATACCGACGTCACGCGAAAAATCAGACATAAACAGCGGTATTAACATACTGCTTAGCGTGATCGCAAAACCGGTTGTGAAATCCAGTGCGATAAACGTCCCCGGCCGGATAGAAAATCCCATCATCGCATAACACACAGCCAACATTAATAACGAAAAATAAAATAATTTTGCCTTGGAAAACTGGCGCAACAATTCATTTGCGAATAATCCCACAAACATACAGAATGCCGCATATGCCGCAACATACACACCGACAATGGCCGACGAACGAAAAATTTCCAGTATAACCAGGGAATATACCGCATTATAAATACCATCGGCAAAACCGGTGAATAAACCAAAGTTCGCAAACGAAAACCCACTGACGAATTTGCGCATTGAAATATATCTGTCTTTGGCCATGTAAAAAATCCCCCCACTGTTACGGGACGATTGTATCATAAAAATGCCCCCCGCGCAAACCTGTTCGCGTTGGATGAAGCCTGGGGGAATTTTTATTTTTTCTTTTGTTTCGCCGTTTTATCTTTTTTCCATGTGCACATACCCATGGTATGCAGTGGCAATGGCGGATCTGGCAGATTTACCGTACATATATTACGCATCTTATCTTCTAACACTGCCGGATGCCCGTTTAACTGGGTTGCCAATATCTTCGTTAATAATAATATCCGCTGCATGGGCAGCTTTTTGTTCGGATTTTCTGTAAAAAAAAGATATAAATCAATAATTATCTTTTCAACATCCGTTTCTTCCAATATCATGTTCACATCCGCATTATCTAATAATTGATGCAGTTGGCGCATCGCCGTCAAAATATATTTTGGTAACCTGGGTATGTGGGCGACGCACGAATTTATCCATTTCCTGGTGCGCCATGCGCATTAATAAACTTATATTCGTGACCGACGTTTCATAATCAGGATTTTTGTTATAGAAATCATTTAGTCTATAAATTAAATCAGCTGGATTATCCGGCATGGATGTTATTTGCTGTTTTTTGGTCATATTCGCCCCCTGTTGTTTTTTATTAAAAAACCACCAGAAAAATTTCAAGTGGTTGGAGGTTCACTACTATATTCAACTACAGCGCTGCTTATTCAACATATTCACAGCCCTCCAACCGAGGTTGGAGATTTTCTGCATAAACAGGTTGAATGGAGTAGTGAGCTCCGCCCACGGGGTTACCCGCCGGCGGAATAATTATATACCAACAAAATCCCAATTGCAAATATTAACTGGATTGCCGCGGCCGGGCTCGGACCAATGGCCCCCGACGGTTGCCACAAGCAGTCACCCATAGAAATCTGTTTTCTTTTTAAATTGATATATAAATGAGGTTAGTGCGCCGCACAAACCAAAGGGAGTGTACAAACGCTATCAGCCCCGCGGTTTGTGCAAGCAATAAGCCATTTAGATATCAATTGGTCGGGCCAGGTCGTCATACGCCTGATACTTTCTGTCATTCGTTTTGCGATACTCATACTCGGCGCCGCCTGCCGTGTATTGGCGGAATAATTCATCAACCTTGTCCAATGCCGCAGATATCATCTGGGCCGTTGTGTCTGCATCATATACAATGGCGCGCGCGTCACCCGAACGCAGCTGCAAAAACATCATTTCCGGCGACATGTCGGCGGCCGACGGCGCACCGCCAAATCCCCCAGTACGCAGCATATGTGCCTCTAACGGCAGTTGCGGCATCGTACCATCCATCAACTGTTTTTTTGATGGTGCGGCGCCTGTTTTTATATCAACAACCATACCATCGCATACACGGTCTGCACGTGCGCGAATTGTACGCATGCCATTGTCCCCCACCGGCACGCGAATTGAACCGGGGATTTCGGCGCGCCCGGGCCGCTGCAGCGCATCCACGATTACCGGTGCCATTTCTATAAACCGCCGATGCCAGAAATGATACAGTACAGATCCATCACCAACCGCATTGCGGGCCGCATCATCCAACCGCGCGACAATGGCATCGGACGACAGGCCATCTGCGTGTTCAATCACATCATGAACCAGGTTTCCAAATGTACGTGCGTCGGGACCCGCCCACCAATCATCCATTGGGCGCAATCGCAATATATGCCGCGCATAGAATGCATACGGATTATGTATCAACAATTCCAATTCCGTCACATACACATCCGACCAATCGGCCGGCGGCGCCGCGCGTCCCGGATTTAACGGATTTGGCGCGGGCGCATCACAACGCGCAATCGTATCCAGTATATCCGTCGCCAAATTCATATCCACCACACCGCGATGCGCGGCCACGCGTGATAAAAATCTGGATTCTGTTGTTTGTACGCCGCCGGCCACCAAACTGCGCAGCCAATATACATCCGCCCCACACGATAAATTCATAAAGTCCAGCGACATCAGCGACACCTTACGATCCGCCGGTGGCAATCCGATTTGTCGCGCAACCGCCTGGGGCAGCCACGCGTTTTCATACCCGCGCGCGGGAAACATTCCATCATTCAATCCGGTCAGGATTACAACATCGGCCGTCTGCATACGTGATTCAATCGTCCCCAGGACACAAATCCGCGCATCTGTATCCATCGGCGGGCGCATTGACACCCCGGACAGGCAATCCGCAACAAACGCACGTGCGGCCGATGCATCTAATTCAATTCCGGCCGCAGTAATACAATCAGACAGTTCGGCCAACGCATCCCATATCGGCGCGTAATCATCGGCCATTACATCAAAGACCGGGCGCATCTGGGCCGGCGCATCATCCACAACATTTCCAATTAAATCTATCAATCGACCATGTGCCACAGATAAATTTTTTTCAAATATGTCGCCGCCCCGCTCTATCCAATCATCCAGTATATTTAAAATTGCGCGACCGGCCGGGGACATGGCCGCAGACACCCCGCCGGAAAAATCCGCAGGCAACGCGCGTGCTTCAAACTCTGTACGCAGACGCGCATTTCCCGCCGCGTCCGGCGTTATGATTAAAACACTTTTATTTTCTGCCACCGCGCGCGCAGCGATTTCAGCGGCCGCGGCGGCCTCTGCTGCCTCTCGCGGGGCCTCTATCAAATGCACATTTGGCAAATGCGTTTGCGTATCCCCCACAACAACATTTCCAAACGCGTGATTAAAGAAATCAATTGCGGACGCACCGACATCTATTACATTTACGTCATCCGCCGTCAACCCTATGCGCGTTAAAAATTTATATTCCGAATTATATGGATTTGTATCGCATTCCATGTCCGCCGCGCGACCTGAAATTTTACCAGACAAAATTATGCGTCCATTTGGTAACCGGGCCACCGCCGCCATCAAATCCGCCGTCGCCGGAACGGATCCGGTTGAACCGCATACGATTACACGTGAAAAGTCACCGTTTTTTATAACATCAATCCATGCGCGTATGTCACTGTTCCGTTTCGCCGCACGCGTCACGCCCGCCCCGCACAAGGCGCGCGCACCGGATATTATATTTAACATTGCGGCCTTGGCCTGGAAATGCGCGGCATACTTTTCCCCAACAACCGCATTCCAATCGATATCCGCAATATCGATGCCTTCGTTTTCCAGGTAATCCGTCATACGAATTAAATCACGTGCAATGGGCAATGCCGCCGCAACGCGCCCAACATTCGCATCCGCCGCCAACAATCGCGTCAGCACACACAGGCGCATTGTATCCGATATAACACCATCAGATGCAGTGACATCATCGTCCGTTTCTTCGTCCGCCCCTTCGCCCAGTGCGACCATACGTGGCAATATCGCGGCGCGATTTGGACTGCGTTCGACAATCATCTTTTCGACTGTCCGCACGGCGCGGCGACTGGGCAAAAATATCAGCATGCGCGCAATGTCCGCGTTACCATCCGCCATCATCACCTGCCACAGCGCGTCCAACATACGCGCCGGATTTGATACACAAAAGATATTGTTATTTAATGCCAATTATCGCCCTGATGGGGTCCAGCCCCGTTTTCTTTTCCGCCGATGTTTCGATGATTTCCGGCGCCATCGCACCGTGTTCGTTATGGTCCAGTTTTATCTGCTTGTCCTCGCGCACGCGTTTGTCTTTTTTTGTATACACGATCTGATACGCAATCGCATTTGCATCACAGAAATCCATCAAATCCAAATCAGAATCACGCGGCCCGATACGTGAATCGATCAGGATAAACAGTCTGCGCAATTGCCGCCGGGATAATAAATATTCTTCCAAACGCGCCAGCCACCGCATCGCGTCTGTTTTGGATACCTTGGCATAGCCATACCCGGGCAGGTCTGCAATAATCACACGATCATCAATGTTAAATAAATTTAAAGACTGTGTACGGCCCGGTGTGTTTGATGTGCGGGCCACCGGCGCGCCCACCACCGCATTAATCAACGATGATTTTCCAACATTACTGCGCCCGATAAATGCGTATTCCGCAAATGCGGTGTTCGGCAACGATTTCACTGTTTCAAATGATCCCATAAATTTAATCATTATTATTTGCCTCCACCAGGCGACGATACGCCTCTTTCTTGGATATTCCCGCACGGGCCGCCAGGTCAGCTGCGGCCGATTTTGTTGACGTTGCCACAACATCATTTACGATTTCTGAAATCTCGGCATCTGTCATTTTATGTTCGGGCGCCGGCGCGACAACAATTACTATTTCACCACGCGGCGGCGTGATATTCATCAATTCCGCCGGATATCCGATAATCGTTTCTTCATAGATTTTTGTTATCTCGCGCACGATGGCAATCTTGCGTTCCGGCATCACACGGGCCAACACACCAATTGTCGCCATAATACGATTTGGACTTTCGTAATAAATAATCGTATGGCGGATTTTATTGTCTGCCGCTACCCTCTTTTCATCAAAGAAACCGCAGAACGTAAACCGGTCTGTCGGAAATCCCGATAATACCAATGCCGATATCGCCGCCGTCGGGCCCGGCACCATAAAGACCGGCACACCCGCCGCGCGCGCCGCACGCACCAATCGAAATCCCGGATCCGACACCCCCGGCATGCCGGCATCGGACACGGCGGCAATTGTCGTGCCCCCGATTAGTTTTTCAATCAATTCCGGCACAACATCACGTTCATTGTGATCGTGCATGGCACGTGCCGGCGTCTTTATATCAAAATGCGATGCCAATTTCCCAAACACGCGTGTGTCTTCGGCCGCGACCAAGTCCACAGACTTCAATACATCCACCGCGCGCGGCGACATATCCGATAAATTTCCAATTGGTGTTCCAACAATATAAAGCCCTGATTGCATTCATCATCCTTTTGTAGTAAAATGATACAGAATAAAATGGATTTTTCAATGCATATGAATAAATTTTTGGCTTTTCTTGGCCTGACAGGCACTTTGGCGGGATGTAATGGCACGATGACACCACGCGACACATGGCATTCAGAATACGGGTCACTTAGCACCGGGACGCCGACCACAATGATGTATGGCACGCCCGCCACGGATGATGCATCACATAAAATGTCGGTGTTATTACCACTTAGTGGTGAAAACGCGGCAACAGGCCGGGCCCTGCGCACCGCGATTGAGGCCGCCGTTATCCAACGCGCACCAAACAGCCTTAGTGTGACATTCCATGACACCGCCGTCGGTGCATCCACGGCGATAAATACGGCATTATCCGAAAATCCAGATGTTATTGTCGGCCCACTGTTTGCGGCGGATGCGCGTACATTACGCGCAATGAAGCCAAATGATATGCCCGCAATATCATTTACATCAGACGCCAGCGCACTTGGCAATGGCGTTATGACAATGGCCCTGATGCCGTCAAACGGGGTTGAGGCAATTGTTCGCGAAATGGCCACCGACGGGTCAACAGGTATGCTGATATTGGCGCCAGAATCAAATACCGGGCGCCTGATGGCGGCGGCGGCACGCGCCGCGGCAACAAACAACGACATTCCGGTATCAGGCGTTGTTTTTTATCACGAACGTGACACAGAATCGATTAAAAATGCGGCCAATGCGGCAGCACTGTACCCGGCACGCAGCGCCGCAAACAAGCGCGCGCGCGAAATACTGGCCGACGTATTGAATACAGAACAGTTGACCGCAATTGAAAAATCATCCCTGTCACGCCAACTGGATAATATATCAAGAACAGAAACACTGGGGCATCTGCCGTATAATGCCGTGTTATTCTTAGGCAGCGCAGATGATGCAAAATCATTGGCATCATTTCTGCGATACTATGGCGTATCCGCACGTGACGCACGTTTTTATGGAACAGCCATGTGGGACGGCGCATTTACCAGTTCTGATATAACAATGTCTGGGGCGAAATATCCCGCATTGTCAGAAACCAATCCCGCATTCGTAAACCTGTATGAACAAACCACGGGCACCACACCAAACCGCATTGCATCGTTTGGCTATGACGCCGCAAATATGGCAATGGGAACAATATATTCCAGAAAATCCAATGCGGCATACCTGATGGACCCCAGTGGTTATGTCGGTATTGACGGCCTGGTTCGCCTAACCCCCAGCGGGGCCAGCCAGCGCGCCCTGCGCATAATGCAAATTTCCGGAAACGGCGCAATCGCAATGCGTGCGGCACCCGATAACTTTATCACCCAGATTTACAGCATTGATCCGGCAAAGCTTGCCCCGGCACGCCCAATGACGGTGGAAACCCCGGGAATAAATCCATTGTCATACATCCAGATTCCAGACCGCGTACGTGGCAAATACAAATCAAAAACATATGGTGCAAATGCAACCCAATCCACAACCACGCACCAGGAAAATATTATCGCCATCATACCCGAAGATGATGAGGAAACGGTTGTATCAAACCCGGAATTTCAACCAAAACCACTTGAAACGGTCAGTCGCACATACATCGACAGCGTTGAAATAAACGAATAAAAGAAACGGGGCTATGCCCCGTTTCTTATTTCATATTTATTTCAAAAAACTCTTCAATCTTATCAAACGGAATCACATCCATATTGTCGTATAAATCAACATGATTTGCGCCCGGGATAATTACCAGTTCTTTGTTATCCCCTTTTAGCTTTTTAAACGCATCTTCACTGAAATAACGACTGTGCGCGTTTTCCCCATGCAGCATTAAAACAGGGCTGCGAATCTCACCGATGTATGTCAACAATGGCATATTCATAAACGGCAGATTTGACGTCACACGCCAACCATCGTTTGATGCAACCGAACGCTTATGATAACCACGCGGCGTTTTATAATATGCCCAATAATCTTTCATAAATTGAGGAGCATCATCATCCACCTTGTCCGGCAAACCGCCCGCGAACGCAGGCGTCCCGTTTTTAGCATCCGCTGTACGTTGCGCATTCATGGCCACGCGCGCCGCATAACGGGCATCAGCGTTATTATCCGCATCAAAGTATCCGTTGGCGTTAACACGCGACATATCATACATGGTCGATGTCACAACCGCACGAATACGCGGATCATTTGCCGCCGCATTCAATCCCATTCCGCCAAATCCACAAATTCCAATAATTCCGATTTTGTTTTCATCAACATCGCTACGGGTTGTTAAATAATCAACCGCCGCAGAAAAATCTTCGGTATTGATATCAGGCGACGCAACATTACGCGGCGTGCCCCCGGAATCACCCGTATAAGATGCATCAAACGCCAATGCCACAAAACCACGCGATGCCATTTCCTGTGCATATCGACCGGACACCTGCTCTTTGACCGCACCAAACGGGCCGGACACTGCAATTGCCGGCAATGGTTCGACACCGCGATTTTTCGGCATATACAGGTCACCAGCCAATTCTATACCATAACGATTTTTAAAATGAACACGCGTCACACTGACATCTGGATTTTTGGCAAATGTTTTGTCCCATGCGCGCCCGCGCCAAATAAACACCGCCGCCACAATGACAATCAATGCAACAGCAATAACTGATATTGTTTTTATCATACTTTCTCCTTTTTATGGAACATAATATAAACCATAGAGCTAACTCCAACACAAGTTATTTTTTATAACAGAATCCATTCCTGTATTTTGCAACGAAAAATTATGGCACCATAGGCATATAAAAGGAGACATCACATGCCATCATTCGGTGATATAAATACGGTATACAATCCAACAAAAAAATTAAACAAAGAAGAGATCATTCGCGCCCTGCAATTCGGCATTGCATCAGAATACGAAACTATACAGATATATCAGCAAATCATGGCCAGCACAGATAATGATGCAGTAAAAACAGTACTGACCGATTTAACAAACGACGAAATGCACCATGCGGGCGCACTGTTGAAATTGATTCATATATTGGCGCCGGACGTTGCCGCCCAATATGAGCACGGCGCAGATAAAGTTCTAACGGAACTGGGGATAAAATAAATAAAAAACGCCGGTAAAACCGGCATTTTTCATTTCTGGTGGGAGTGGGTGAACAATTTTCTAGCCATTGACTTCCCTAAAGCTCTTACCGAGAAATTTGACGTAAATATTCGCTTCTAATATTATCTATTCTGTTATGCAGTTTTTTCTCCGCATTCAGCATTCTTTGAGCAAACACCAACGCAGCAATAAATTGAGCCCCAAGAAACGCAAAATACCAATAACTATCGCTAACATCTCGTGTTTCACAACATTTTGCCATAGTATATATCCCAGCCGCAAGATTGACTACCAGGTCACCCGCAAAAACAAATCCCCACGGCTTAACCGGAATTGTCGCACGACTATACAATTTACGCAGTTCTTTATCTTGTTCCGGTGTCAGTTTCAGACCAGACACCACATCATCATATTTCTGGGCAATAAAATTTTTCTCAAAATTAGTTTGCTGTTTTTTATTTTGCATACTTTTTTCCCTTTATATCAAGAAACAGAGTACACCAACCGTCATACATGTCAAACAAAAAAACATGACACTAAGTTCCCCTCATGCAAGAGATGTGTCGCAATATGGTGGCTGATTCCCTAGGCGCCACGCGCCTGTGGGGCACTCGTTAGCACTCAAACTTCGCCCTGCTCGTTTTCGTTTACTCGTAGTCGAACCTGCGACATACATCGCATGGTTCAAATCCAAAAGACACAACCGACCGTGGCTGGATTCGCTCGGACTGACATCCTGCGCGGCAGTCGTATCGTTTGCTATCGCAAACTCCCAATCGCTAACGCTCTTGGACTCCTTGTCGAACCAGCTGTTTGCGTTCCGCAAACTTCACCGCTGCCTCTCATCTGCCCATCCCAAACCAAAACAAAAACCGACCATTCGGTCGGTTTGTGTTTTGGTGGGAGTGGCTGATTCCCTCGCCCGTCGCACTTTGTGCGCCGCGGCTGTGGGGCACTTGTACGGCGCGAACGGCGCATACGCTTGTTCTTGCCGACAGCGTAGTCGAACCTGTGACATACGTCACATGACTCAAATCCAAAAGCCACGACCGACAGAAATAAAAACGCCGGTTAAACCGGCATTTTTATTTCTGGTGGGAGTCAATGAACAATTTTCTAGCTACGGATTTCCTTGGATTCCTTAGCATTGGACACGATATAAAACAATTTAAGCAGATAATATCCATACAAAACACAAAATAAAAACACTATCAGCTTCACATTTGTTCTTTAGTACCCACAGGGACTCTCTTTGTTATTTCACAAAAACTATTATCCAGATATTCAATATTATTATCAATTTTCACAAAACAGCCCTTCTCTACTTTTCTAACCAACATATAACACGTATCTGCTTTACAAACCAGTGTATTTGAAGTATTTATATCGCCTCTTGATTTGGAAAATCCTGCCATAAAAATAAAAATTATAACCCATAAACACTTTGAGATATTTTTTACCGATATATTTGGAACAAAGGAATCAAAAAGTAAAAATGCAAAAAACATAGCTACAAATATTACAGTCGTCCAAAAACCACATGTCATTCGCTCTATAATAATTGCTGACACTAAAAGAGCTAATACCAACAACATCACAAAAACTATCAAAAGGTAATTTAATAGAGCATTCATAACACCTTTCTTTATTGCACACTTCACTTTCAATATAGCAGTCGAAAGTTTTTCTTGTTTCTTTAAAAGCCCCTTCATTCCTCTACAACATTTTCCTGAACCAAATAGCTTTTTGGTATGTGATGATATTTTATATGTCTTATAGCAAGCCTCAATAAACTTTGGCAAAACCCTTATTATATCAATTAGCCTACGTGTTGTATTCTTAAAATCTTTTACAGCAGCAACAATAATATTATCATTGTTAATTGGTATAAAGGGGAATAAGAAACCAATAAGATAAGCCAACTCAAGGAACATACCCGGCATAGTACCTGCATAATAGTCACCAACTGTAAGGAATTCAATGTATTGAACGTTAATAAATCTGAAATACCCCAAATTGAACCATACAGCAACTAAAATCAATATACCAATCAACGTTAAATAATATTGCTGAATCCATTTTAGAGAAAACACTTCTGTTTTATCATTTGATTTTTTAGACATTTGATTACCCCTTATGTGCATAATATATAAAAAATGATACGCATACATTCCTTATTGTCAACCTCCCCCTAGGCCCAACACCCGACATCATAGAACCGAGCATAGTAAAGACGCCCCCCTAAACCTACTGCCCCAAAAGGCAATATGTCACAGATTTACTGATACAAGGTTGTAATGGATAGGCCTTTACGCGCGAAGCCAATCCGTCACCACCGCAAATTTCAATAGGAATACTTTTTTAACGCTTTTTGTTGACATCAGTTGTTTTGATGATAGAATGATAAACATCAAAATAATTGAAAGATATCTATCTAACTCAATTATTTATCTAAATTGCGAATAGCTTTTATCAACATCGCAATTTAATTTATGAATTTCTTAAATTTTTAAATTTACTGATACTCTCTCTGTTCTGGACAGGGCTTTTTTTACACTTTTTTACTTAAAACTACAAATTTCCAACCAATCAACCAACCAAGAAAAACGGGCATTTTTTGCCCTTTTTTCATACACAAAAAAGGAGATATGCCATGCAAAAAATCCATTCACCGCCATTATTTATCCTTTTTATTTAAATTTTAACTAACCAATTTTTCTCAATCAACCAAGGGTCGTGCTTTTGCACGGCCCTTTTTTCATACCTAAAAGGACACATTATGGCAACATTTACTATTAAACCCGCAACATCTACAACCCCAAAACAAGTTATCATAATCGGAGCAGAAGATATGTTATCGCCTTCGGAAGTAGTGCGTATCGTTGGCGTATCTCTCAAAACATTACGCAAATGGCGGGAACTTCGTATCAATCTGGCTTTTTGCGAATGCGACCGCTCCGCAAAATATCCGGCAAGCGCAATAAATGAATATCTGGCAGCGACATTTTGTTCGGTAATAATCAAAAAAGCATAATAAGAGCAGAAAAAATAAAGGGCAAGACCCTATTTTTTTATTTTCGGGGCACGAAATCCCCCAAAGTTCACAAAGTCCACAAAGTAAACCAAATCCCACACCACATTGCAAATCTAGTCAGTTATTATTTCTACGACGCGAAACAAAGGAGACGCAAACAAATGAATAGCAGTTAAACAACAAACCAATACAGCACAACGACTAATCAGTCTATGCGCTGATAAAACAAGAAATTTTAACCGTAAAACTCTCAGCTTGCAATCGCGGAATGCGATTCCTGTACGGGGATTTTTACACCTAAAAAGTCCAAAAATAACAAAGGAGAAAACAATGGACATTTTAAATACAAAATCAAACGAAACTACAACGGATACAGCACTGGCGACAGCCTTAAAACATCGGAAAGAAGTCTTGAACGGAACCACATCGGCAAACGACAATTTTGAAAACAATCCAGCTTTACCGGCAAATCACAATGAACCGGGGCACAAGCCACAACTACCAAGAACTCTTGAAGAATTAGCAATTTTCAAAAGAGAAACCGAAAATGACCTGAAAAACGCTCAAAAAGCACTGAAAAATAACGTGCTTGATTCAAAAGCCTACCAATTATTAAAGGCCAAAACCTATGCTTACGCGTGCCTGGTACTGGATGCCGAGTTGCGGATAGCGTATATATTAAAAAAGCTACCGAAAGCACAAGGTCGCCGCAATCCGAATGGCAAAAAGACCAAAGCCGAATACATCAGGGAACTAGGATTGACGACCAAGCAGGCACGTCTCATTGAAATGCTGGATTTTGATTGCATAAATCGCGCAAAAATAGCAGCCAAAGAACGGGGCGAGATTCCAAGTCGCAGTATGGCATTGACCTTTAAGCGAGAAACCATCAACAAAATAAGCATTAAACCGTTTAAGTTTAACAGTGTATTTGCAACAGTCGCGCCAACACCAACAAAACGCGATGAGCCGTTGTATTATACGCAACTATTCGCAAATGCCGGAATTGGTGAGTATTACCTTCACGAACAGAACGTTATCAATGCGGTAGCAAGCGAACTACTGGTGGAAGACCGTGTAAAATGGTATAAAGAATTATATTCACACTGTGAAATGGTCGGAGGTGATTTTACCGAAACTGCCAATTTTAACGAATTGATACGCCTGCATAAGGAAAAAGGCTGCAAAATGATTTTAGCTAGTCCTCCTTGCCAGCCGTTCAGTAAAGCAGGCAAAAAAGATTATAATTGCCCCGAAGCATTATTATTTCGGCCAATGATAGAACTTGTCAAGGCAGTCAATGATGTAAATGAACACGTTATGATAGAAAACGTACCGGAAATGCTGACAGCCTGCCCACTTATCTTGAACGGCACAGGATATAATAATATCGGTGAATATATAAAGGGCAAGCTAGAAGCTATGGGATACACGGTCAATGTTGCGATATTAAATGCAGCCGATTACGGAACCTGCCAAAGTCGTGAACGTGTGATTATCACCGCATCTAAAAAAGGAATTTGGAAGTTTCCGATAAAAGATGACCGCAGAATAATGCTGTGGGAATGTATCGGTGACCTGCCGTCAATAGAAGCAGGTGAAAACAGTGGTATTAAATATCACGTTGCCCCACCAATGGCACCGGCACAAGCAGACATTCTGCGCCACACCCCAACGGGTCAATCCGCACAAAATAACCCGCTCCCCTGGAAGCCGGTTGGCATCGACGGCAACCCAACGACAGCGCGATTTAAATCCTGTTTTCATAGAAAGTCTTGGGACGAACCGTGCAACACGATAACAATGAACAGCGACAGTGTATCTGGCCACCGTTCAATTCACCCTGGTCGCCCATTATCTGACGGTACTTATTCTGACGCAAGATGTTTATCCGTATTGGAATTGCTGCTCGTGACGGGATTGCCTGACGATTATGCGATACCAACCTGGGCACCAGATTCACTAATCCGAGATGTTATCGGCGAATGTTTCTTGCCAAAACTGGTGAGCCGATTGATTGAAATGATACCATAATCAACACAAAACGACATTGTGCCCTTCGGGGCACGATGTTTTTTTATAAATTGGAAAAATAAAAATTCAATGGTTTAAAAAATCCACGATAAAAAAGCGTTCTAGATAAAAGCAGCAGTCGTGATTACGGAAGATAAGGCGCGATTGTATGCATAAATTCAGGACGCAGAGAATTCCGTAATGACCCTATGCAACTTCGTCCTGAGCATAGGGTTCTTTTTATAACCAATCTTGCCCACCAACGAACCAAAGGGGAACGATATGATTTGATTGAATATGTGATTTTTGTCAGCGCGTGGTCTTCATTGCCGCCCATTTTTAACACAAAAATCTTTAAATTTTGACACTTCCGATAATGCAACAGGGAACGTCCCTTTTAATGCGTAATACAAAAAAATAAGTATAAATAATATGAATTTACAAAACAATATCCGCATATACGATGAATTGCTGTACCAAACCCGTCTGCTGAATCCGAACTGGCATATAACCCTTACCTGGAACACAAACAGCAGAACACAGAGCATTGAAATATTAAATAGTCGGGTGAAAGAAATTATGGCGGCTTTCGAACGTTCTGCACGCGGGAGAAACTGGTGCCGGAAGCATTTGCCGTTTATAATGGTTGCCGAAAAACATGCAGACGATACATTACACGCGCATATTGTACTTAGTGCTCCTGGATTTGATTTGGACACGCTATATCATTTGTTTTATATATCTGAAAAGCCGACTTGTACATCTTGGCCCGAAGTATATATCACCCCTGTTTGCGATAAGACAGCCACATACATATTGAAACAGATAAAACCAGATTGGACAGGGGCAATAGACACGACCAGCTGGATATGTTCGGATATCTTACTGGAATTGAATCATAAAAAGAAGCGTCATCGTGTAAAGGGTTATCAAAAATACAACACTAAGGTACACAATCACATTCAAATGCTTCCCGTTGAGCCATATTCAAGTGGTGGGCTAGCATAAATTCAAAAGGTAGGGAAATATAAGTCAGATAGAAAATAGAGCAATTCTGGTGAGTTTTTAACAAATTGGAAATTTTCTTTAACGGATTTGTCATAAAAACACATTCTATAAAATATAAATTAAACATAAGGATATAAAAATGAATATAGTGCCCGGCAACTTCAAAGTTAATAATGAAGTAGTAATAACCATTACTGTAAAGCCTGATGAAACAACCGTACAAATTGCAGCCCCCGATGTTGCAAAAAATACATATAAAGCCCCAGCAGAATCAGAGCAAAATGACAGCGATAAATTTAACAGTATTGAGACAATAGACTGGCAGAAAGTACAGGAATTTGTAGAAGAAAACAATATAGAATTAAATGACATAGAATCTGGTGTTTTGGGGTCTTATATTAAATATGGCAGAATATCATCAGCAAAACAGGCCACCGTTCTTGGGTTTGTATTAAAAAAGGTTCAAGCGCGTGGATTCAAGCCATCGTATCCGTTTTAATATTCGTCTTTTATAAAAAAACAACCTGTATACATCAAAGTATGCAGGTTGTAATCTTAGCACATGATAACCCTTCCACCCGTGGCGATATTCTTTCTACATATATCTCTTAAAGCGGCTGATGCTTGGTCATAATCAAAGTATATATCCGGCAGAATCATACCGTTGACTTCCAACTTAAAATATGTTCTGTTCATGTTCTTTTCTCTTATCGTAATATTAAAACCTGTTTCTTGGTTGATATATCTTCATCTGTGTCATCGTCTTCATCTTCGTCTATCAATTTGTTCATACGATGATATTCGCTGTATTCTACATATCCAGTATCAATATCGGTTACATCCTTACATACCGTGGTGCGCCAATAATCACCGTAGTTATATGCAAATTGTACTTCCATATCATCATCAAAAGACTGTAATTCTTCGATAAGTTCACTGACTGTCATATCTTATATCCTTGTGTTTAATATTCGCTTGCCAACATCACGGTTAAAACACGGACTGTTATATCGGGATTGCTTGGGTCTTCAGATGCGTATTTCATTGATTTGTCGTAATAATCAATCTTAAAAAAGCATTTTAAGTCATAATATTAAACCATACCGAAATCGTGTTCACCATAGGGGTCGTTGTCTTCGTTGAAATCGTTAAACAGTTTCACCTTCGCTAAGATTCGCCACTGTATATCTGCCGGCAAACTTAAAACACCGTGCGTCAAAACCAGTTTGTCTTTACCAGTACAAAAAAGATTCTGACGCAGGTTATCATTCAATGCACGGATTTTATCGGTATTCGTATTCATAACTTATGCTCTCTGTTCCAATACAAAGTTATTAAACTGTTTCAATGAACATCTGACCGAACGACTAATCATTCTTCCTTTCACACCATGAATACCGGATTTATAATACATAGGTGCTATTTCTGATATAGAATCCGCTAACTCTTCTATCGTTTTCCCCTCCCACGTGCTAACCAACTTTAACGCTCGCAAGTAGTCAAAGACAGTTGAGGGCTTATTGCTTGCCGTGAAGGCAGAGAACCCTTTTTCAATCAACCAATTTTTATAATTTTTTAACATTTTTTATCCTTTTGTTTCGGTTTACTATTTAATTTATACCGTGAATTTTTGAAAAAGGAGCTAAATAATGCAGAAATCCGCCATTTTTTACTATTTTTATCAAATGGTGTATTTTATCCCTGAAAGGCCACGACAAACAGACAACAAACGGTCATAAAACGCACATAAACGCGAAAATTTCAAGCTGTGGCGCGCGAAAATCCCGAAAATGATAAACTATAAGCCAAATTAAAAAGGAGCAACCACAGCTCGAATATACGCTTGTTCGTCAAACATCTTGCCCCACAGGACACAAAGAAAAAAACGACGGAATCAGTAAAAAATCCGTCGCCTACCTAGTTTTTAGCATAAAACCAGGCCATCAATAAAAAACGCCCATTTGTCTGGGCGCTTGTGTTTTTTTAGAACCAATAACGAATTCCGCTTTTTAGATTCATATAGTGGTCGCCATCCATAAAGTACTGGGCATTACCATACACATCAAACCGACCTGTTTTATAGTCAAAGCCAATCGTTGCGGCACCACTGTAATCATGTTCGGCATCATCATACAGGTTAAATGTACCATCCAGACCACGAATTCCCAGTTTCATATTATACGTATCTGCCAATTCACGATACAACATAATGCCGGAATTAAACTGCAGCGAGCCGCCGGATGATAATTGCTGTTCATATTTGGTAAATAGGCCAAATCCAGCTTCCACGGAATAGATTTCATCGGCTGGGATTATCAGGCTAAATGCCTGGTCACTTTCATGGCCGGATTGACGATACATAATCGCGTTCAGACCTAAATCAGGCGCAATCGTCCAATTACCAAATGAAACCGGATAGCGCAGGTCGTTATTAAACCCGAATATCTGCTTTTCAATATATCCATCATAGTTCATATCGTTATATCCACGGCGGTTATAATGGCTCTTGGCAAATCCAACACGTGGGGTGGATATGAACTCTATATCATCACCGGTATAGGTCATGGGCATATAGAACAGGCCAATCTGATTGCTGCGGCTGGTACCCAGGTCATCATTTGTGCCAATGTTCGCCATTGCCAGACCATAGCCCAGTTTCCAGTTGTCAGACATCCGGCTGTTGGATATGCCATAGGAACCGGAACCGCCATTTGATGAATTACTGAACGAGAAGTGTTCCATAGAGCCGCTGACCTGGTATTCGTCACGGTCACCGTTCATAAACATTTGCTGATTCATGCTAAAATTGATTTCACGCATGGCGGACATATCTTCACGGTCAAACTGGGTAAACGCGTTTAAGCCAGACAATCCGTTCAAGATATTATTAAATTCAGCCATATTTGTGCCGGATTTTAATCCGCCAAAGAATTCTGCGCTGGTTCCTTTGGCATAATTATCAGCCAAATAGGCGGCCAATGATTTGTTATCCGTCAATGTATCAAAGGATTTCATTGTCATAACAACATCATTGCCATTATCTGCCAGATTTGCGTCAAACATCGCCGACCCAGAACGCAAATTCAGCTTTGATGTATCCCCGGCCTGAATCATGTTTTTGGCAGTATATGTCGTATCAAACCCATCCGCCACAATGTCGGACGATATGTTTAATGTTCCGCTGATGTCATTTTCGGCGATAAACTGGGAATTTGCGCCGGCAATAACCGCCCCACCCATATCGTCCAGATTCAACGTATTTGCAATCAATTCGCCATTTTGGAACAGGACGCCACCATTTAACACAATGGCATTGGCGTGATTTTCATCGCCATCAATGGAAATAGTTCCGGTGTTTGTCACCGTTGCGCCCGATTCCGCATATATACCGTATGCGGTGGTTGCACCATTGATTGTAATTGTGCCACTGTTGTTAACGGTTGCGCCCGACGTGGCATAAATACCGATTGCTGTACCACCACGTTCAGATTGTGGAACATATGCCATGTTGTCTTTGTCGATATAATTATCTCTTGTTATATTAATACTACCAGTATTAGATACGATTGTATTTCTGTCTGCAAAAATACCAATCGCCATTCCTGTTCCAATGTTGTTTATACTAATGGTTCCAGAATTAAAAACATAATTTTTCTGGTCACCAATTGCCACATTGGTAATTCCTATAACCTTTCCATCAGATAGATTCTGCATATTTATTATGGATTTATTTTGACGATTAGTAGAAATATTATTTTCGTTATAAACATTTTGATATCCGTACATTCCAATGCCGTTACCATGTCCATAATTTATAATGTTTATTATACCAGTAGAATCTAATGAAGTCGCATATTTATAGGAATTATTTAAGCCTTCGCCATTATTGCCTGTTGTTGTGCTATATAATCCATAGGCATTCCCATTTCCAATATTATACATATTTATTATGCCATTTCCACCCGCTGCATTACTTGGATTTGTATTGACTGTATTATACATCCCATAAGAATTACCAGAACCATAGTTTGTAATTGTTATTGCTGCAACAATAGGGGATTGTGTTTGGCCGGAATTATAAAGTGCACCAGAATTATACTGGGCATTATATGTGCCGAATATAGAGGCGGAATCATTATGATTTTCTATGTTAATTGTTCCATTCATAGATGTATTTGCAGTAGAAATAAGGACATTTGCTACTTCATTACCCCCATTTTCCGCATATAAACCAAAGATACTACCGGAACCCTGATTAAATATATCTATGGAAGCATTCGCGCCCCCTGAATTATAGGCATTTGCCGCTCTTGTGTGTGTTGTATACATACCATAAACCCGTCCAGAATTTTGCGCATTAGTAATGCGAATTTTGCCGGTTGAATTGCTCGAAGCATTTACATCTCCCTTTATACCATATATGTTTCCATATCCGGTATTGTCTATAATTATATATCCTGCAGTTTCATAGTAGCTATATCTTACTGCATTAAAATTGCCAATTAAACCGTATACGTCTCCGTTACCTGTTTTGTTGATGTTTATGATACCTAAACCATCGGCAGCATTGGCGCCACCATCCTTTCCGGTAACAGTTGCTCTAGAATATGTGGGGATGTTTTTTGTTATATAAATACCATAGTTAGCAGCGCTTTGATTAGTTGTTGACTTTTTTCCGATGATGTCTAGTCCGTCTGAACTGGTTATATGTTTTGTTCCATAATAATTCATGCCCGACACAGTACATCCCACGCCCGCTTGCCAATTTCCATAGCCGTCATTGCACACACAAGAAGTGCCTTTTTGTTGTGCATTTTCACCGCAGTCTAGTGGTATCAAAGAACAGCCTTGACCGTCTTGCCAATTCGTATATCCAGAATTGCATTCACAGCCAGAACTTGTCAAAGTAGCATTTGCGCCACAGGTGATTCCTGCGCATTCTTTGTATAAAGTATCCCCAGATTGACATGTGTTTCCTGTTTCTTGGAATCCGGTTTCACAGCTTGTTGTTGTGTATGGGCATTGTACTAATTCATCGCATAAACTTCCTGTATAGCCTGTGTCGCAAATGCATGCATTTGCAATTTGGGTTCCGTGGGCGCAATTTAACACAATCGGTTCATTGGATTTATCATCATTTGGTTCGTTTGGGGTCGCGTTTGCACCACCTCCAGAACCACCGCCGCCACCAGAACCAGCGACAACCACTGCACCACCAAGAACACCAGCGCCTATTGCACCCCATCCCCATTTGCCAAGGCCTAAGAAAGACCAAGGTTTATTTGTGGCGGCGACCTTATTCATAAACGTATTATATTGTTCTTTTTGGATATTCTTTATACATTTATGATTAGTATTCGCACCAGATTTTTGCAAGACGTTGTATGCGTCCACATCGTTGTATTTTATCGCAATACACAATGCTGTATCGCCATCCGAATTAGTCGCGTCTATATTTTCGACTTTTTTTAATTCTGTCGTGTTTTTAGCTTGCGCCAACAGATAGATATCTGTTGCATTTTGTGCGGCAAAACAAGATAAATTAATTCCAACAATCATAAATAGCGATAAAAGTATCTTTTGCATTGAACAAAGCTCCTTAATCAATTTTCTGCAATATAAAACAAACCAACGATTGTGGTATATGTGGGATAATATGGGTATCCAAATGCTAAAAATGCTTAATTTCTAAGGCTTTTTGATTTCTATCATTCAAATTTATCCTAGGAAAAAATAGGTTGAAAAAATCGTTCAATTAAATTGAAGCAATTTATCAACCAAAGGACTATGAAGCATGGCAGTTATCGGATATATAAGAGTAAGTTCCAATAAACAAACTTGTGAACATCAGCGCTATGAAATCACACAATTTGCAGAGCAGAATCATATCAAAATAGACAAGTGGATAGATGAAACCATATCATCACGAAAGCCACTAAACAAAAGAAAGTTAGGACAGTTATTGGATGAATTAAATGACGGCGATATTCTTATTGCTGCTGAAATATCAAGATTGGGCAGGTCGTTATTGGAAGTCATGCGGATATTGGAAAGTTGCCTTAGTAAGAATTGTCAGGTATTCACGATTAAAGAAGGTTATAGACTTGGAAATGATATCAGTAGCAAAGTTATGGCATTTGCTTTTGGTCTATCTGCTGAAATAGAAAGAAATCTTATCAGTCAACGTACCAAGGCATCACTAGATAGCATAAAGGCAAAGGGTAAAAAGCTGGGCAGGCCTTTCTCTGCACAATCAAAGAAGCTGAAACTGTCTAAAAATACAAAAAAGATAAAGGGCTGGCTGGACTCTGGTATGACAAAGTATCGAATTGCTAAAATGATGTCTGTATCACCGGCTACTGTATCGCATTTTATCAATCGTATGGGGTGGTAATATTGCTCTGCGCTGGTATGACTTCTTGTCCCATAAGACACAAAGTTCACCTTAGGGTGAATTTTTTTATTTATTAGAATTGGAAATTTAGTTCGAAAAAATATTTGCTCCAACAGATTCTATATAACACAAGCACACAAAACTACTTTTGAAAAAAAATGTATCAAAATGTCGGATATAGATATTTTAAAGAAAGAAATTAAATCTTGGTATCCAGACCAGACATTTACCGATACTAAATTATCCGAAATAGTCCGCAGGCTTGTGTCATTTTTTGCGACATCTGCACAAATTATGCAAGAAGCAAAAAAGACAGAGAAAACCAGTATCAAGAGAAAAAATCGCGTACTTTTCAAAAGAAACACGAAATAATAAATAAAAAAGGAGCTTGGCTATGCCAATAAATAAATTTGATTTAGAAAGACAAACAAAAAACGGATTAAAAAAACGGGCTATCATTTTTGCACGTGTATCATCACGAGAGCAAGAACAAGGTCAATCAATAGAAGCACAACTCAATAACCTGCGTGAATATTGCAAACGAAATGATTTTGATATCATAAAACAGTTTTCTATCACTGAAAGCTCTACAAAAGGTGACCGTAAAAAGTTCATTGAAATGCTGGATTTTGTTAAAAAGCAACCTTCAAAAATAATAATTGTTGCAGACTGTGTTGACCGAATACAACGTAGTTTTCGTGAATCAATCGAACTTGGTGATTTAGCCGACAAAAACAAGATTGAAATACATTTTGTACGTGAAAACCTTATAATCTCTGCGGAATCAAATACATCTGATAGAATTCGTTGGGATTTTAGTGTTATGGCTGCTAAAACCTATGTCGGCAATCTGCGCGATAATGTTAAACGCAGTATGCAATTCAACTGGAACAGGGGGAAATGGCAGGGTTATGCTCCACTGGGGTATATAAATACAATAGACCCAGAAACAAAAAAGACCACTGTTGAATTAGACCCAGAACGTGCACCATTGGTAAAGAAATTATTTGAAGAATATGCAACTGGTCTGCACTCGTTAGAAAGTATAACACAGTGGGCAAAGATTCATAATTTAACAACACGTGGGAATCGAAACCACCCACCAAAACCATTATCAAAATCAAATATTTACCTGGTACTGCAAAAAGAATTCTATCACGGTATTATGGTAATCAAGGGTAAACCAATGCCACATAATCACCCCAAACTGATTGATAAAACATTGTTTGATAAAGTCCAAGACATACTAAACGGAAAAAGTCGCCTACCTGCCAAAAACAGGTATGGCGATTCTCCCTTTATATTCCGTGGCCTTGTCCGTTGCGGAACGTGCGGTTGTACAATGAGTCCTGAATTGCATACAAAGGCAAACGGCAAAGAATATATCTATCTAAAATGTAGTCATTTGCATAAAAACTGCAATCAAAAACCAGTAAACGAACAAACCCTATTACAACAGTTGGAACGGGAACTATTTGGCAAATTCCACTTATCACCTGACGGGATAAAAAGTCTGCAAAGAGAAGTACGTAAAAAACTTGAACAAGAATCAGGCTTTCAGCAATATTCAAAATCAGGTATTCGCGCCAATATATCAAAACTAAATAACCGCAAACAACGAATGATTGAAGTATTTGCAGACGGAGACATCGATAAAGACGCCTATCGGCACACCATTACAAATATAGATTCTGAGATATCTATGCTAAATGATACCTTGTTAAAATACGAAGAAGCAGATACAGATATTGCCGAAACAGTGGACAACATCATAGAAATTGCCGGCAATCCTTCATTTTTTATGAAAAGTTCGAAAATTCACGAAAAACGAGCACTTTTGAACCTATTATTTTCGAACTCGACCATAAACGGTAAAAGTCTTTGTTTTTCCTTGAAAAAACCCTTTGATTTACTCCTAAATCAAAGGGATTGTTCAATGTGGTGGGAGTGGCTGGATTCGAACCAGCTCAGGCTTAAGCCAACAGATTTACAGTCTGCCCCGGCTCTCCAACTCCGGCGCACGCCCAATCTCGTCCAAGATATGTTATCTTGGTGCGGGCAGAGGGAATCGAACCCTCATTTCAAGCTTGGAAGGCTTGCATACTAGCCTTTGTACTATGCCCGCAACAAATTGTAAGCATCATGATTATATACAAAAATTTTACAAACGCAAGTATTTATTATACCCATTTCCAATATCTCATTTTGTACTTGATTTCGACCGAACAAAACCCTATAAAATAATAGAATAAGAACCCAAGGATTTTATAAATGATCTATTCACACAAAATAAAATTAACACTCCCAAATTTCAAGAAAATCCCAAATCACGCATTGACACATTACGTATCCGATGCATATCCGACCAAGATAAAAGCCAAAAAGGCACTGAGCGGATTTGCACCAAAACCGATGATTAAGCGCAAGAAATTAAACACAAAAAATACACCTGACATGACAATTGAAATCGTTGATATTATGCGCCCGACACATAATCCAAAAATGCCACGTGACAAGGTTCGCAACAATATCGACAAGGCGGCAATTGCGCGTTTCTTTAATAACGAGGCCCCAAAATCAAGGGAAGAGCAAATACAAAACTGGCGCATGACGGTTGTCGCGATGTTGGACAAATTGGACCAAATCAAAGCGGAATATGCCGCAGAAATCGCCGATGCAGAACGCGAACTGTTAATCGAATTTGTTGAATCTGTGCGCGGTCCAAAGGCAAAAGTTAATATGTCACGGCCGGCAAAAAAAGAATCTGATTCCTATGGTTCCTTGTTCCCATTTGATGACGAAGAATACTATGGGGCCCCGGTACATTACGAAGACGAAGATGTATTTTATTTAGTCCCATTTGATTACGAGGCTGAGATTGCAGAATATAATTTATTGCATAACGAAGCATCATCAAACAACCAAATGAACGACGACACATTTGTCGGTATCAATTCCATCGACGCAACAGCGGAAGATAAATTCGAACGCCTGTTCTTTGAAAATGAAGTAAATGCACACAAGCTGGATATCTTTGAAAAGAAAATGCGTCGCACAAACCAAGAACGCAGCATGACCAAGATACATAAAGGCCAACTGCGCCGCAACATGCACAGATTGGTATTCGATGCATTTCGTTCACGCCAAAAATAAAAGACGCGGCCCAATCTGGGCCGCTTCTTTTTTTACTTTTTTGACGCCAACGCGTAACTGTTATCCAGCAACGAAAATATCTGGCGCGCATCCATTCGCCCGTCGAGTACGATTGTTATCCAGTGCCGCTTGTTCATATGCCATCCAGGAAAGATTTTCTTTTTATCAACAACAAAATCAATCATATCAGGCACGCATCGTATATCCAGAATTTCGATCATATTGTCACTGGCGCCGGGTTCTATTTTATTATGACGCACGGTCAACAGCGCACCAAACCATTTGGCATTATCGCCACGGCGCCAAACAGCATTGTCCGGAAAACGTTCCCACAAGAATTCCAAATCGCGCCCATACTGGCTGCTGACATATTCTATCAGTTCGTGCGCCTGATGCGATTTAAATGTACCGGTCATCACATTACACCAATCAACAAAAATACAACAACAAACGCAATAATTATCGTGGTTGCCCACATAACGATTTTTTTGGACATTGTTTTATTCCCCTGGTTATTTCATTGGTGGAAAGCATTCGTTTGTATCTTTTTTACAGCATGCGAATTCAGCATTGCCCAGATCTTTGAATAACTCGCCACTACAGCATCCATATTTGTTTGGTTTAGTTCCATCGCCACACAGACCCTTTTCAATATTGGCGGCAATTTCCGCGGCGATTTCTTCTTCGGTCTTTTGCGGCTGTGCGGGCGCCAGAGCCACGGTTACCGCCATCGGCGGGAAACAATAATCATCCTTGCAACAGAATTTTCCATCCGCGCCCATGTCGGCAAATTCTTCACCCGGACAACATCCGTTTGCATCCGGATTAGTGCATGATTCCGCAATCACCGGCGCATCGGTTGCGTCCGACGTATTCCCGGTGGCCGCGGCCGTACGCGTTCCGGCAATTGTACGCGCACCGCGACCACCGGCGCGCACACTGCAACTTTTACGATATGTGGCGCGCAAATCCGCCAATAATGCCTTGTCCGCCTCTGCCAGATTTTCCGTCGCCGCCAGTTTATCAATATGCTCCTTGGTGGCGGCGCAGTCTGTACGCTCGGCCACATCGGCGGCAAAGGCGCCCCCAATAAACATCACACCAATGATTGCAAATATTATCTTTCGCATGTGTGCCCCCTATTCTTATTCTTCTATTATTTTTTGTGCCTGGATTATAAAGTCAATCGCCGGATCGGCCAGTTTCTGCACCTTGTTCATAATCTCATTCGCAGTCTGCTTCATCTGAATACGTCTGTATGTATCAGAAATCTGTTCGCGATCAGAGTCACTGAAATTATCGTCTTGCAACGCGCGTGCGATTTCCAATTCTTTCGCCGCCAGGTCAACATATTTCTGACGATTTTCCGGGCACCCGCGTTCAGAGATATTTGCATAAACCTTGGCATTGTTGATATGACATTCAGCATCGGTTTCACACGGATATGTATTCTGCATCAACAAATGCTCAATCTCTGTACATGTCCGAGTGTTTTCAGACGACGCATTGCTTTTCAATGCATCGATTATCGCAGATTCACGCATAATCATATCGCTATACTTATCTGCATTTTCCGGGCAACCTTTTTCAACCAAACTTTTGTAAACTGCGATATTATTGCTGTGCATTGCAATTTCACTGCCGGTCATAACAGGAACATTCAATCTTTCCGACAATAATTCCTCTATCACTTCGCATGTTTTTTTGTCGGCAGTGTCTTCGACTTTTGGTTGTGGTTTTGGTTCTTCCATAAAATTATAATCGGCACAGTTTTTTGCATACGCGTCATTAAACTTTTCTAATCTTTCCAAATCATCCGTTCCCATATATGACTTCGAAGATATACTGATAATCTGCTTTGACAGGGCCGCGCACTGCTTATCCATTGCCGGATCTGCGGCACCGCCGTTACCGTTAATCGACATACCGACCATGATGCCGCACCCAAACAAAACCGCCAATGCGACAATTCCAATTAGACGTTGGCGTGGTGTGTGCCGAACGCTAACCATCTGGGGTTGTTCTTTTTTCATGATTTCTCCCTCCGTTGTTTTTATTATCTTATTTAACGATGCCGTCCGTTATTGTAATCGTGCGATCCGCACGCGCGGCCAAATTCATATCATGCGTCACAAACAGCATTGCCATATTATTTTTCCGCACCAAATCGAGCAACAGTTCAAACACCGCGGTCGCATGCGCAGGATCCAAACTGCCCGTTGGTTCATCGGCCAGCAGTATTGCCGGATTGTTCGCGAGCGCCCGCGCAACCGCGGTACGCTGTTGCTCGCCCCCCGACATTTCCCCCGGCAGGTGCGATGCGCGATGTGCAACATTTGCCGCCCGCAATAATTTTATTGCACGCGCGGTGGCATCGCTTTCCGTCACACCACGCGCCAGCATCGGCAACATAACATTTTCAATTGCCGTAAAGTCCGACAGCAAATTATGCCGCTGATACACAAATCCGATTTTATCACGGCGCGTTTTTGTACGCGTTTCTTCATCCATTTTATGCGCCGCCATGGAATCGATTAAAATACTGCCCCCCGTGGGTTTATCCAGCAGTCCCACGCATTGCAGCAATGTGGATTTACCACTGCCCGACGGCCCCACCAGTGCGATGATTTCCCCGCGATGCAAATCAAACCCACCACCGCGCAGAATATGCAGGGGCTGTCCGCCCTCTATAAACGTTTTTTTAATATCGCGCACCGATAACACCGGCGCCGCGCGGTTAACCTTTGACAAAGAATTCAAAATATTCGCCATGTTATTCATTCCTTAATACATCAACGGGGTCTGTGGATGCCGCCTTCCATGCGGGATACAGCGTCGCCAGTAACGCAAGCCCAATCGCCACCAGTGCGATGCCCGCAACCGATGTGACCGACAGTTTTGATGGTAATTCAGACAGATAATATAAATCCGCAGGAAACAAATCACGGCCTGTCATCCATTGAACAGCCTTGCGTATCGGTTCAATATAAATCGCAACAATGACGCCCAGCACCGTACCCGCCAGCGCACCAATCACACCAATACTGGTGCCGGACAATATGAATATTTTCATCATTGAACGACGCGACACGCCAAATGTGCGCAATACGGCAATGTCTTTGGATTTATCCTTAACCAACATTACCAGGCTTGACACAATATTAAACGCCGCAACAATTACAATTAACATCAAGATTAAAAACATCACGTTTGATTCAACCTGTAATGCGCCGACAAACCCACGATTTAAATCGCGCCAGTCACGAACCACAAAGCCATCGGGCAGCAATCGCGCCAACGAATCCGCCACCGCGGTTGTATCCTCGGGATCTTTCAGGAACAGATCGATATGCGTTACACCATCACCAATATTTAAATATTTCTGGGCGGTTTCCAGTGGCATAAATATATATCCTGAATCATATTCATACATTCCCATAAAGAATGACGACATCACCGGATACGCCATAATGCGCGGCATTGTTCCAAACGGTGTCGGTGTTGCACCGGCAGATGATACCAGTGAAATTTTATCACCCATCGTCACATTTAATGCGCGTGTCAGCGATGCACCCGCCACCAATTCCCCGTCCCGGATATCCGATAGCGGACGGCCGTATATCTTGGTGCCATTATCGACCTTTGCCTGCAAGTCGGACATACGTATTCCGCGTATCATTGCACCGGTGCTGTTGCCGCCGGCGGTGGCCATGGCCTGGCCCTCGGCAATTGGGACAATTGCGGCGGCGCGCGCGGCCACAACCTTGTTCTGTTTCATTTTATCAATCAGGAAATCATAGTCCGAAATCGCACCATCCTGGTGATAAACAACAACGTGTCCGTTCATACCTATAATGCGGTTCAGTAATGTGTCATGAAAACCCGCCATAACCGACATAACGACAATCAGTGTCGCAACACCCAGTGTAATGCCAATCAGCGACACCCACGAAATCACGGAACCAAATCCGCGCTTTTTCGCCCACATATATCGAAACGCAACCTTTCTTTCGAGTTTTGAAAACAACATCTATTTTCGCCCCTTTAATCATTTAAAAAATCACGCAACGCATCACCGGACAATGGCATCGTCGCTGCACCGGAATCACGTGCATCCACAATCTGGATCAGACGCGGTGACATAAACACGACCAGTTCTGCAAACGGACTGATTAACGTTTCCGGTGTCGTCACAAACGAATGTGTCGGAATACCGATTATGACATAGTTGTCACCAACGCTTGACGGTATTGTGAACGACGACAGTTCACCCGCCGACGTACGCAAAACGATTTTTGCATCAATCTTTTGATACCCGCCAAAGTTCCCATACTTACCGGTCGCACCGATAATCAGGTCTGTCTCTAACCGTTCTTCCTTGCCACATTGGCCGATATCAAATCGTGATTGCCATCCGTTTGGAACGGCAAACGTACCCTGGGAAATCAAAACGACATTCGACTGCTGTGCCAGGAATTCCTGTAACGTTTTTGTATTTATCTCTGGCCCGACAACCAGTGCACGCCCAACCACACCCGGCACAGACATACGAACATTTTTATCACCAAACGCCGGCAGCAAATTCATCCATATAATCGGATTATCTGTCTTTGGATACACGCGATAAACATCGATATCCCACGCAATCATATATTTTTTTGATGATATGTCGGCGATGATGCGGGCAACTTCGCGTTCGGTCTGATAATTTCCTTCAAAGACAACGGTTTTATCCTGCCAGTTAACCAATAAATTCCGCATATCCGCGCCATGCATCGCATCCAGCAACGCCATGATTATTGTTTCATCGCGCGGCATTTTTATCATCCATTTTGCGCGATGCGTCAGATGCAATTCGCCGGCGGCATCATCATATGTATAATACATCTTGCCCATCTTGGCCATCAAATCCACCGCATCAGACAACGCACCCGATTGGATTGAACCGGTAATTTTCTCTATCCCCTGTTCATCTTCGATGACCGCAATATCGGTTCCGTCCAACAGTTTATCCAAAGACTGTTTCACGGTAAGACTGCGAAATTCATAATCCGACACCCGCAGTTCCGGCAGATTATCCCCCATATCCAGACGTACAATTTCAACCTTTTCTTCGGGAACAACAGACACAACCGTTTGGTTATTCCAATCAACACTGCACCGCTTGGGCAATTCGATTGAAAACCGACGCGCCGTATCAGTGGTCAGCGCCGCCTTTTTCGGAAAAATCGGCACAGAATTAGAATCAATCACCAGATTGTCAATAACGGTAACCGTATCATATTGCGGACCCGTATCCTGGACACTGTTACCCGCACATGCCGCGCAAACAATCGCCGCCATGCAACCGAAAATAACCTTTGTCTGTTTACTAATCATTACCGTTCCTTTCTATATATTCATCAGGCGTTCAAATTCTTCGAGTGTCATTTCATATATCGGCCGCTGGGACGGCGTGGTCAGATCTTTGACCCGTTCATACTGAGCCCGAAAACGTTCAACCAGATCACGAATTTCCGGTGTCGCCGTTCCGCCATCAACCACACGACGCCCATATTCATAAACAAATTCCAATGTGTCCGCCGCAAAGAAACGCCCGACATAATTTTCCATGGCAATACCGCCCTTTTGCACACAGATGGCCGACATCATCATCGTCATCTGGTTATAAAAGTTCGCCATCTTTATAAAGTTCTGAACCGTTATTGCCATTTCTTCCCTTCCTACTACTTCTCATAAAATGATTTATGTGAGGGAAATGCGCAACATAAACCAAAGGGAGTGTACGTGCGTTACATGACCGACGGTTTATGCAAGCAGTTACCCACAGAAATCATTTTACATACATAATAAAGTTATTGCCGAATAAACGCAATTAAATTATAATAACCAACATGAGAATGAAATTCATTATTCCAATATTACTGCTTGGCGCATGTGCATCCGTGAATCGGGGCAGTATTGATAACGCCACAATACTGAATTGGGAAAATGAATCCGTCACGACCGAACAATTTGTTCGCGATCACAAGGCATGCCTGGGGATAACAAAACCATCTTATATGCCGCGGTCACGCCTGGCCAAACTGATTGCCCCGAACCAAAGCGGCATGATGCCGGATTGGGACGGCCTGTGGGTAACATTTCAATCAAATGAATACAAAGACGTGGGCCAGCGCAGTTTGATGTCCGTCCCACGCAACACAACGTCCAAGTCTGTTGGATATTATCGCAAATGCATGTTCCGTCGCGGATATTTGTTGCGTGCGATGTAATTTTTTCTGTTGGCCCTTTTTTATCGGATAAAAATATGCTATAATTGATGCCATGAAACGTTCATTCTGGTTTTGGCTGTGTTTTGTGGTGTCAATAATTCTGGCCACTTATTTTTCAGTGCGAATAATAATGACGGCACTGGGGCACGGAAATGTGGCCCACGTACATAATATATCCATATCGGCTGATATGCGCGGACCGGAATTGGGCGCGGTGGCGGCGGCCGCGGCGGTGGCCCCGGGTGCACATTCATATTCGGTTGATTTGGATACATTGGCCGCACGCGTGTCCGACACCCCCGGCGTGCGCATGGCCGCCGTACGCCGCATGCCAAACGGTAATATTTCCGTACGCGTAAAAATGTATCGCGCCGTGGCCCAGTGGACCGATGGCGATGCGTTTTATCCACTGTCGGCGGATGGGACAATTGTGCGCCGCCCATCAGACGCACGCGATCCGGCATCTGTATTATTCCGTGGCGCACTGCCCGATGATATTTCCGAAATAACCGATGCCGCCCGCAATATGACGCGTTACATAAACTATCTGGAATGGATTGAAAATCGCCGATGGAACATAATAACAACGGACGATATAAAAATAATGCTGCCCGAAGATAATCCGACCGCGGCGATTGCAACACTGATGATGCTGCAAAAGAAACACGATATATTATCCCGCGACATTCACGTTATTGACATGCGCGACGATGCAAGAATATTGGTAAAATAACAAATGAATCTGTTTGATTCTTCTTTCTTGTGTTTGGATATCGGCCGATCCGGCGTTCGCGGCGCGGCCCATCGCGTACGCAGTGCGCGCATTGATAAATCCGCCGTTTATTCTTTTGACAGCACAGACACCGTGTATGCATTAAAGTCTGTGATTGACGAATTGGAAAAACAAATCGGGGCGCATTTTGATACAGCATATGTAACCGGTGATTTTGGACCGGCCGAATTCAATATGACGGTAAAAAGTATCAATTGGGGCGCGGAACATAAAATCAGCACCGCCGACGTACGCAATCTGATATCCCAGATAACACCGCCAACCGGCATGTTTCCAATGCATATAATTCCGCTACGTTACGACACACCGACGGCCCGAAACATTTTATCCCCAATCGGACATACAGACAACGCACTGGTATCCGCATTCAGCGCAATATTTTACGACCAACCCAGAATGGACGAAATTATGTCCGACATGCGGCGCGCCCATATCCAGTCGTCGGGATTCTTTGACCCGCAATTTTTATTAAGTGCAACACTGCGCCGACCGCACGAAAACATAATGTTCATAGACTTGGCCGAAAGATTTACAACCGCATCCATATGGACAGACCGCGGTCCCGTTATGTTCAAGCAAATTCCGGTTGGCGGCGAAAAAATAACACGCGATATCGCAGAAAAAATGCATATAGATATAACGGCGGCAAACAGCATAAAACGTGCAGTTTCAACATTGATTCCGATGGAAATGGACCGATTTACCCCGGCCGATCCGGCATATGATTTTTCACGTGCGGATATAAACGAAATTATTTTACCGCGCATGCTGGAAATCGCCGCACAAATAAAAGACGCCGCAACAACGGCGATCGGAAAATACAGACCGGTAAAAATAATGCTGACCGGGGGCGGCGCAGAAATAGATGGCGCAACAGACTTTTTTGAAAACATCTTTGCAATTCCAACAACAAAATTACCGTATGACGCAACGGCACGGGCGTTGGCGGCGTATGTATGGAAACTGCAATCACCACGCGTTGCCGCCGCACACGCCCGCCAAGAACGATGGGCACGTCGCACAAATTGGATTCGGCGCCGGTTTAATATAAAACGACGTCCACGCGCACGCTTTATCCCCATTATGCCCAGTACATTATGCTTTGACATGCGACGCGATGACACATATTCACTGTTTAAATCCGGCGGCATATCAATGATTCATGTAGATATAATGGATGGTTTTTACGTTGACCGTGTCGCCGGCAGTATCGCCGAATTAAAACAAATTCGCGCACATACGGACGCACATCTGCACGTGCATTTAATGACGGAAAGTCCATCCGTTTGGGCCGCCGACGCAATTGCCGCCGGCGCAGATACCGTGATCGTATCAACCAATACATCCGGCCTGCGCGCGGCCCTGCGCGAGATTCGGGCGGCCGGTCGCCGATGCGGCGTGGCATTGAACCCGGATTCCGATGTATCAATATTAAAACCAATTTTGCGCGATGTTGATGAAATAATGGTTATGTCGGTTACCCCCGGTGCGGCGGGACAAAAATTTGATACCGACGCATTAAAGAAAATCGCAATACTGGACGCGACACGTAAAAAATATGGATTAAAGTATAAAATCACTGTTGATGGCGGAATAAATGCCGACACATCGAACCCATGCTGGACCGCAGGCGCGGACGCATTGGTGTCTGGATCATATCTGGCGCGCGCATCTGATTTTCCATTGGCGGTACAAAGCCTGTTGCGGCACCCGGAAAAATAAAATCACACAATATCAAGAAAACCGGCATACGCCGGTTTTCTGTTTTTGCAAGCACATACTTGTTTTTATTAGGTCCAGGTTATTTAACCGTGAATCTGCAGGGATATGGTTCGGGGCCTGTTGAAAAGCCCATAAGCAGTGTCTGCATAAATATTATGCACTATTAACACAAAAGAATAAAGGGGCTTATTTTCCCATATTTCCCATTATTACAACCCGGCGTCCGTCACCATGCGCGGTTATATATATATTGATTGTATCCGCCGGCAAAAATTCCGCCGCAATATCTGGCCATTCAATTAATGTAATGTCGTTGGCAATTGCATGCTGTAACCCGATTTCGGCCAATTCATCACTATCCTCTATCCGATACAGGTCAAAGTGTGATATCCCATCATAATTTTGCACAATTGTAAATGTCGGACTGGGGACAACAGTGTCCGCACCACGCAAAGTTTTTATAATCGCGCGCGCAATTTCAGATTTTCCCATTCCCAAATCACCATGCAGTGCAATTGTCGCCGGCGCATGTAATTTCCGTGCGAAATCTGCCGCCCAACCGCGCAATTCATTAACATTATTTGAGATAAATTCTGTCATACCCTACTCCACCAACAACAAATCATCTTCCAATTTTCTTATCGCGTCACGATATTCGCCGGCCGCTTCGAATTCCAGATCTTCGGCCGCGCGACGCATTTTTTTCGTCAGTTCTTTTATTTCCTTGCGTATCGACGCCGCGTCCATAACACCGCCATCTTTGTCATAAACAAATCGTTTTTTCTTATCGGTCTTTTCATCTTTTTCGCCAACCTCGGCAAATACGGCCTTGGTCACAGTTTTCGGTGTAATACCATGCGCGGTATTATACGCCATCTGTTTTTCACGACGACGCGCGGTTTCCGTCAACGCCGCATTCATCGAATCTGTAATTTTATCCGCATACAGAATCACACGCCCATTGGCATTACGTGCCGCACGCCCGATTGTCTGAATAAGACTGCGTGTGGAACGCAAGAAGCCTTCTTTATCCGCATCCATAATCGCAACCAATTCGCATTCGGGCACGTCCAACCCTTCGCGCAACAGGTTAATACCAACCAACACGTCGTATTTACCCAATCGCAAATCACGCAGCAATTCAATACGTTCCAGTGTTTCAATATCACTGTGCAGATATTTTGCACGCACACCATTTTCGTTTAGATAGTCGGTTAATTGCTCCGCCATTTTTTTGGTCAGTGTTGTCACCAACACACGACCACCCGTTTTATTAACAGTCTGTTTAATCTGGTCCAATAAATCATCCACCTGACTCAAAGTGGGGCGAATATCACACACCGGATCCAGCAGGCCGGTCGGGCGTATCACCTGTTCCGATACAATCCCGCCCGATTGTTCTAATTCCCATGGCGCGGGTGTGGCGGATACAAAAATTGTTTGCGGCCGCAACGCATCCCATTCGTCGAATGTCAGCGGTCTGTTATCAATACATGCCGGCAAACGGAATCCATATTGTGACAACGTTTCCTTGCGCGCGCGGTCACCGCGTGACATGGCTGATATCTGTGGTACCGTCACATGACTTTCATCAATAAATAACACCGCATCCCGTGGCAAGTATTCAAACAATGTCGGTGGTGGCATCCCCGGTGCGCGGCCCGATAAATAACGTGAATAGTTTTCAATTCCACGACATGTCCCGGTACTCTCCATCATTTCGATATCGAAATTCACGCGTTCGCGCAGACGCTGTTCTTCGATATATTTCATATTGTCACGGAAATAATCCAGGCGCTGTTTTAAATCATCCTTGATCTGACCAATTGCCTGGATAATACTGGGCATGGGCGTTGCATAGTGCGTATTCGGATAGACTGCGACCCTATCCAACCGCCGCAGTTTGGCACCTGTCAGGGTATCAAATTCCCAAATTTCTTCTATTTCATCACCAAAGAAAGACAGTTTCCATCCGCGATCCAATGCATGCGACGGAAACAGATCCAGCGTATCCCCACGCACACGAAAATCACCACGCTCAAACGCGGTATCATTTCGTTTATACTGAATATCCACCAGGCCGCGCATAACATCCCGCATGCCGACTTTATCACCCGCATTTAATACCAGTTTCATACCGGCATACTGCTCTGGCGATCCCATACCGTATATAGATGATACAGACGACACGACGATAACATCGCGTTCTTCCAGCATGGCGCGCGTCGCACTGTGCCGCATGCGATCCAATTGCTCGTTAATGGACGCATCTTTGTCGATATAAGTGTCGGTGGTTGGCATATATGCCTCGGGCTGATAATAATCATAATACGATACAAAATATTCGACATGATTGTTTGGAAAGAATGACTTCATTTCCGTATACAGCTGCGCCGCCAGAATTTTATTCGGTGCCATAATCAACGCTGGGCGCGACAATTCTGCAATAACATTGGCCATTGTAAATGTTTTACCAGACCCCGTCACACCCAATAATACCTGGGACCGGCGACCATCACGAATGCCATCCGCCAATTCGGCAATGGCGGTTGGCTGGTCCCCCATGGGGGCATAATCACTTTGAAGATCAAATATGCTCTTTTTCATTGTTAATTAATAATATAATTCATTATAATAAAAAAACAAGGAAAGAGAAAATGGCATTAAAACCCAGAACATTTCGGAAAATATTTATCGGCGTATGCGCCATGATCGCAATTATCGCCACCGCAATTATCACAATTCCACCAATGTTTACCCTGAATAAACTAAAGCCTGAAATCCAGGCCGCCATTACCGCACAAACCGGTGTCCCGGCCCAGATTAACGGCGATGTACATTTCAGTTTAATTGGTGCGACCACAATTGTCGCACGCGATATAACAATTCCCGATGGCCACATTGGCGCGGCATCTTTCCGGGTGCCACTGGGGGCGCTGTTTGATCTGTCACGCGCGCGTTTGGACGGCCGCATTGGTATATATGATGCGAATGTATCGATTGCGCGCCTGACCCCGGCAAATGGGAAATATGACATTGAATTGCATAACTGTAATGTTACATTCCTGGGCAAGGAATATAAAATTATTACCGGCACAATGAACAATAACGAATTCCACGCGATTGTCCGCACGAACCAACATAAATATGACATCACGCTGAACGGTGACGCATTTTATGTAACGAATAAAAATAACAATCTGGTTATTACGGGAAATTTAACCGAAAATGGTGGCGCGCGTGGGACAATGTCACTGCATGCAATTGATGTAAATAAAATGTTCGAATTCGATGAACCGAAAATTCCTGATTCATTGGCGCTGGATATGAAGTTCGATTGGGATGGTGAATATGGGGTTCTATTTTCAGATATAACGGCACCCAATTTTTCGGGCAACATTGATATCGCCCCCGATGGCGCACGTAGTATTGAAATAAAATCAGACGATATAACATTTGATTTTTCATTCCTGTTACATCCGACAAATATAATGCGCGATATGTCGTTTAATTTGAACCTGCGCGGCCATTTGACATTGGGCAACCGCAATTTTTCAAGATTGATTATTCGCGCGGTGGCACACCACGGCATATTAAAAATAGACCGCATTGTGGCCGATGACACCGTTATTTCCGGCGGCGAAATCAGTTCCACCGGCGCAAAAAATCTGATGATATCAACCAAACTAGACGGTCAGACCGCAACGTGCATTTTTAATGGTACGCCACAAAAATGGTCTTGCGAAAAATTTAGCTATCGCGATATGACGGGCAACCTTGCCGTCGATGGCGACACATTTAACGTATCGGTAACGTCCAGTGGCGCAATGCCATCGGATAATGAAATACGCGATATGACATCCATCCTGGGCCGACGCGGCATGATAAAATTTATATTCAATGACGCCGCCGGCACAATGAATATTGATGGAAAAAAAATACAAACCGATTTTAAATTCGCACGCGATAAAACACTGGGATGGTTGCGCGGTGCATCAAATTTCATACCAGAATTTATGCGCGATGAAATTGGTGACTTTGCATTAAGTGCGAACCGCGTCACATTCCGCCCACACAGTGGCCGATGGGAATTAACCACCGAAGGCGACGCATTCGCAATATCGGGCACGCATCTGTACGACTGGTTCCCGGATATGGATTTAACGGCGATAAACGACGGGGAATATTTTGTATCCGGCATCCGCCGCGGGGATAATATATCCAATTTAACAGTGCGCTTTTTGGGCCATGAATTTATCGGCAGTGCCACCGGCAAAAACATCACATTAAAAACAGATACCCTGAACATAGATTCTTTTATCAAACAGGAATTTATCGATAACTATTCCGAAATGGAATTCCTAACAGATTCACCAATTATGCTGCCGTTTGATTTGCCGGTAAATATATCTCTCAGTGCGGAAACACTGATATACAACGGCGACGAATATAAAAATTTTGTGTTCAGTCTGAAAAACAACACACAAACATATTCCATATCAGACCAGGCCCGCGGACGCGCCCTGGCCATCATTACACGCGATAAAAAGAAATATGAAATATCCATCCAGATGAATAAATTCAAAACATCGGGAATGCTGTTGGCGGGGACAATGCCACTGAACATCCGCGACACAACAATCACCGGTGAAACAATAATGCAAACATCGGGCCAAATTGCACACGATTTGGAATACAATATGGTTGGTACATTGGATTTCGTATTTTCCGGCGGAACACTGGTTGGAATTGGCATTGATGAATTTTATGGTGCGGCGGAAAACATAACAACATTTAATGCCGAATACGCAATTGCCGCGGCACTGGACGGTGGCGAAACCGCATTAAAAGAAATGCGCATTCGTGGCGAATTTGAACGCGGCGATTTTCACACCACCGAACCGGCAACAATATCAATGCGGCACGCAACCGCAACCGGCAATATCGAAATCCAGGACGACAAAATGACCGCAGATTTGGACGTCACAATGCGCGCCACATCGCCGTCACCAACCGCCATCACATTGGATATATATCCAGACGGATCGCGTTCATATTCACTGTCGGAAATAATGCGGAATTTTGACGCAGGATTCATGCGCCAGTTTATAAAAACACATACGAAATTTTAACCGCGACGCGCGCGTTCCAGCATTCGATCCCCGCCGATTAAATCCGCGCGCCGCCCGCGAATAAATTTGACAATTGATGGATATATACCCCGTTCCGCATATGGCGCATACAGGTTTCCATTACGCTTTTCCAAACGTGCAAAGTCATACTTATCTGCGCCCGCCGACAGTGCCGCCGCCTGGTACGGTGTTAAGTTTAATAATTCTGTTAATTGACTAAAACCGTTGTCCATGAATACTCTCCGAATATGAATATAAGTATACATGGGAATGTTTGTGTGCCAATAGGTTTGATTTCATAACGAAAAAGCGTACAGCCCCCGCCCACATCGGGCCCCGCGGAAATATAATTTCCGTGGGTGATTCGCGGGGGCAATTAGCTTGGTGCTAGGCTCGATATAATGCCCACCGCCGCGGGCGGGGGTGGCAAATATAGGGAAGTACGTAAACGGCCACCCCCAGTCGCCCTTGGCGACAGCCCCCGCCCGGGCGGGGGCCATTAGTCCGAGCTGTGAACGTACTAATTCCCACCGCCGTTCCCGGGCCCCGCAAAAACGAATGTTTTTGTGGGTGAACTGCGGGTGGGGCATGCGAATGCATGACGGTAAGACATAGATTGTGTCGCAGAGCAATTCCCACCGCCGTTGGCGGGGGGTGATGGCGAATGCCATCGGGGGGTGGCTATAATAATTTGCTTTTCCAAAAACAATCCGATATAATATTCAATGCATCGGGTGACGCCCGGTGCGAGGTGTGATAACCTCTAGCAACATTTCTCCAACGTTGGTTGGAGGGCTGTGATATATATGAATAAGCAGCACTATCGTTGTTATAGTTATCAACCTCCAACCGCTTCTCGTCAAAGCGGACTTTTTTATAAAAAAAAAGCAAGGAGGAAAAAATGAAACAAAACAAAATCGATAACACGGCGGGACGCCTGGGGCGTGCATTATACGATGCACGTATTGCGTGTAATATCCCATATGATAATGCGGCAATGTTATTACATATAACGCCGAATGAATTATCAGAATACGAACGTGGCACCACAGAAATTCCCCATGACATAATGATACGTATGTTGGTAATGGGTTATAAACTGATACACGCCCGCACGCTAGAGGAGAAATATCGTCGTCAACGCAACACGTTTAAGAAATTAAAGCAACCCGTCGCAGCCCCGGAATAGTTCGCTATTAACTGGATCGCTTCGTTTCATGCGCAATGAAGTGAGTGACAAAGGCTTCTATCTGAACTCTGCACGGATCAACACTAAAAAAAACGGGGCGATGCCCCGTTCTTTTTAGTTCTTTTTACGAACCTGGATATGCACTTCGCGCAGTTGTTGTTCCGTCACCTCACGCGGGGCACCCAACATCAAATCCTGGCCACGCTGATTTGTCGGGAATGCAACCACTTCGCGCAGGTTGTCTTCGCCCAACATAATCTGAATCAAACGGTCAACACCGAATGCACAACCACCGTGCGGCGGGGCGCCATACTGGAACGCGGCATACATTCCACCAAATTTCGCCTTAACATCTTCTTCACCATAACCTGCGATTTCAAACGCACGAACCATCGTTTCCGGGTTATAATTGCGCAAACCACCACTGCAGATTTCGGCACCGTTTAACACCATGTCAAACTGGTTTGCCTTGATCTTTAACGGATCGCCGTCCAATTCCCCACGCGGCAGCGAGAACGGATTATGACCAAAATCGATTGCGCCCGTCTCTTCATTCAATTCATAGAACGGGAATTCTTCGATCCAGCACAGTTTGAATTCTTTGTCATCAATCAGACCCAAATCATTACCCAGCTTTATACGCAGCTTGCCGGCCGCCTTGGCCGCGGCATCCACATTGTCGCAAACAAAGAACAATGTTGAACCATCGCCTGCGATTTCACGCAATTTGGCAATGCGGTCTGCATCCAATTTTTTTGCAACCGGGCCCTTGGCTTCATCGCCAAACACGATGTACCCCAGTCCACCCAGGCCCAATTCTTTGACAGCATATTCACCCAGTTTATCAAAGAAAGAACGTGGCCGGTCGGCGGTATTCGGTGCCGGAATCGCACGCACAACGGCGCCGTTTTCAATGGCATTTGCAAAGATGCCAAAATCAGACCCACGGAATACATCCGTCACATCAGATATTTCAATCGGGTTGCGCAAATCCGGTTTATCACAACCGTATTTCAGCATTGCCACATCATACGGAATATGCGGAATATCGGCACAGATTTTTGCCCCCGGAACAAATTCGCGGATTAACGCCGGAATCAATTCATTACCAACGGCCTGGATATCGGCCAGGTCAACGAACGACATTTCCATATCCAACTGATAAAATTCCAGCAAACGGTCCGCGCGCAAATCTTCGTCACGGAAACACGGTGCAATCTGGAAATAACGGTCAAAGCCAGCAATCTGCAACAACTGTTTAAACTGTTGCGGTGCCTGGGGCAATGCATAGAACATACCGTGATGATGACGCGACGGCACGATATAGTCACGCGCACCCTCTGGTGAAGACACGGTCAAAATCGGGGTTTGAAATTCCGAGAAACCCATATCCCACATTTTATCGCGCAGGAATTTCATCACGCGATTGCGGAACAAAATATTGTGATGCAAACTTTCGCGACGCAAATCGATATAACGATGTTTCAGGCGCAAATCTTCGGCAACACTGTCGTCGTCACCAAATACCTGGAACGGCAAAACATCTGCGTTTGTTAAAACTTCGAATTTATCCGCCTGAATTTCAATGGCACCAGTTGGGATTTTATCATTAACGGCCGCGGCATCACGTGCAACAACGGTGCCCGTAATTGTGATAACAGATTCCGGGCGAATTTTTTCCAAAGCCTCGTCCCCACCATCGAATACAATCTGGGTAATACCATAATTATCGCGCAGGTCGATAAACAACAACGATCCATGATCACGCTTGCGATGCACCCATCCGGATAACGTCACCGTTTCACCGACATTCGACGCATTTAATTCACCGCATGTATGCGTTCTGTATTTTGATTTAAGTGATAACATATTTCGGTCCCTTTTTTTTATTTTGAAATCGGGGGCGCTGGAATTTTTTACCTGCGCGGTGCCACCCCGGCTTATAACTTAGATTTTGTATAGCGTCACTCGGTGGGTGTCAGTCACGTCATCGCAACGATATGCATGCGTCCAAATTATAAACAAAAAAAAAGTCCCTGCAATAATAAATCTTAATCTTCTGGCAAATATATCAGATTAACAAAATCCACCAGCGATGTATTTGTTACCTTTAAAATCTTGGACAAAGTTTCTAATGTTATCCAGTGCGGCCGTCCATTATTTACACGCTTGCTCTGGTTAAATACGCTGGCATCCAACCCGGCCCGCACCGCCAGTCCTGATGCACTTAAACCGTTTTTTGCCGCCAATCTGTCAATCCCGCGCCATAATTCTTCCGGTGTCATAATTATACCTTTGCGTTTATAAACAAAGACCGCCATAAAACATGCGGTCGGGGTGTTCACAAATCAAAGCAGTATTGACCCGTTGGCCTTTCAGGCAAGCCCGTATTTTATAGCCAACGGCGCCCCGACCCTATATAGAGCCAGGGGACTACAAATGACGACACAATACTATTGGATGCTATTCCTCGTTATTGCACCGACTGCTTCGGGCCTTGCGAATGCCCCGAATTCGCCGTCCCTTGCGAATTCATTCTTTATTATAACGCAATTTTTTTCGTTTGCAAATATTAACGGACCCGGACAAATTTGCGCGTCGCGAAACCAGTGTACACGTACACCTATTTGCTTGTTTGAACCCCCTTGCTCGATGGTTCAAGTCTATCATTACCAAAATAAAATCGCCACAAGGGCGATTTAATTTTGGTAGCGGGAGAGGAAATTCGTCCGTCTTCGCTATTGCTACGCCGTGACGGAACTTCGCAAATTTGCGCATTCGCGCAACCGGCATGTTCCCACATGCCTATTTACTCGTTTGAACCCCCTTCCTCGGGGCTTCTCGTCCGTCCCTCTCGCAAAAATTAAAACCGACGCAAGGTCGGTTTGAATTTTTGGTAGCGGGAGAGGGACTTGAACCCCCGACACGCGGATTATGATTCCGCTGCTCTAACCAGCTGAGCTATCCCGCCAAGTGACACGCATTATAACAGAGTTTTTTCCAAACGCAAGGCAAAATCGCATCATGAATTCATTCATATATTAAATTATTATCGTTTTTAATAACATCGTCTTGAAAAAGGCCGTAAAATATAGTAATATTTGGCACATGAAAAAATTATCACTTGTTTTAATATTATCGTCTGTTACCGCAACCGCGGCAAACGCAGATTTGAATCCATACTTTGGCACAACACAAAACCAAATCGCCATTAACATTGGCCAGGGTGTTAACAGCGGATTTCTGGTTCCGCCACCATCACAATTTGTGCCGTTTTATATGTTGCCGAATATCCAATATTCCCAACCAACAACGTTTTTCAGCATGCCGGCGCGCCAATCATTGAACTTTGGCGAAACAGTTGGTATGGGCCGTGCATACGGATGGGATTGGACGGACTTTTCAATACCAATGGTATGGGCATCGGGCGATGTGGCATTGCTGTATGGATGCGATTGGTATGTTGGCCCTGGTGTCGGTGTCGGGTTCCAGGCCAAAGAAAACGATCGACTGGGTGCAAAATTGGTTTTCCAGTTCAAAATATCGGCCGGATACCACTTTACCGAAAACTGGGGCGGGGAAATTTTTGTTCAACATTTCTCTAATGGAAACACCGCCGAAGAAAATCATTCATACGCATTTTATGGCCTGGGGGTCACATACAATTTTTAATGTATGATTGATGCGCATTGAACGCGATCTGAACCTTGTAAAAAAATCCCGGGAACCCCCGGGATTTTTTTTACATCAGTATTGATGGTGTTTGTGTTGTGCGTTCTAAATCCAGAATCAATCCATGAATACGATCAACACTGTCGGAATCTTTTAACGCACCGGCAATCGTCAGGGCCGATTCCAAATCTGTGCGCGCCGCATCCATGTTACCCAATTTCAAATTCAATGCCGCCGATTTTTCAAAATAGCTCATTGCGTTTGAAGATAACAATTCACGTTCTTCGACGGTTGCAGCACCCTGGATCTGTTCAGATATTACACGCACTGCACTGCTGTAATCATTTATTGCCGCGTCAAAATTCCCCAGGGCTGTCAATGCCTCGGCCCGTTCGGCATAAACACTGGGCGACACAATACCATCGGGCAACGCCAATGAATTTGTATAGTCTGCGACCGCACCTTCCCAGTTTTTCAGCCACAAATTCAATTGCCCACGACGTGCATACAGGTCACGCATTTGCAGTATATTTGTTGGGCGAATGCTGCGTGCAGCCAATGCAGCGTTTATATCGTTCAACGCCGCCTGGTAATCTTCCAGACGCGTGTTCAACAACGCGCGATCATAAAACGCAACCGCATTTTCCGGATCTTTTTCAATCGCCATGTTAAAGTCATCCATTGCGGCTGTATAGTTGCCAGCCTGCATATATGCCTCGCCCCGCAGGATATATGCATCAACATTATCGTCGGCCGCATCAATGGATGCCGTTAAATCCGCAACGGCCGCATCAATATCGCCCGACAGTAATTTTGTTTTACCACTTTCGTAATAATCACCAGATTGCAACAATGCCTCTTCTGTGATTTCGACATTGTTTGCCGCGCTGATTGTGCCATGACTGCGCCCCAGGATATAGAACGTTGACGCAATAAAGAACAAAATGATAAACCAATAAATATATATCGACAGTGACCATGCCCCACCGGTTGCCTTGGCCGGTGCTGATACAGGTGTGGATTTCACAGGTGCCACCTTTGCCTTTGCTTTTTTCGGGGCCGTAATTTTTTTAGAGGTATTTTGTTTCATCGATAAATCTCCCTTCCTTAATTGGAATATTAGATGGATTTTAACAGTTCGTCAATCGTTTTCTGTGGAATCTGCTTTATTTCGCCCACCGCCATATTACCCAATACTATCGGCCCGAACGAAATGCGCCGCAAATGTCGCACCGGACACCGACATGCGCGCAGCACAATACGTACTTCGTTCTTTTTACCCTCGGTCACGGTGACACGTAAAACATTTGTGCCGATAACATCAATTTTCATTGGGCGGTATTTAATGCCGTCAACCGTAATACCCGCACGCGCCGCATCCAATTTGGAAAAATCTGTACTGTTTACTGTTGCGATATATGTGCGTTCAATTCGGGATGATGGATGGGATAATTTTTGTGCCAATTCCCCATCATCGGTCATCAATAATAATCCCGTCGTCTTGTAATCCAAACGTCCAACATAACGCAGATTTTTATACTGCGGCGCCAGGCAATCGTATATTGTCTTGCGTCCCGCCGGGTCACGCGTTGTCGTCATTGTGTTAAGTGGTTTGTGAAACGCATACAGGCGTGATACATCGCGCGGTTTTACCACCACACCATCAATTGTAACCGTGTCCACATCCGGATTTATAAAGCACACCGGTGATGTGACTGTTTCACCATTTAACGCAACGCGGCCGTCGGCAATCATCTGTTCTGCGTCGCGACGGGATGCGACGCCGGTATCAGCGATAAACTTTGCAATACGAACCGTCATTTTGCGCCCACCCTTATTATCGCGGCAGCGGCCGCCAGTTCCGCGCGCAGAATTGTTTTACCCAGGGATACGCCCACCGCCCCCGCCGCATCCAGGGCCGCAAATTCCGCGTCGGAAAATCCCCCCTCGGGCCCGACAAGAATTGTGCGCAAATCGGTCGCACGCGCCGGGTTCATGCCATGCGCGGCACGTTCATCGGCAAATGCAATATTAGATAAATCCAAATCCGAAAACTTTATGGGTGCACATATTTCCGGAACGCTGTTGCGATTTGATTGCTCTGACGCCTCAACCGCGATGCGGCGCATCCGGTCCCAGTTTATATGGTGCGCCGTTGTGCGTTCGGTAATAACCGGCAAAATCCGTGCCACCCCCAGTTGCGTTGCCATATTAATTAAATCATCTGCCCGCTTAATCGGTGCAAACATCAATGTTATGTCACCCGATGGATCCACATGACCGGTATCTGCGCCAATTATCATGCTTTTGCCGTCCGCAGATAACACCGCCGTAAATTCACGTCCACCGCCAAACGCCAAAAATTCAGATGTACGCATAACACGCGTTAAATAGTGTGCAACATCACGCCCAACCGGCATTGTCATGCCAGTATCCACATTATTTCCAACAAAAATACGCGGAATGTTTTTCATTTTTATCTTTTTTTCTGATATAATGATAACACAATGGCAGAGAAGTTCAAGATTTTATCGGCCGGCGGATCGTCCAAGGGCCTGAATATTTTCAAATCCAGCGCGTATAAAGAGCACGAGCGTACGCCCCTGGCATCAATATTCTGGAGCATTCGTTGGGCAATCGGCATATGGTTAATATGCGCATTGGCATTCGCATTATCGTTCATTGCCGAACATTTCTGGCGATATGGATTTTCGCCCGCGTCATGGCGGTGGATGTGGCTGTATCTGGGGAACATGATATCGACACTGGGCCTGTCGGTGGTGGCGGAAATACCGGAATGGGTCGGGCGCAGCGTTATGCGCACAGACCTGGCGTGTATGGCGCCATTACTGCCGGTTGTTGCGTACTTTTTCCTGTCAGATTCCACATTGGTCAAAGAATTCAACCCGCACGGCAGTGATAAATTTGATGCCAAATCATCCAACAAAGCCGGCGCTGATGACATCAAAAAAATGGGCACAGATTTTAAAAACAAAGAAGGTCTGTTTGCCGGATTTATGATGGTGTTGGGCTGGTTTAAGTACAAGGGAAAAACAGTTCCACTGAAATTTGATGAAACATTATCTGCACTGTTGGTGGCGCCCCCCGGAACCGGTAAAACCGCAGGTGTCGTTATTCCAACCATATTTGAATGCGACAATGTATCAATGATTATAAACGACCCAAAGCCCGAATTAAACTGGAAAACATCCGGCTATCGCGCCAGCGTTGGCCCGGTATTTATCATGAACTGGGCGGGCCAGGACGACCCCGACCGCGGCATATATTATCCGTCTTGGAACCCGTTGTCGCCGGAACACGTCCCATTTACCCAGGAACAGCGTGACCTGTATATAGATTCTATTTGTAACGTTCTGTGCCCGGATGCGGTTGGGTCATCGGCCGACCCGCACTGGACAATTGCGGGCCGCGGTGCACTGTCGGGTATGGTGCATTATATTGTATCCAAGGTAGAGCGTGCCAAGGCCGACGACTATTTCTATTCCCGAATTGCATCCGGCACATTTGATGCCGAAGATGCGGCGGTGCTTGGCGATTATTACCTGTCGATGATTCATGACCCGAATGCATATGCGGCGCACGCGATTCTGCAACGCGGCGAATTAAACGCCATGAACTATGTCCATATCGGTACATGGGATGGTATCCCCGACGCATGGCGTGGCAAAGAGGCATCACTGTCCATGATTCTGGATTGGTTAAACGCGGCACAGATAAAAATTGCCGAAGATCTGGAAAACCGCCGACGCCAGGGTGACCAGATGGTTATGATGGCCGACCCCATGAAAGACCTGTTACAGGCCGCCGTGGACGAGGCACGCCGATACGCATATTCACACCGCGCAATACTGGAATTTACGCAATTGGCCAGTACCCCAGACAAGGAACGCGGATCAATATTTTCAACCGCACTGCAGGGTCTGGCGATATTCCGTAATGCGGCGGTGCGTAATCGTACCAGTCATTCGGACTTTCATTTTTCCGACCTGCGCGGGATGCGCGATCCGCGCGATGGCAAGATTAAGCCGATTTCGATATACCTGTCCATTAACATGGTTGATGCCGAGGCATTGAATCCCATCACCGCAATCTTTATTGAATTAATGTCGTCGTATCTGTTGGTAAACACGCCTGACATGGTCAAAGATGGGGTAAAAATGGGGCCATACCCGGTACTGTTTGTATTGGACGAAATGCCAAAAATGCAAAAGATGCAGGCCGTGATCCAGGGACCAGACCTTGGCCGTGGTCAGAAAATTTCATACCTGATTATCGGCCAGGACTTGCACCAGTTTGCGGAAAAATACGGCCAGGATGCCGCATCCACAATCATATCCACGACTGCTGCTAAAATCATCCTGCGCCAGAATGATCCCGACAGTGCAAAACGCTTTTCCGACATGATGGGATACAAGATGAAGGTCAAGGCCGACAAAGACGGCAAAGAATCCACATCCGAAGAATTACTGTACACGCCGATGGATATCATGAAATTGCCGATTGGAAAACAGCTGGTTCTGATCCAGGGTCACTATAACCGCCCAATCGAATGCGACCAGCAATTATATTACAAGGCCGGAACACCGATTGAAAAATCAATGCTGGCAAAATATCAGATGGGCGAGGCACCCGCCCTGCCCGAATTCTTGGTTGCGTCGCACCATGCGGCAATGGGATATGACGGCGCGCCACGCGGCATATGGAACCCAAATACCAAGCAGTTAATGCCATTGCCGGTTATCAAAGCTTAACATAAAAAAAATCCCCAAAACGGGGATTTTTTTATTCGATACAGCAATTTACTGCATTTTTAACCCATGATTTTAATTTACCCATTTTACCATCCGGGGCGGCACATTTCACCGGCGCATCGGCCGATGCGGGAACTGACGTTTTTTTGCCCTTTTTTGCATCCTTGACATCCATGGGGTCACCGTTCAGCATACCCATATTCAGCCCCCAAAACATACAATACAAACCATATGAATCATCAAATAACGCGTATGCCTGATCTGCGTCACCGGCGGCCAGTGCTTTGGTTCCAACCTCAAACAACCGCATGGACGCGGCCAACAGGTGTTTAGATATGCACCACACTTCACCCTCGTACGCGGGAATAATTTTTTGCATCATGCGTTTGCGCATTTCGCGGATTTCGTTTATCTGGTCATAGAACGCCGTCTTGCCGGTTTTTGCACCAGAAAACATCAAATGCTCTTCGATGGAAATTAAATTCATAATGCCGATGGATAAATCCTGATCAGACGACAGGTCTTTTGGATTAACCTTTTTCGCGGCATCCATTCTTTCAACAAATTCTTTTACGTTTTTTGCTTTCTGCATTTTTTATCTCCCGATTTATCTTAACAAATTTTCATTATCCAACTGGCGATGGCCAAAACGATAATCGGCAATACAACCTTTTCAAACGGAAAGTGTGCATGACCACCATTGCGCGCCTTCATCCAATCATAAACTTTTTCAGTCACGATAAACAGTACCGCGCCCAGAATCGTTCCCATCAACAGCGGATCCACCGGCAGAAAACCAAAATAGGTGCACGGGCTGTATTTCACCGTATTGATATACGCAAAGCCGATTGTTGCAACCGATAACGTTAAAACAATCGCATTACGTCCCGGAAAGTTCCAACCGCGCCGGGCCATGAATTTTATAATCCAATAACCCATAATGGCCAGGAACGCCCCCGCCCAAATTCCAACAATCGCATCCGGCACGCCCATACGCCGCGTAATCGGCAACGCCGCACCAATTGCAATTGTGCAAACCGGACATGCCGGATTTGCAAATGCCGCCGCCGGCATCAAACATGCGAACAGTGCTAATATTTTCTTCATATTCCTTTCCTTTTTCTTACCGCATATTGTTATTTATATATACTGGCAAAGTCAAACTAATTATACACCACGGAATTTATTTCTATTACCAATATAACCCGCGCAGTTTCTGACGCCATGCGCGCACCGGTATAATCGCGGCGATTACGCGCGTTATACTGCGCATTATATATGAAAACCTGTTGTTCGGAATCTTTTTATCTGTCGTCCCACGCAGCCATTTTGTACCACCGTATTTTGGTGTGTTCTTTTCGCGACTGATAATCTTTACCATAACCGCATCACCCGGCGCCAAGTGTTTCAGTTTATGTTCCGGATAACCATACGCCCGCCCACAGAGCAAGAAATCACGCGTCGCCAGATATGCATTCAGGTGACTTTCGTCATCGACAACGGCATTGATTCCGTTTTTAATATCCGTCTGAACATTTTTGGCAAGTGCCCCACACATTTCCAAAAACGCATCCGCGGTACCGCCGTTGAACGCGCCGCATACATAATGACGCCCGGTACCGAACGGCACATATGCGGTGGATTCCGGTCTTCTTTCAAATGGGAATACATCTGGCGTATCACGCCAGATGTCGCCATGGCGACCGGGATGCAAACTGGCGCACAATCCGCCGTCCCATTCACGCGGCGCAATTTCGGATAAATCTGTATCATTTATAAATTTGAAATTCGCATTGAAAAAGAACAAATAATCAAATTTAGACAATTCTTTTTTATGCGCATAAAACATTTCAAACCGCAGCAGACTGTCATACGGCCAACCGCGCTTTTGGGCCGGAATAATGGTCACATTCGGCATATCCATCGCCGGCGTTGGATTATCGGTCCAGATAAAATAATGTTTATCCGCATGCAGCAAATGTTTTTCACAGGATTCATAAAATTCATCCCAAAACACCGTATAACGCCCCAGCGCAATGTATAAAATTCCAACCTTTGCCATAACCATATCCCCCTGATTGTTTTTATTTTAATACCAATGCCAGACCACAATGATCCGTCGGCTTTTCGGCCAGGCGCGGTGCCATATCAATCTCGCACGATTTAACCATTTTGGCCGCCGCACGATTGCACAGGAAATAATCCAGGCGCAGTCCCTGTTTATTTCCAACCGTATCACGACCACGATATCCATACCACGTGTAATCTATTTCATCCGGGTGCAATTCGCGCCATGCATCCATCCACCCCGACGCCAACCAGTCGCGCATGATCGCACGCGCCTGGGGCGCGGCAATTGCGATACCAACATAGTTTGCAGGTTTCCATACATCACGATCTTCGATTGCAACGTTAAAGTCACCACCAATAATAACAGGTTCTTCTGAATCCAGATACATGGATATGTAATTTGTAAATGCCTGCATCCATTCCAATTTGTATGGGAACTTTGGTGAATCCACCGTATCGCCATTTGGCATATAAGTATTTATTACGCGAACACGCCCATCAATCACGCATTCGATAAATCGCGCGTTCACATCGGCGTATCCCGGCATGCCGCGTGTGACATCTTCGATTGAATATTTTGAAAATATCGCAACCCCGTTCCAGCTTTTTTGGCCAAACACCTTGATATTATAACCATATTCATCAAACAGGTTATGCGGGAACACCGCGTCTTCGACTTTCAGTTCCTGAACCATGATTACGTCGTATTCCGCCCCGCGCAAAATATCGATAAAACTTTGCGCATGTGCGCGGATTGAGTTAATGTTAAGTGTTAAAATTTTCATATTTGCAATATTCCTTTCTCAGGATTATAATACTGCCTGTCCAATATAAAAACAACAAGGAATTTTTATTATGAACATGTATCAATTACTGGAAAGTGCTGTTGCAAAGTGGCCGGATAATTTATTTCTGGTCCGCGAAGGCGTAACTTTCTCAGGATTTATTGAATTGGTTAAACGGCGTGCGGCCGAATTGCATGCGGCCGGCGTACGACGTGGTGACATTGTGGGTGTTCTGTCACATAATATCCCGCAAATGCCGACAACAATGTTTGCGGTATGGTATCTGGGCGGAACGGTATTATTGCTGGATACCAATTTAACACCATATGAATATGACAATATGACATCAACCACAGACTGTCATATCGTGGCGGCGGAAAAGTCTTTCTTTTACAAGACCAAGAAATTTAAATTCTTTGACATCACCCAAGAAGATGGCAAGCCCAATGGTCGTCTGAAACCGGCGCCATTGGAACCATTGGATGTTGCGACATTGTCATTTACATCGGGTTCAACGGGCAAGCCCAAGGTTGTGCCGCTGACACACTATAATTTAACATCATGCGCCACATCACTGGAAGATATGCATGATTATATCAAGGCCGGCGATATAATGTACGGATTTTTACCCCTGTACCATATATATGGATTTGCGGTGGAAATTTTGGCGACATTGCACTATGGCGCGGGCGTATTGTTACAGCCAACCGTTAACCCGAAAGAAATCATGGCGGATTTCCAGAAATATCGCCCCCAGGCAATTCCGGCCGTCCCCCGCTTGTTTGAGGTTATTCGCAACCGCATCATCGACACCCTGAAAGGCAAACATATTTGGTGGTTGGCATCACTGGTGCTGAAATACGGTAAAACGTTGAACAAGATTGGTCTTGGATTTTTGGTCAGCAAGGTTCAAAAACCTGTGCGTGAAATATTTGGCGGACGCGTATCGTTGCTGATCGCGGGTGGCGCGGCCACCAAGCCCGAGGTTGAAACATTCTATGAACGCCTGGGCATGCGCTTTATCCAGGGATATGGTCTGACCGAAACAGTTGGCCCGATTTGTATATCCAAGCCACTGAAAAAACGTGAAGCGTTTGCATTTGGTGCGCCGACATCGAACAACGAATGCGAAATTCGTGACACGAACGAAGATGGCGTTGGTGTTTTGTGGCTGCGCGGCCCCCAGGTGTTCGGCGGTTACCTGAACAACCAGGATGCAAACGAAGTCGTATTTGACGAACGCGGATTTTTCAATACCGGTGACATGGTTACAATGGATAAAAACGGGGAATTACACTTTGCCGGCCGTAAAAAGCAGGTTATCGTTCTGGATTCCGGTAAAAACGTTTATCCCGATGAACTAGAGGCACTGTTTATGAAAATCCCGGGTGTAAACAACGTCGCGGTCTTTGAACATAAGATCAAGGATAAAACCGTCGCATACGGCGTATTCAGTGTTGATCCGGATATGACAATGGAAAAATTGGCCGCCGGCGTCGCAGGCGCAAACAAAAAAGTTGCCAGTTATAAATGGGTAACGCACTTTGCAATGACGACGGATGAATTACCGACGACCAGCACGCAAAAGATAAAACACCATCTGGTGCGTCAGAATTTAATCGACGGCAAATATCCAACACGTAAAGAATAAAAAACGGGGCACCGCCCCGTTTTTTAGTGTGCAAATTGGCGGCACACCTAAAACAAATACCCCATTGCGACGCCAATGCGACTGTGACGCGCAGATATTTTTACCGGCACGTCCGATATACTGTCACGCAGGCGCGCACGCGACCATATCTCATATACCTTTATAAACGTATTATCCGATATGTTTATTCGCATGCCAATGCCGCCACCATATATAAACCCGCGGTCATGAAAATGCGCGTCATCAAACTTTACGTCCGTAATGCCAATTTCCCCGATTGCATACGGTGTGATGGCAAATGGTAAAATCGGCAATTCCAAGATGGACGTAATATTGCGCATACGCATTCCATCCACATCACGCCAAGACACATTTGCACCAACAGCAACACCATAAACATCAATTCCGGCAGTGATATTCGGCGCATCAAATTTGTATTTTTGTGTTTCGTTAAATTTATATCCCAATACATCTATCTTTGCGTGCGTTTTGGCACGAATATCAAATCCGGTGGATATGTAAAAGTAATTATCATTATGCTCTGTTATACAATCTGAATATATTTCGATTATTTCATCCGCATATGCCATGCCACTTATCAGCCCCAGCGTTAATGCGATTGCTGCCTTACGCATATTTGCCCCCCATTGTTTTTAATTTAAAACACCGCATTGATGAGATGCGGTTGGAGGTTGAGACTATAATTTTCGGAAAAATTAGTGCCGCTTATTCAATATATTCGCGGCCCTCCAACCAACTTTGTTGATTGGAGATATTTTTTGTCATCTCTGACACCGAAAATTTAGGGTTCTCACACCCCCAACGGTATAACTTTCGTTATACTGTTGCAGGCATGTTAACACGATATTCAAAAAAAGTAAAATAAAAACCGCATGCTTGTAGTGCGGTTGGAGATTGAGAACTATAAATTTTCGGTAAATAGTGTCGCTTATTTATATATATCACGACTCTCCAACCTGCTGCTGGAGATGTTTTTTGTCATCTCTGACACCGAAAATTTATGGTTCTCACACCAATTAGTTTACACTATATCGCATTATTTCCGTAATTGCAAATTATAAAACCACACCGTCCTGCAGGCACCCCGGACCGCGCCCCGCAAAAACCTGTTTCTGTGGGTGGTTCCCAGAGGGGAATTAAAAAACCACTGGAAAAAAATTTCAAGTGGTTGGAGGTTCATAACAATCCAAGTTGCTCACCTTATTCAATATATTCGGTGACCTCCAACCCATGGTTGGATATAAATGCGTCCGCGCCATGCACAGGCGCGCCCTTGTGTTATCGAGGTTATCAAGCCCCAAATTTGCAGCAGGGTACAAATCAATGCGTTTCATTATACCATTGCCTGAATAAATTCAAACAAAAAAATATAAAGCCCATTTAAAACACTAAAACGGGACTGGAGTTAGCAGCTGCATCCTAGAATGCAAGTGACCCCGGAGGGGGGGGTCACCATCCAGTCCCTATTACAGAACTGGTGCGGTTTCGTTCGCACGCGGACGGGTACTGTATTATGCGCAGGTTGTTAGTCCCGCATAGCATGTCTCCATACTACGTGGCATAGGTTACATCACACATATATAAAAATCCAGCACAAAATCCCAATTGCAAATTATTATGGCCACCCCCCGATGGCATTCGCCATCACCCCCCCGCCCGCGGCGGTGGGAATTAGTACATTCCATACTCGGACGAATTGCCCCCGCCTGGGCGGGGGCTGGCAGTCGCAAGACTGACTGGGGGTGGCCTGTTACGTACCCCGCGATATTTGCCACCCCCCGGTGCTACGCACCACCCCCCGCCCGCGGCGGTGGGAATTAGTACATTCCCGGCGAGATCTAAAGTTCCCCTCATGTACAAGAGGGGAACTTAGTCTTCGACTTATATGAACTCTGCACACTGAAAACTGAACACTATAAAAAATCCCGGTAAAAACCGGGATTTTTTACACCATAAACGGCAGGTTTTCCAATGTTCCCTCTACCACCCGTACATTTACATCAATCCACATAAATATCGTATCCGGTGTGCGTGGAATATCCGGACAGAACATATCGGTTGATAACAAATGACTGGTGTTCACCGACAATTTTGTTATCAAATGGTCATCGTCCAGCAATGTGTAAATCGGACCGATATCACGCGGCGTATTTGTGCCAATTTCATGTTCATTTTGCGGCGCACGCAGACCGTCAAACAATGTCTTGATCCGGTTATCAATATCAGACCGCGTCATGCCGACAATTTCAGGGTGCATCATCTGGATATCCAATTCCGCAACCAGCTTTAAATTCGGTGTAACAATCGGATTCCAATCAATACCGCCAACATGCTTGGTCGTGATCGGACTTTTGGTTGCATTTGGCAACATAAACTTGGTCATATTGTTCCACGGACTGTGTTCGACCAGCTTTTTCAACTGCGGATGAAACTGCATCCGGATGTCGGAAATATGCTGGGCCCGCTTTTTCGGATTTATCAATATTTCGCCAAAATACAGCAATTTGAATTTCATGGTATTTAATCCCCTTTTTCCTTGCTAATTATATCAGAAATTGCTATGGTTTTCATAGAAAAAAGAAAGGAATTTAAATGGCTGTGACCAACGAATATACTGGTGATTCAATCAAGGTTCTAAAAGGACTGGAGGCGGTAAAAAAACGCCCCGGCATGTATATCGGCGACGTGGGCGAAGGCGGAAACGGTCTGCACCACATGATATACGAGGTTGTTAATAACTCTATCGACGAAGCGATGGCCGGTTATGCCGATACGGTGTATGTATCATTAAATGCCGACGGATCTTGCACAATTCGCGATAATGGTCGTGGTATGCCGTTTGATATTAATCATGATACAGGACGCAGTGCATTGGAATTAATCATGTGCGAACTGCACGCCGGTGGTAAATTTGATAACGAAGGCGGCGGCGCATATAAAGTTTCCGGCGGTTTGCACGGTGTGGGCGTGTCGGTGGTAAATGCATTGTCTACATGGTTAGAGGTGCGTGTATGGCGTGGCGACAAAGAAGCGTCCATGGCATTCGCCGACGGTGTGCCGACAATGGATTTGAAAATCACTGAAAACAAATCCGGAAATGAACACGGAACCGAAGTGACATTTAAACCGTCACCGGATACTTTCACCGGCACTGAATTTAGTTTCGATACATTGGAAACATGGTTGCGTGAACAGTCTTATTTGAATGCAAATGTAAAAATTATTTTGGAAGACCTGCGCGGCCCGGAAAAGAAAGAACGTGAATTTCATTCGGTGGATGGATTAAAGGGCTTTGCAACATATTTGGATAAATCCAAAGAATTGTTGAACAAAGAACCAATTCAAATGATTAAACAGGCGGGCGATACATATATTGAAATCGTTTTGCAATGGACAACCGCATATACTGAAACATCACTGTGCTTTACAAACAATATTCCGAACCGCGACGGTGGAACCCACCTGGCAGGATTCCGTGCGGGATTAACACGTGCGATTAACAAATACATCGGCGAAAAGGTAACCAAGAAAGACATCAATCTGTCGGGTGAAGATTTCCGCGAAGGATTGACCAGTATCGTCAGTGTAAAGATTCCAGACCCGAAATTCGGTTCCCAGACCAAGGATAAATTGGTATCATCCGAAGTGCGCCCGATTGTGGAAAGCACAGTGTCTGAAATGCTGTATGAATTCTTGGATGAAAATCCGGCAATTGCAAAATCAATTATTGATAAGATTATAGAGGCTGCAACCGCACGCGAAGCCGCGCGCAAGGCCCGTGAATTATCCCGTAAAAAGACCGGCCCGGAATTGGGTGGCCTGCCGGGAAAACTTGCAAACTGTTCGGAACGTAATCCGGAAAAATGCGAACTGTTTATTGTTGAGGGGGACTCGGCTGGTGGTACGGCGAAACAGGGTCGTGACCGCAAGACCCAGGCGATTTTGCCGTTGCGTGGTAAGATTTTGAACGTTGAACGTGTGCGCTTTGATAAAATGCTGTCGTCGGATACCATTGGCGCATTGATTACAACAATGGGTACCGGTATTGGTAAAGACGAATTTGATATCGAAAAAATGCGCTATCACAAAGTTATTATCATGACCGATGCTGACGTTGACGGTCAACACATTCAGACGTTGCTGATGACGTTCTTTTACCGTCATATGCCCCAGGCGATTGAACGCGGATATATCTATGTTGCGAAACCGCCGCTTTATGGTGTCACACGTGGTAAACAGCAAATTTATCTGCAGAACCAACGCGAAATGGACGACTATTTGATGGACCAGTTGGCAACCGACGGTATGATTGAAACCGCCGATGGTATGCAGATATCTGGCGCTGATTTAAAGCGTTTGCTGACGTTGATTCTGAATATGAAAAATACGTTCCAGTCACTGAATCACATCATGCCGTTGCGATTTGTAGAGGCGTTGGCACTGAACCATGTGTTTGAAAATGAATCAGCGGAAAATTTGGATGCGGCGGCAAAAATGTTGGATGCCGAAGAATTGGAATTTGAACGCGGTTGGAAAATTACTGCGGACGCGGCCGGCATTATGATTACACGCACATTGCGCAGTGTGACAGAATCACATATGTTGTCGCGCGATAAAATTAATGGCCCGGAAATTCGCGCATGGCATCGTATGGATGGCCGTGATGAATTGATGGAAACATTTGCGAAACCGGCCACGCTGCGTGTGAAATCCAAATCACAAAAAATCTGGGGTGCGTTGGCACTCTTGGATACGGCGTTTGAATATGCAAAGAATGGCTTAAAGATTCAGCGCTATAAAGGTTTGGGTGAAATGAATGCGGAACAGTTGTGGGAAACCACAATGGACCCGAACCATCGTTCGTTGTTCCAGGTAAAGGTTGACGATGCCGCCAAAGCGGACGAGGTTGTATCCATGTTGATGGGTGATGTTGTTGAACCGCGTCGTGACTTTATCGTTGAAAATGCGCTGGACGCAAATCTGGACGTATAAAGAAACAAAGGAATACGGTATGACCGCTGTAAATGATTCACAAAAAAAAGTAACCGTACATGACGAAGACGTCAGGGTCATTAATGGCATGAACGTTTATGTCGATCGTGATGGCAACGTCATTCGCACAGAACGGCGCGACACCAAACGAAAATCATTTGCGGCGGCAACCGATAAACTGAACGCGAAAATGCCGGATAAAAAAGAATTGTCACCGGCGGAAATTATGGCGTTGCAAAGTAATCAAAACGATTAATAAATGTTCACGGCGGATTGGTTTAATTCTTTGGATAAAACTTTGCGAGATATGGGAATGGATTCCGATGCGCAAAGTTTTGATGAAATCAAGGCCAACCTGTCCGCGCGTCATATTTGCACGCCTTCTGCGTTCGCAACGCATTGCGCATATGTAATTCTGGCCGGTGGTTTTTCACAACAAACCGCAAAAAAAATTCATGCAAAAATTATGGACGCAGTTTATGCGCATGGGGCCGACTTTGATACGCTGATTGCGCTGTTTAATAATAAAAATAAAATTAATGCAATTTGCAAAATATGGGCCAATCGCGATGAACTTTGTCACGCGTATTATGAATTGAATGATACCGATGCGCGAATTGCATATTTATCCAAATTGCCGCATATTGGAAAAATCACAGCAAATCATCTGGCTCGAAACTTGGGCGAAGATGTTGTAAAATATGATATCTGGATTCAACGCCTGGGCGTCATGTTTGCCGGCAACGCGCAGCTGGCTGATAAAATCGATAACGGGAAATTAGATCCGGAAATCAAGCGCGCATGCGATGAAATGTTTGCGACATTGTGCGAATGTACCGGATTGCCACGCGGGTACATCGACGTCGTTTTATGGAAAAGTTGTCAGCAAGGATTAATAAAATTATGAATGTGAAAATCGAACAATCTTGGAAAGATGCGTTGGGGGCGGAATTTGAAAAAGATTACTTTATCAAATTAACCGATTTTGTTCGCGCAGAATATATGTCCGGCCGGGCCGTCTATCCAGCCCCCGCAAATATTTTTAATGCGTTCAATTTATGTCCACTGGACCAGGTAAAGGTTGTAATAATCGGCCAAGATCCATATCACGAACCGGGCCAGGCGCATGGGCTTTGTTTTTCTGTTTTGCCGCCAACACCGGTGCCGCCATCACTGGTCAATATTTACAAAGAAATTGAAAATGATTTGGGGCGACCATCCGTCACGCATGGTGACTTAACACATTGGGCGGCCCAGGGTGTATTGTTATTAAACGCAACGCTGACCGTACAGGCGCACCGCGCCGCATCACATACCGGCCGCGGTTGGGAACAGTTTACAGACGCCGTTATCCGCACGGTCGCAAATCGCGAAAATATCGTCTATATGCTGTGGGGCAGTTTTGCCCAGCGCAAGGCGGAATTTGTAGATCCGCAAAAAAACCTGATATTAAAGTCTGTTCATCCATCGCCATTGTCCGCGCATCGTGGATTCTTTGGCAATCACCATTTTAGTCGCGCCAATGAATACCTGGCTGCGCATGGGTCGGCGCCAATTGAATGGTAATTCCGAAATAATGGCCACAGTTGAATCCACATGCTTTTTCTGGTATAATTACACAAAAAAACAAAGGATTCTATAAATGGCCGAAACATTTATTAACCAAGAAAATTTGAAACAATTTCAGAACTGGCTGTTGAATTTAAAGACATCAGACCAGCCGGCATATAAATTGGCCCAGAATTTACGCTTTGACCTGCCGCTGGCGGTTATTCTGGACGGTGCGCCAACATTACCGCCACTGGCCCAGGAAGTATTGGCCCATGTTATCGCCGGACAACGTGGATACCAAGACCAGGCCGCAGATGCGAAAACATTACTGGACATGGCCGAATTACAACCAATATTACTTGGCAAAGTATATGCCATATCCGGTAATTCTCACAGCGGACACATATATTCCAAATTATTACAAGAACTGCGCAAACGCCCATTCGAAAAAAACATTCCGGCGATATATGCAATGATGCACTTTGGGCCTGTATATGGATCTGATGCGGGCATTGGTGACATAACCAAAACATCGGCCCAGAATACAAAAATCCTGAACAAGATTTTTGCAAATTCCGACAGTCGCAGCAACCGCGACCAATTCCGCAACAGCGCGTATGAATTTATCAATAGTCTGGATATGAGCAAACTGTTAAATTTCGCCGGTGCATCAACGGAATTTCGCGCCCGCATAAATGCTGCAAACTTTAACGGTTGGAATAATGATAAATATGACAAGATGGCGAAGTTAAATCCGGAACTGATTGATGAACAAATTCTGGCCAACTTTATTAATACGCCAAAGCCTAAACAGAAAGATATATCCGACGCTAAATCGCAAAAAGAAAAGAATGCAAATATTTTGCCAATATCTTATACCCGGCCACGCGATGCATTACTGCGCCTGGTCGAACGCCAGGAAATCCATGATCCCAACAATTATGGTCATGAAAAAACATTGACCCAGCGGTACAATGATCTAAAGACCCGCATGCAAAAAGCAAAAACATGGCCGGCGGGTAATTCAGACTATGAAACATTGGCGCGTGATGTTTATCGCATGGTGATCCAGCGTGATATCATCGATGGTCGCGCGGCGGATTTATCCCCAGCCGAATTGGAATTGGCACTAAGCGCCGACAAAGACGGATTCTATGTACGTAAAGTGCCGGACAGCGTTTTAAAGAAATTGAACATTCGCCTGAACCGGCGCCAGGATGCAATCGTATCCGCACGCAATTCAACCAATCCAGATATGACAGTACGGTTGAATAAACTATCCTCTGCTGATAAACGCGCGGCAATTGAACGGGCACAGCGCACCGTTGCGGCGGACGCGCCCATGCGCGAACAATTGAATGCGGAATTGGCCGCATATGACCGGGATTTTAAAGAGGTAAAACTTGACAGTCTGAGCGCACAAGATGCAAACACCGTTTATACCGACATGAAAGATATCCAGGCGGCATATAAACGCATTCGTGATAACTTCAAAGACGGCGCGCCCAACGCGCAAGAGGCGCACCTGACCACCCGCGAAATGGAACGCGCAATATATGGATATATTGTCAGTTCGACACCGCGCAAAATTGATATTCCCTCACAAAAAAGTCTGCCGATATTTGGGCGCGGTACGGAACAAAAACGCCGCGAAGCGATGGAAAATGCAATCAACAATTTTAACAAAGTACTTGCGAACGTGCGCGAACATATGAACCCAATACTGATAGGTATGTGGGATCAGTATTGCGGTGCAATTTTGAATCCTGATTTTTTAAAGCACGCACATGACGAATACAACCGCGCATCAAAACTCGCTGAATCCACAAAATGGGAATTTGACAGCACACATCGCAACCGCCGTACAATTGAGTCAGAACAAAAACAGTATGCGTTTAAAAAAGAACAGTTGGATAACGCAAAGATTACTTTTGACCAGCAACAGAACCAAATGCGTGACATGTCACGTCGTCATATGGGCCACGACCAGACGGGCGAATTAACCCCGGTGACAAGCGACATGACGCCAGAGGAAAAGGCCCGCGCGCGCGAGAAAAATCGTAAAACACTGAACGATCCATTGGCCGCACGCAAGGGTAAAAAGCCTGCAAAAAATCTGGCTGAAATGCTGGCAAATGCCGATATGGACAGATAAAGGAAACGCCCAAACGGGCGTTTTCTTTTTAGTATTCCATTTTCATCAGTTCAAACGTAAAACATATAGAGAATTTTGGTGCCCATGGGGCGCCATAAATGCATTAGATGTTGCGGATTGTGATGCTTTTTGTGATGGGAGTGTATTAGACATACATGACCGGAAACAAAAACGAGCAAACGTAAAACAGATGATGTATTTATGGTGCCCTAAGCAAGAATCGGACTTGCGACTCGTCCTTACCAAGGACGTGTTTTACCACTAGACTATTAGGGCATTGCCCGCACATTATACGGAATGGGCCGAAAAATGCAAGGATAAAATGCAGGGGCGATGGGGCACAGAACCAATGTTTAGGACAGTGCGGCTGTGATTTGATCTTGCATTTGAAAGGTGCCCATGACAACCCATGCAATGACCAATGATACCAGAATTATACCGATGCTGTTCATTGTGCTGGATATCGATTCCATACGACGCACAGACGCATCCAGATAATCATTTGCAACGTGCGACAAATTCTGGTCAAATCCGGTCATTTCCGCATATATTGCCAAATCGCCAATAATTTCTTCGTTTGGAAAATCACGCCCAGTGTTGGCCAACGCCACACCCAAATTATCACCGCCCGCAATATATCGCAGGGCCGCGGTCAAATTACTGCGCAGATATTTATTCCCAGAATCGGCCAGCATTCGCATCGCGTCCCCAACCGTCATGCCCGCCGCCGTCAATGCCGACAGTGACATCAGCCATGATGCAGAAACCTTGATCTTGTAAATACTCCATGGTGGCAATTTATCAAATGACGCACGCATACGCCCGGACCAATTCGCCATACTGAACCATATAATCGCCACAATCACGCCCATTGCCAATACAACCGACATCCAGTATTTATCCGCCAACAGGCTAAGGTTTATTAATGACGCCGCCACACCACGCCATACGATATCACTGCCGGCGGCATCCGCCAATGGCGGTACCAGATACAGGCCAACCATTATTATAATTCCGAATGTCAGCGCCATCAAAAACAACGGATATGCCAATGCCGTAATCATTGCATTATTTATCCGACGTGTACCATCAACAACGCGCCCAACATTTTCCAATGCAACGGCCAAATTCGATATATTTCCCGACGTCAGCAATAATGTTTCGTCCGGCGCAACCCATCCACGGGTGGCGTCTGAAAAGCTCATACCGCGTTCCAGATTTTTCTGCCATGTGCGCATTGCAATTGCAAATGGTTCACCGGGCTTTTTACCGCCACGCGATTCAATCATTTCGATCCGCCCCAGCGCATCCATCAATGTAAAATCATTACGCAACAGTGATGCCAATTTACGCAGTGTCGCCATACGCTTTGCGGTATTGGTTCGAAAAACCATTTTTGCATATAATTGTTCCAGGCGTTCCATCAATATACCCCCGGCCGGTCCAGTAATCCAACCCAGCGTTCCAGTTCATCAACCCCGATAATACCCTGTAACATTAATGAAATTGCGGCCTCTTTTAACGTGCGGCCATCCATTTCTTCCAGCCAGTATTTGACCGCCCCGTCGGTATCCCCGGCCAGTGCCATGCGCAAAAATTCGCTGTTTGTGATAATAATCTCGCCCGCCTTGATACGTCCCAGTGTCCCCGACCGGCCACATTTTTCACATCCCGGGCCCCTTACAAACACCTGGCGCAGGCCGATTTCGCCAAACGCATCCATCACACGGCGATATGCCGGATGTTCTGGATGATCGGCCAGGGGCTCGCGACAATCAGGACAAAGTCTTTTAAATAATCGCATGGATATCAGGCCACGCATCATCGTTTCTTCTTTTAGCTTAAATGCCTCAACCCCCATATCCAGCAAACGCGTCAATGCCGCCATCGCGGAATTCGCATGCAATGTCGTCCAAACATTATGCCCGGACAATGCACCCTTGACCGTTAATTGCGCAGCCGACAATGTTCGTATTTCCCCCACCATCAGTGTATCAGGGTCACTGCGCAACGCGGCGGCCAGGGCCTCGGTAAACTTTTCTTCGCGTTGGTCTTCGTTCATGGCGTTAACAACCGGCATCTGGTGCGCACCGAATATCTTTTGTTCCGCCGGATCTTCCACCGTAATCAGATTTATTTCATAGTGCCGCTCTTTTAACATTAATGACATATTGCGCACCAGTGTCGTTGATTTACCGGAACTGGTGGGACCGGCCACAACGACCAATCCGGTTGGAAAAGACCGCAATTGCATCAACAATTTCTGTTCATATTCGCCAAATTCCTGGCCTGATGTGATGCCTTCGGACGGATTATCATACAGTAATCGCATCACAACATAACGCGATCCAAATGCAATCGGATTAAACTGCATACGAATACCCAAGACGCCAGACGGCAGATATAAATCCTTGGTCCCGCGCAGGGGTGTGCGCCCGTCTTTCTGGGCCGATTGATATTCATTCTGGGCATAGTTGGCATTTGAAATATCCGCCGATGCAAATGCCGCACGAACAAATGATTCACCCCACCCCGAATTATATTCCAGAACCGGCTGCATACTGCCATCGATACGGAAATAAATTGTGGTTTGGTCGGCAACCTCTATATGAATATCAGATACCTTTTGCGCGGCGGCACGTGCGACAATATCTACAAAATCCTTTTGCATTTGGTTATCGTAATCAGGCCGACCACGATACATGCCACTGCGTCCCTCGTACATTTTGTATATGGATGACAATAATCCTAAATCAGAATAATACGGCGTATTTGCCACCCGGCCACGGCGCGCCAACAGGTCAATAAATGCCAAAACACGCCCATCATATCGATGCGTACGCGATATAATTAATTCGCCACCGGAAAAATATGCAATTAAACTTTGTGTATCTTTGGACAGTTCAAATTCCGCACCCGCCGCGGTTAACAATCGATTTCCATTTGCAAACAGATAATCCACAATATCCTTGTTTGATGCATTTTCCAACCCCACCGGAACGGATGGGCTGCTGGCAAAAGAATTTGTAATCATACTGTCTGTTGTGGCCATTGAATTTGTTCCATATTGATTAACGCACGGCGCCAATGTTTAATGTTTCGGTTTTTCCGTCTTTGATAAAAACGACCCCATCATCCAGCGATATAGACTTTACCATATATCCGTTTAATGATGTACCCGTGCGAATACGTTTTGTTTGCCCAGTGCCCAGATCTTCGACAGTGGCCTGTAATTGCGAACCCGCCCCAATAACATTAATCAGACGGAAACTGTCAGAAATTGCACTGTCTTCGTCGGCAACGGCCGCGTTTGTGTTGGCCACCTGGGCCGGTGCGGCGGCCGCCGCGGCCAATGATTCTTTTTCACGCGCGATACGTGCGGCTTCGGCTTCTAACTTGGCCTTTTCTGTTTCCAATTCTTGCTGTTGCGCCTCGGCCCGGCCGGACAGCGTATCGATTTCCATATGCAGTTTTATTTTTTCCGCGGCCAATCTGTCCAGTTCCAAATCCAATTGCGCGCGTTCTTTTTCCAACTGCATCAATACCTTTTCCTGTTCCAGTTCTGTGATTTGTTGAAACAGCGATCCTTCGACCTGGTATTCAGAGACGGCATCCGCGGAAACCGCATCCATATCATCGGCGATTGTATCGTCGATTACATCATCTGCGCACGCACCGCCACATGCAACAATGGCGGCAACCGCAATTATAAAAAACGATTTCTTATTTAGCATAGATTATCACCTCATAGTTCCAGATGCGCCGCGTCGCATCCCATTCACATCGCGTCATATAAACGCCACCAAATTCTTGGAATATTTCCATAAACTGTTGTGGAATTAATTTGGATGACGCGGCAATCTCTACCACATCCAGATAAACCGATTCCACACCGTTTGTAACATTGTCCGTCACAACCCCGATTTGAACATCGTCATCAATGGATTGAAACAGACTGTATACATCACGCACGATTGTCGCCGCATCACGTTCATCACGCGATGCAACCATGTCCATCGCCGGCAACGTTGCACGCACAGACAATGCATTCTCGGAATTTTCTGTGACAAACACCCCCGGCATCAAATCACCCGCCACATTATAAAAATCCGCCAGCGTTCCAAAATCACGACGCAATTTTGCAACCGCATATTCTTCGCCGCATTCGACCGATGTCTGGTTCCAACCCGATATCGGCTGCATCAAAAAACCAATCGCACGATAGCATAATTGTGCCCGTGTCATCGGATTCGGCAGGTTATCATACGGCATAGATAACGGTTCGGGCGGCGTGACCTTTTTGATATCAAATGCCGCATCCAGTTCTTTGTTTTTTTCTTCTATTTGACGTTTATATTCCGCGGCCAATTCAGGGTTTATTGTCGACACCTGGGGACGTGGCGACATCATTTGGGCGATCGGCCCACGAAACAGATACACCCCAAACAACAAAAACAGTGCAATAATCGCAATTTGCGCCATACCAACACGAAACATGCTGATATTACGCAACGCCGCCGGCGCGCGTCCAGTAATGATATCAGACAAACTGCGTTCGACCGCGCGCGGCGCACCCCACGATGATGGTGCAAACAATGCGGCCCAATCTGGAATAGTGGCCAGACGCATATATTCGTTACGGGCGGCAACCTCGGAATCAAACAGGCGGTCTTGTAAAATTATTCCGTTACGAACCGCAACCAAATAGAATAAATTACCCGTCTGGAACACACCCAGAAAAGACGAATATTCCGTCATGGAATCCATAATCTCGGCCGCGGCACTGTGCATTCCACTGTGATGCCCGACGCGACGCGACCCCAGGCCCACCATCGCCCGATAATCAGTGTACAGATTTAATTTTCCATCAACGGAATGTGCCAAACTGCGCGCATACGTACGCGCAACAAAGCCACTGGCAACCGGTTGCCAAAACAGACCCGTGGCGTATTTTTTTCTATCAACGGTTATTACTTGATTGGCCAAACTCTCTCCCAAATTCTCTCTTGGGCAAATTATAACATAAAAAATACACGTATGGCAAACAAAAAGCCCGCACTGTGGCGGGCCAAATCATAAAAAATAAAATTAATATTCACATACACCCGCCGCACCACATGTTGTAGTAACGTAATCAACCGGATATGCAACAGTCGCCGCCCCACCATTGCGCGCAGTACGCACAGTGCGCGGATTCGGACAATCATATACGTTTGCAACCAATATAAAGCTGCGTTCTGGGCCAAAGATTACCCATTCATTGGGACGTGTACGTTGACTGGTTATCCAATATGCATTACCGGGACGCGCCTGGTCTGCGATACGATTTTCCATATATCGGCGCGCATCATCGGCATCGTATACAGACGACTCGGTTTCCAATTTATACAGAAACGTGCACCCCACAGGTTCCGCATCCAATTGGGTGATATATTCACTGCCATTTTCGTTTTTAATCATGTTTCCACATGCACACAGTGACAAAACAACCAATCCAGATAAAATCTTTTTCATTATGTATCCTTATTTTTACTTTATTCCACTATATCATAATTGCGCGGGTCACTGAATAATTTTTTCAGCACGATGTTATTCATGGCATGACTGCCCTTGTACGACGTCAGGCGCCCTATTACAATTCCGCCCGATGTTGCCATATCACCAACGGCATCGATAATCTTATGCCGCACAAATTCATCGGCCCAATATGTATTGTTCAAGGTTCCATCACCCGCATCATTTAATGCGATAACATTTGTTTCGTCCGCACCGCGTCCCATACCATGCGCCTTTAGATATTCCCATTCAGAATATTTACCAAACGTTCGTGCACGCGCAATGTTATGGATAAAATCATCCACCGATTTTTGCGTTCCATCATAGCGATATTTATAACTTTGGCGACCGATAATTTTTTCACGATATACCAACGTTGCAGATATATCCATCGCCACCCCATCATTTGGAACCAATGAAACATAACCGTCGGCGCGGCGACCAGATATTAAATCCATCAGGAACAGACGCAAACGCAAACCAATTGGCAATGTGCGTCGAACATCACGCGCGCGCGCAATTACGGGACGTCGTACAATAATCCGTCGCATTTTTCCGGATGTAACACCCGCCTGATTAAATGCATCGATAAACATGGCCGCACTGCCATCCAATATAGGTGTTTCTACACCGTTTATTTCAACTGTCGCACTGTCGATACCCATTATAAATAACGCCGCCATTAAATGTTCAATTGTTTGAACATGTGCGCCGGACACATGACCGATCGTGGTGTTGCGCATCTTTGTATCACCCACATTATCAAAACGCGCAGGAATTTGATCCGACCCTGCCATATCTGTACGAACAAAAGATATACCACGCGTCGCACTGGGACGAACAACGATATCAACGCGTTCCCCCGAATGAATTCCACGTCCGGATAATTTTACTTCTTGTTTTAATGTCGGCATTTTAATTTATCCCCCAACCATTTATAAAACGCATTATCGATTTCCATATCCAGCGTTGCAAATTTTATATCCTGCCGCGCCGCATCCGACAAGCGCACCCAATCTTTCTCGGTCGTTATTAGTTTTGCGCCACGCCGCGCCGCCACATTTTTCAATCGTGCAATATCATCATCAGTATACTGATAATGATCCGGGAAAGCTTTTTTATAAACAACCTGTTTCAGCGCATTAAAAAACTTTTTCGGATACCCAATGCCCGCGAACGCCACCAGTGGCGTTTTTTCCGCATACGGTGACACGGTCCGTGTCCATGCATAAAACACCGGAATATTTTGCGGTATTTTCAGTTTTCTTTCACGTTGACCATCAGATTTAATAATAATCACCGCATCGGCATTGGCCACCCGCCGCATCGGTTCACGCAGGGGCCCCGCCGGCAAAACAAACCCGTTTCCCGCCCCCAATGACGCATCAAAAACCAACACTGAAATGTCTTTTTTAATACGCGGATTTTGAAATCCGTCATCCATAACAATGGGCGTATTATCAGATTGCTTGTTCAGCAAACACATATTACTTTTCCGATCCCCCGTATGCACGGCAATACCATGCGCACTTAGCATCAATGCCTCGTCCCCGATGTTGTTTGTCGCGGCCGCTTTTTTATATCCGCGCATTACAACCGGCGCATTTAAATGCGTGGCCACCGCCCGAACAATCGGTGTTTTTCCAACACCACCGGCAAAAATATTTCCAATGCATATTACCGGACGACGTGATTTATACGCACCAATACGCCGCACATTATATACAACGCGCGATACAAAATAATACAACACAGATACCGGCCATAATAAAAATGCCAGCGGCGTTTTTCTTAAAAACCACCAAGGTGTTTTCATTTCTTTTTTTCCATTTTTTTACGACGCCGACTTTCTTTTTTCGCACGACGTGCGGCGCGCATTTCTTCTTTGAAACGATGCGCGGTCTGATCCTGTTCGGCGGGCGGGATGCCAAATTCCGCATCCATTTCGCGCATCTGACGTACCATATATTCTTCCAGATCTTTGCGCGCCTGTTCAAATTCTGCATCTGTGGCCCGTTTTGGGATAAAGACCGGATCCCCAACGTTACATGTTATTTTTGAAAAAGGCAATGCGACCAAATACCGATCCCATCGGCACTGCACACGTGCGCGCGATGCGGAAAAGCACACCGGAATAATCGGCGCACCGGACATTTTTGCAAAATACAACGCCCCGTCTTGGACACGCAGTGACGGCCCACCAGGACCATCGGGCGAAATACATATGGAATAGCCACCATCACGCAGAACACGTACACCCTGGCGCAAGACCGATATTCCGCCATCAGACGTACTGCCATATATTGAACGCAGCCCGAACAAGCGTTGCAATTTTGCCATCATGCGACCGTCTTTGTGACGCGACGCCACCGCATAGGACCGCATACCACGAACCGCAACAATCGGCGACAGCATCATACTGCGCCCATGCCAGAAAACAAATATCGCCGGTTTTTTGCGGTATTTTTTAAACACTTCTATGTTTTTTATACGAACGCGTGATGTCAAATAGACACCCCATACAGCCACCGCCATCAATATCGCGATAATCCATTGAAATATTGGCAAACGCAAAATTGGTTCCCAAAAACCCTTCCAAACCTTACGAAAAGTAATATTCATATATCCAGCCTTGTTTTATAATCGCCCAGAATTCTAGCAAGAAAAAATACATAATTCAAGACCGATAGGCAAAAAGTCCGATTATAACATTATGCGGGGCCACCCAAGGCCCCGCACAGACATTTAGTCTTTTTCGCCGCTTGTAATATGGCCCATCTGCGCCAATTGTTGCAGATGACGACGACGCAGTTTATCCTGATCTTGCCTGTCGCGATTATATTCCCTGTCTAATTGCGCACGGGTTAAATCAGCATCTAATTCCGCCCCCATGACGAACTGATCTTTAACCATAGATCGCACAGTCTGGGCGCCATCACGGAATTTGCCTGCTAAACTGCGCTTTTTCTGTGGCGTATTTTCTTGCACCACATCCGCATTTTCCGGCCGTGAATAATCGGGTTTAAACGGCACCGGATCACGCAGATAAGACGTGTCATCCAAAGATTCTGCCCCACCCAGATCCGCAATACGATGATTTAATCGGGCAATCTGTCTGTCCAATATTTCACCATCATAATGGGAACGATTATCTTTATGCGCCTGGTAGCCGGCACGCTGTTGTTCCAGTTTCGCCATTTCATCCAACGCATTTTTCAGATCATAGCGATGATACGCATCGGCTTTGGCTTCTTGCAATTCCGCATCTGTCGGCCGCCCTAACTTGTTAATCAGGGTTCGCAACTCCTGTTCCAGCTTTTTTTGCTGTGCAAACAGTTTGTCCGCCTCTGACTTTTTCAGGCCAGACTGCCGTTTTTCTTTTATCGCAGCTATCTGCACAGGCAATTCATCCAATTTCTTGGCCTGGGCACGCGTCAGATTTAATATCTGCTGCCTTTCCGGTTCTGGTTCTTCCCTGGGCGGTTCGGGTTGTACCGGTGGTACTGGTACTGGTTCTTCCCTGGGCGGCTCAGGCTGCACCGGTGGTACTGGCTCTGGTTCTTCCCTGGGCGGCTCAGGTTGCACCGGTGGTACAGGTTCTGGCTCTTCCCTGGGCGGCTCAGGCAGCACCGGTGGTACAGGTTCTGGTTGCGGTTCATCTATTTCATCCACCCTGTCCAACAAGGCCCCCACACGCGGCTTTTCTTTGTGCCCTGTTTTCATCGGCGCATACGACACGCCAAACATACCGGCTCCCCATGGAACATTAACGGGTTTATATGTTGTAATATCAACCGGAATATTATCAACAATGGTCTGGGTTGTGGTATGAAAAACACTGTCGCCACCCGCATATGTGTTAAATACCGACATACCATTTGCATCAACTGTATTCTGATGCAGCGCACCATCATAATGCGGCGTATCACCGTGTGATACGACGCCAACCTCGTTATTTGCCGACACCATATGATCCGCTTTTATCGCGGCATTCATCGCATCAGGATTAATCTGATTGCCTGTAAACATATCACGCAACGCATGTAATTCATCCGAATTCATTCCGTGTTCCGAACCCCAAAAGTCCGTCAACACCGTATGCCGGCCACCACTGTGGATAACGCCGCCACCATCAACATGCAATGCCATATTGTCAAAAGTCTGCCCACCGGCATCGGCACTTAACATAATTGCACGATACGGATCTATATGTGTTCCATGCTGGGCATTATATGCATTTACCATATCGACACGATGCTGTAATTCTGTTGGATTATCCGCATACCACATCTTGGTAATACGTTCTGCATTACGCAGCGCATCGTCGGTATATGTTGTTGTGGTCTCGGTCCGTTCAGCCATGCGCATTTCATGCGCGACCTCTTTGGTCTGGAACAGTTCATTTGTTGGATTATGTTCGTTATATGTCGCTATCCCGGCATTGGCCGTCGCCCGTCCCGCAATACCACCGCCCAGCACCGCCACTGCATTTGCAATGGCCCATGTGATGGATTCTTTGGTACTGAAACCGTTTTTCTTGGCATCCTTGTACATGGCAATCGCATTCGAAGACCCACCGATTGCCAGCGCACCATATCCCATCACCATCGCAACCTCTTGCAGGCCGGCCGCACCAAACACCATCGCAACCGACGCCAGCGCCGTCGTCCCCATGGTTGCCATCATGCGTTTATCTTTCAAAAATTCTTTGATTCCGGCGGGTTTTCCGGCCTCTTTTTGACGCGCACGCCATTTTGAAATCTGAACATAACTGGTAACAATACCGGTCACGATACCAATCGTTGCCATGGACGCGGCCAGACTGATTCCGGCCGTCGCGGCGGCCGCCGTCGCGATTGTGGTTATCGCGGCGCTGATCAAAAACGCACTGCCCAATCCTTTTAAGATACGCACAAACATATCTATTCGTTTTGCACGTTTGTCTTTTACATCGGTATCCTGGTCACGCGAATTTTTACGTTTGTCGATATCACGCAGTGGCTTAAATATCTTGCCAAACAGTCCCTTTGCGCTATCGGCTTTATCTTTTAATTTGGATTTCAAGCGTCCACAAAAACCACCCGTCTGATTTACCTGGGCATCCATGGCGGCCTGGTATCCTTCATTGGAAATAGATCCTTCTCCATTGGACAGACCGTCAATAAAATCGTTCAAATATTTTGGATCTGTAAATTGTTTCGGATTTTCCTGGGCGTCATGTACAACCCGGTCCGCGGTATCTATTTCAAACAACTTGAACGGAATACGTTCATTAACCTCATTCTCTAAATCTTCATCATCAATTTCTTCATCAACGTCGCCCAGATTCTGCATCGCAACATCATGCCGCGCCAGATCAATCACACGCGCCAAACGACCATCCGGATCCAGGGATACACCTCGCGCATGCTCTAATACCTTGTTTCCATTTGCATCAATAAACTGGGGGATCGCATTACCGTTTTCATCAATAAATTTATACTTTGACGCCAGATATAATGTTTCATCAGAAATCTGAACATTTCCAACCCGTTGGATTAATTCATCCCATCGCTTGGATAACTTTTTTGCATCATCTGGTGTAATATTATTTAATCCCCATTGGCGATCGTATTCAGCAATAAATTCTTCCAGTTTTTGTTTGTTTTCTTCTATCTGGCGGATTTTAAATCTATCTGCATCACGCGCCGCATTTAAATCGGCACGCCGCACATCCATCATATAAATATAACCGTCATACGCATCGGCAATATTTGTCGGATCCGCAAAGAAATATCCCGAATAAGTCCAAAAATGATTGCTTAGTTCATCAATACGTGCGGATAAACGCGCCAACCGCGTATTCAATGCATCCATATCACCATCACCGGCGGCAATACGCTCTTTGGTGCCAACATATGCATTTGCCAGCGTCATTGGCGGCACCATTCGGAACAAGTCTTCATTATTTACGATTTTATCGATAAAGCGTTCTGAAAATTCGACAGCCTGATTCCCCTGCAAATCTGGTATTTTACTTAAAATCTCTATTGTTTCTTCTTCGCTTGATTTCGCGTGATCTTCATCGCTAATTAACCCCATATCCAAATAAACATCAGCCGCCACACGATCTAAAACGAACTGATTTTTATCGGAATAAGGCGACCGCAAACGAATTTGACCTGCCTGATTTTGCAGTTCCGCTGCATTAACATCAATAACACCATTATCCATCGAAATATCCTTGCCTTTATTCTGACAGATATTATATCATAAAATCGCTGAAAATTCAAAGAAATAGGTATAAAACCAAAAAACAGAAATTATTTTTTATTGACATTATGCAAAGTTGGGTTATAATCCCAAATACGTTGACGCGGAGTAGAGCAGCCCGGTAGCTCGTCAGGCTCATAACCTGAAGGTCTGTGGTTCAAATCCACACTCCGCAACCAGAATTAAAAAAAATTCCAATCTTTGTGATTGGGATTTTTTTAATATTGATTATATGCTGTTGGTTTGAACCACAGGGGAATGTGGTTCACCCGCCGCAAATAGATGGACGGCAGTACACCGGTTTACATCGCAAAATTTGCAAGGGCCGCAAGCCACCTCTGTGGCGCACGAAATCACAATCCGTACCCAGAATTCAACCGCCCCATGCAGGCGATTTCATTTTGGTTATGAGATTACAGAATGCTAAAAACACGGCGATGTTTGTTTTAATATTTTTTGACAATTTAAACATACTGTCTATTTTTTATTGGACATTTTGTTTTCATTTGATATTATCAAAAAAAATATAAAGGGTATGAACTATGAAAATTTCTTTTGATTTAGATAGTGTTATTTTTGATATAGAACCACTGTATATCCAGGCAAACGCGGAATTCGGTGTGGAATATAAACGCAGTTGGCATTGGGATTTAGAAAAATGTTATCCGGAAAATGTATGTGCACGTCTGTATGAATTATTCAAAGACGACAGCTTATATACAATGCCGCTGATTTCTACGGAATATCCGGTAATTTTGAATGAATTACTGCGCAATCCAAAATACGATGTATCTTTCGTGACCCAGCGCAGATTACAGCAACCTGAAAAGTCTTTTGCACAATTGCGCAATGCCGGAATAAATTGCAAGTTTTCCCAGGTTTATGACCGCAAGCAGCCAAAGGTTGAAGTATTACAAGAAATTGGCACAGAATTGCACTTTGATGATGGCCCGCATGTTGTTTCAGATTGTCTGCGCAATGGCGTAAACGTTGCAATGATAAGCAATGATACAACGTTGTATAATCATTTCTTACGCGATCGTGTTCAGCATTTCAGCGACCTGAAAACAGCATTAATAAAAACAGGAATTATTACGCGATAATTCGTCTTAAAAACCCGTAAAATTATTTACGGGTTTTTATAAATTTCATACGTTTATATATTGGGTTTAATCTGCGGCGTGCGGGATTTCCACGTAAAAACCACAGCCATACAACCACCGCGAACATTATTATTCTGGACACCGGCAGTGCCATCCACACCCCATTCAACCCAAACCATAATGGTAAAATAAACAGGCATGCCGGCAATACCACAAATGCATCACCATATATTATCAATGATGCGGTTGCGATTTTTCCAGTGGCCTGATAATAATACCCGGCAACACGAACAACCCCCAGTAATATGAACGCAGTACTGCTGATTACCAGTGCATGACCCGCCAGCGCCGCAACATCCCCATGCAGGTTAAAGAATCCAGGCAATATATTATGTCCTGCAACCGCAATCAGCGTTATCAACGTCCCGAATATAAACGCCAATGCATATCCCATATTTCCCATAATATTCTGACGCGTATTATGACGACGTCCATACAGATATGCCACCAACAGCACAATACCCAACGACAATCCCGTCATTAACAAAGACCCGACCGATTCCACCGCACCAACAAAAGTATATGCGGCCAAACCAGATGTATCCCCGTATTTCATGGCCTGATAATTATGTGTTAACAACATTAAAATCAATGATAATTCTGTCCCCAGTGCCGGAATCCCACTGACAAAAATATCACGAATATATTTCATTTTTATATGCAGCATATCCATTCCATACCGCAGTTTTGTATATTTCGTTGCAAAATAAGTCAAACCGGCAATACCAGATATTGTCTGTGATAATATGGTTGCATATGCCGCGCCAACAACGCCCATATTGAATACGAATATAAATATGTAATCCAATATGATATTCAGCCCCAACCCCAATATTGTCAACCACATAGACACCACAGGCCGTCCGTCATTTCGTACAATGCCCGGCATACTGGTCGCCAACATTGATGCAAAATTAAACCATATCATCACGTTGCCATATCCCAATGATAACGGCAAAAATTCTTCTTTGGCCCCCAGCATGATTAAAATATCCGGCAACAACTGCCCCATAATCAGTCCCATAATAACACTGGCCGCCATCATGATAAACATCATATTACCAAAGACTTTTCTGGCGCGTGCGATATCGCCTGCCCCACGGGATTGTGATATGATAATTGCGGCACCGGCACTGACCATATTACCAATCGCCATAAAAACAAACACCACGGGCCATGTTATTGCAACCGCGGCCAGCCCCAGTTCCCCTGCACTGCGCCCGATAAACATTGTATCAATAATGCTGTACGACCCAATAATCAGCATTGCAATCGTTGCCGGCAATACATACTGTGCAAACATTTTATTATTTTTATTTACTAAGCGTTTCATATTAATTCCCATGCTATAAAAAATCGCGGCCAATTAGACACAAATAAAAATCAAAAGTCAACCCATATTCTGTGGTTGCCAATACGGATCTCTTTGCATAAAATACCGGTATTATGTATGCGCAAAATTTATCTTTATCATTTGGCACACAAACTGTATATGATGCGGCTGAATTTAATATCGGCCCACGTGATAAGTGTGGTGTAATTGGTGTAAATGGTGCGGGGAAATCAACGCTGTTTAATATTATCACCGGAAAAATTAAACCGGATACGGGCCGCATTGATACCGGCGGTGCACGTATTGGATTCCTGGCCCAGGTGATTGATATCCAAGATTTGGATACAACCGTATTCGATTTTTTGATGTCTGGGCGACCAATTGAAAAATTAAACAAACAATTGGAATTGTTATACATTGCGCTGGCGGATAATCCAGATGATGAAAAAATCGCCGACGATATTTCCGCCACACAAAATGAATTGGAATATTACGATGTATACGGTGCCGAAGATGCATTATTGGAATTAATTGAAAACATGCAGATACCAGACGCATGGCTGGATAAAAAAGTATCAGAACTATCCGGCGGTCAAAAGTCCAAGGTTGCATTTACCCGCATGTTATATTCCATGCCGGATATAATGTTGTTGGACGAGCCTACAAACCATCTGGATGCATCCGCACGTGATTTTGTGACACAGTATCTGCAAAAATATCGCGGGTGCGTCATGGTGATCAGCCACGATAATGATTTTTTAAATGCGGTTGCAAATAAAATAATGCTGGTGGATAAGGTCACACATAAAATATCAGTCTTTGATGGAAATTATGATGATTATAAACGCAAGGCCGCGGCACTGAAACATGCGCGCGATGTAAAAATTGCCGCCGAAAATCGCCAGATTGAACATTTATCAAATTTTGTTGCGCGGGCAAATGCCGCCAGTCCCACCAATCATGCAATGAAGCGCGCCGGCCACACCCGCGCCGCACAATTGCAAAAAATATTGGAAAACCGAACCACACGCGAACAAATTTATAAAAAAGTCAAAATGGATTTATCACCATTGCGCGATGGTGCGCGTCATCCGATACACATTGACGATTTATGGTTCAGATATCCTGGAATGCGCCTGCTGTATCGAAAATTATCCATAATTATCGAAGGTGGTGAAAGATTTTTAATCGTTGGCGAAAACGGTGCTGGAAAATCAACATTGTTAAAATTAATCATGGGCGCGCTTTCCCCTGAACGCGGAACAATTGATATCAACCCCAAAACAGATATCGCATATTATGCCCAGGAATTAGAGCAATTAAACCCAGACGACCGTGTTATTGATGCGGTGGCATCCGATGATTATACAGATACTCAATTACGCGCGGCATTGGGAAATTTCCTATTTTCAGGCACTGATATTTTCAAAAAAATATCGGTACTGTCACCCGGTGAACGCGCCCGCGTGGCAATGTGCAAAATTATATTACGCCGTGCAAATATGTTAATTTTGGACGAACCAACAAACCATCTGGACCCGGATACCCAGGCGATTATCGGTGATAATTTCCGTGATTTTTCAGGCACGATCATCGTGGTCAGTCATAATCCAGATTTTGTTGAGCAAATTGGCATTACGCGCATGCTGGTTCTGCCCGCGGGCCGGATAGAAGATTACGACCACGAAAAATTGGAATATTATTATTCCGTAAACAATGCGGAATAAAACAACAGGGGATTTTTCATCCCCTGTTGTTTTACTGTTTTACCGACGCATTTCGCCCGCGCGCGCCATCATTGCCATTCGTGCCTGGGCATCTTTTACCGCACGACGAACAATCTGTCTGAATATCTTGTTGTTCATATTCATATAAGACCCACTGACGAAAGTATAACATTCGCCTGCCTCTTTCGCGCCTGGCGCAATCAGCTTTTCAGGCTGCACCGCAACACCCATACGACCAGCTGCCTCCATAAACTTTTCCTGTTTACCCGGCTTTATAAACACCGCCATATATTCAACCATTTCTGACGCACGCCCGACCAATTTTTCCGGGTCAGCAAACCGATTATTATAACCATAATCGGCCACAGATTCCGCAACCAGGTCATAAATAGTCTGAATATAACTTGCAATACCGTCTTTTTCTATCCAATCTTTGTTCATATTTTGTTTCCTTTTGTTATAGTTGTTTTTATTTACGATAAGTCTTATCTATTGCGTTTCTCGAGCTGTCTCTACCTTCTTGGTTCTTTATTTTTTTTATCGTGCCATCAGCATGAACGACCCAATAAGACTCTCCAGAGCTAAGAAGCCCATCACAAAAATCACCAACTTCATAGTACAACCACCTTCCCCCATCATAAGCATTACTATAAACACTGATTAAATCTTGCCCCCACAGGTCACAAGCACCGCCACATATCATAGGGTATTTTAGACCGCGATTAAATGCATCATCTGTCAATATCTTACAAAAATGTTTGGAATCGTGCTCATCATCCTTAAAAGTAGTAATTACATCTACACTGGTTTCGGAACGACCACCAGTCCCAAATGAAGGCTTCGTATAACCCCACGTCATAATTGCAACTTTTTGTCTTTCGGTATTTCCGGTTAATAAATCGTTATTTGCTATTACCAACGAACTCGCAAATTCATCACACAATTGTGGACATTTCTTGCCACTTTTACCTTTTCCTTCTCTTAACATCTCTGACTTGTTGCACTCGTTCATACAGATCTCTATAGCATCGCGTGCTGAAAACGTATCCATTTTTAACAACGCGTTGAGTATACTATAATGCACAGAGCCTACATCGCTGTATGTATTGGATATAATCCCAGTAGCATTCAGCGCCTGTTCAATGACATTTGTATTCCATCGTATCGCTGTATCAATCGTAATATTTCTTGCCACCGCCATGGAAATCGGTGCTGCAATCATACCTGCAATCAATAATGTCTTTTTCATTTTTATTTCAGCGCCCCCTCGCATTCATCGGCGGCCGATGCCGCGCGCTTTATCGCACCAATTTGTGTTGCATTAAATATAACCGCCGCACCACTGGCCAATGTTGTACCACCTGCCAATACGTTTGCCGCATTGTTCAAGTTCTTTTCCTTGTCCCTGTCGCCATTACGCACAGAATTAGAATTTGCAGATGCTGATGTTATCGTTCCGGCCACGCCCAGTGCCGCACCAACACCACTGGATACTGTTGCACCGGTTGATTTTTTATTTATACTGCTTATATCCACCATATCCCATGCGCCACATGCATGCACAATTTGCCCGGCGTGCGCCAATTCATCCGCTGTTGCGTTTTCTGTCGCGCGTGCCTGCATTTGCGCATTGGATAATTCTTTGACCGACATCTTGCATGCGTTTATTTTTGCCTGTAAATCGCCATCAACACGATTATTCGCCGCGATAACAGCTCCTGCAATATTTGTGGCGGTGGACGTCGCCAACATTCCTGTACGCACATTCCCAAGAGTCTTGGATTTCTTTTCCGCGGCTGATAATTCCGCCTCTTTCGCCTGATAAGAGGCAATAAACTCGGCCACCTGGCGTTCGAACAAGGCCTCGTCTTCTATTTCCAAATGTTCAATCGGCACATCACCACGTGATTTTTTTAATTCTTCAATTTCTTTTTCCAATTGTTCTATTTCACTGTCCACACCTGATTTTGCGATACCGGTTGCCAAACCAACACCACCTGTGACCGTCCCCACCGCAGTGACGGCGGTATTAATCCCGGCCATGGTTTTTAAGTGATTTAGTTCACTGGAAATATTTCCGCAATTTTGACGAACATTCTCAATCGCCACATCCAGTTCCGGCGATGCATATGCCACCCCCGTCATCAGCAATGGCACTATATAAAGAATTTTTTGCATTCCACACCTACTTTTTCATACAAAAAGAACCGCAAGTGAGAATACATGCGGTCGGGGTGGTTCGTAAATCACATCAACAATGATTCCGTCGGCTTTTCGGGCATATAGCCCGTGTTTTATAACCGACGGCCCCCCGACCTATTATACAGTCAGGGATAAATAACGATGCAAATCTACAGGAAACATATCGGATTACGATGAGATTCCATTTCGCACCGGTTGATGTAGGCTTACGACAGCCCCGAACCTAGTGTCCCCACAGGTTCAATATAAATATATCATTAAAACGCCTTAAATAAAAGGAATATTTGTTCACGAAAAAAACATCCGATCTGAAAAAATCAGACCGGACGATATAAAGCCGCCTGTGCGGGGTTCGACTTATTTTTTCTTAAAGCCCTGCTTTGCCTTAAACTTTGGATTATCAGGGTCAATTAAAATGACTTGCTTGCCACGGCGAATTTGTTTAATGTTACCGCGCTTTTTCCAAGCCTTTAAAGAGCTTAAAAATTTCATATCTGATCCTTTTTGTGATGCGATTATAAACGCTTTTTGTAAAAAATCAAATGATTATTATTATTTTTGTTGTTTTTGTTGGGCTTGTTAGTTTTGTTGAAAAAAGTTATTAATTTTTTATCAACAGGTTTTCAACAAAAAAATCCTGGTTTTCTGCGGGTGTTTGTCAAAACTGTTGAAAAAGGCCGGTGTTAATTTAACTGTTGAAAAAAATGCACTTATTAACACTTTCAACAAAAAAATCGGGTTTCTTTTTATACTTGTTGAAAAATGTTGAAATTGTTATAATTCCAAACAAGAGAGATTGTTACCCATGAAACAGCAAGTTTTAAAGGCATTGGCAAACCCCGCGCGCATATTTTATGTGCCCTATTCCCTGGCGGTTTTGAACTTTGCCGTACTGTTTATAATTTTTATTGTCATATTCATCGCCAGCCTGATATTAACCAAGGGTGAAAATCCCATATCGCCGCTGTGGTTTTTATTGGCGGTGATTGCTACGCATATGTTTTTGGCCGGTTATTCAAAACGTGAACCCCAATTGGCCCAGATTATCACGGCAAAAATACAATTAATCAAAGCAAAAATTCCGCGGAGGCTGGTATCATAAATGAACGAATTTTTTAAATATTTTGCAGGTACCCAATTCCCAATCACACTGGCCATACTGGTTATGGCGGCGATTTTTGTGTTTATTATATTAATGGTTTATGTGCCGACATTGGCGCGGCGGGTATTGCCACGATTTGGATATGTACATTATGCCCAGTATTTGCCATTTAAAACAGTGTTCAGTGATGATTCACTGGAATTGACCGATGGTGCATTGACCCGCGTGTGGCGTGTTGTCGGGGTTCAGACCGGAATCCAGGATGATGCGACACGTGAAAAGTTCTTGGACCTGCGTGCGCAATTTTTAAACCAGATTCGCGATGCGGGTGTGGTTATGCGATTTTTTACCGTGCGTGATGCGGACCCGGAACGCACAAATTACGAGTTTAATCAGCCCGTCCTGCAGGCGATATATAACAAGTGGCGGGGGCAAGGTCTGCGCATTTACGAAAATAATTACTATGTGATGATAACGGTGCGCGGGGCGGCGGCGCGCGATCGACTGAATCAATATGGCAATCTGTTTGAATCGATATTTGCGGCGTATAAACCAACCGTTCTGCGGAATCAGTCGCGCGATAATATGGCGCGCTTTTTCGGGCGCATTTTATCCCCGATATCAAAGCCGGCGCCACTGACATGTGGTGCGGATATTGCATCCGTTGCGACCGTTGATGATGTGGAATTCATGCCGGGGGGCCGCGTTAAGTATACCAGTGGCAATCTGCAAATGTTTGGCGCCATGTTGTCGTTCAAGGCGTCGCCTGATTATCTGGACGAAGAATTTTATGACACCGTATCAACCATCCAGACGGAAATGATATGCATGAACGCAATCACAACAATGGGTACTGCGGACATAGAGGTTGCCCTGCGCCAGCGTCGCAATACCGCCGATGGTGATGAAGATACCGCGCATGATCAAATTGCCACCGCGACCCAGGCAATGGATGAAAACATATCCGGCACGCAGAGCCTGGTAAACTATTACCCACTGTTTATTTTATGCGCCCCGACGGAAAAAGAACTGGGTGAAAAAATAGACGAATTTAAAAAGATATCGGCCCAATTTGGTATTTCGCCGGTGGTCGAAGATTTTGCCGCGCGCGTTTCATGGTTTGCGCAAATTCCAGGCTTTGACGTATTCCCGCGCAGTTTTAAAATGCTGTCTAAAACAGCGGCAATCAGTATTCCGATGTCATCAACACCGCGCGGTGTTGCGAATTCAGACTGGGGTCCGGGGCCATTGGTTGTGTTCCCGACCGCCCAGGGTACGCCGTACATGTTCCAATTTCATGTATCCGATAAACCGGCCGCGGTGGCGCATACATTGACCATTGGTCCGACCGGTGGTGGTAAGACAACACTGTTCAGTTTCTTGATTGCGCAATCACTGCGTTATCCGAAATTAAAGGCTTTCTTCTTTGATCGGAACAAGGGTGCGGAAATATTTACGCTGGCGGTTGGTGGAAAATACATCACCATGCAGGGCAAGGAAAAAAATACCGACCCCATGGAACAGACTTTTCAAACGCATTTAAATCCGCTGAAAATGCCGGATACGGCGGCAAACCGTGCATTCCTGCGTCGGTGGTTTGCAATTATATCGGGCCAGAATGACGCGGCGGCGGCCGACGAAATCGCACGTGCGGTATCGGTTAACTTTGATTATCTGGCGCCGCGCGACAGATTGTTAAAAAATCTGTATGAAAGCTGTTTTTCATCCGCCGGCAATATGCGTGCGGCGCTCAAAAAGTGGATTGATCCGCTGCAGTACGGCCATATGTTTAACGAAGAATCAGATACGTTGGACTTGCAGGCGCGCCTGACCACATTTGATTTCACAGAAATCCTGCAGGATGAAACATTGGCCCCGGCGGTTATATCGTATATTCTGCATCGAATAAATACGACAACGGTGGCCGGTGGTAATCCGTCACTGATTATGATTGACGAAACGGCGCCGATGCTGGAAAACAAAATGTTCCGTGATAATTTTATCGCCGGCCTGCAAGAGGGTCGTAAAAACCGCCAGGCATACATGGCCGCGTTCCAGCGTGCAAATGTTCTGGATAAATTGGGGATCGGTGATGTTGTCCGCGGCCAGGCGCAAACGGTTCTGTTCTTCCGTAATCCGGGATCCGACGCAAACGATTACGCGCATTGGAATTTGAATCCGTTGGAAATGGCATTTATCCAGGGCAAGGCGTATCCTAATTTAAAGCGTGCAGTATTGTTATCGCGGCCAGTCACCGGTGAATCTGTGATTTTGAATACGGAATTGGGCGGCCTGGGTAATTTACTGCGGTTGTTTGAATCGGGGCGTCCGTCGGTACTGCTGGCCGAAGAATTATATAAAATGTACGGCACGAATTTCGTATCGGAATACTTGAAAAGACAGGGCGGCGATGTTTAGGTTTCTTGTTCCTTTGGCGGCGGTTTTAATATGCGTGGCGGCACACGCGGATGAAGACTGTCTGGGGGTTAAGGTGCGTCCATCCATTACCGTCACTACACCCGATTGGACAAAGTCGGTTGTTCAACCCATGCGTGAAATGGATTTGTTGCATGGTGATGTTATTGCAACACTGACCGATAATTATGATATCACCGGCGATGTCACACCGATCGAGGATGGGTATTGTGTATATTTAAAATCGGTCGCGGCAACAATCGGATACAGTGATTTTCTGGTTCAGATTGATATCAGAAATCGTCCGGACAGTTGCAGTTACGACGCAATTTTATCACACGAAGATGAACATATCCGCGCATATCTGTCGATTATAGATGATTTTAAAACAGACCTGCATAATGCGGTATATACGGCGGCGGATTCTGTTATGCCGATATTTGTGCGTGACGCCGCGGGTATAGATGGTGCGCTGGATGAATTAAATGCGCGTCTGCAATCACATCCGGATGTTGTTTTGGTAAAACAAAAAATCACCGCCGCCGAAGAAATCAGAAATAAAAAAGTTGATTTAAATGACAATGGCGCATCGTTAAAAAAATGCATGAATGAAAAGTAATCTTTGATGACAGATATGGTAAAAAAAATCGCAGTATGGTTCTTTTCCGTAATTATATGCGGAATTCTTGTAGGATTAATTGGCAACAGAATTTATTATCGATATTTTGAACGCCCATGCCTGTCATATACAATGGATACCTTTCGCATGGCGTACAAGGATAATCATTTGCGAAAAAATCTGAAAATCACCATTAATGACAAGAATGTAAATGAATTGTATATAACGACAATATCGCTGATTAACAATGGTAATACCGCGCTGGGGCGGAATGATTTTCGTGCGGAATCCGATCCCATTCGTATCGAAGGTCGCCACATAGAATCCGTATTCGTGGACAAGATTAATACAACCGCGAATTCACGTGTGGCATTAAAAAAGCGTCGTGGCGGCATGCGGGTCAATTTTAAATGGATAAACCCCGGCGATAAAATCGTGATAAAGGTTGTTCACAGAAATCGCACTGACAATATCCGTATTCGCGGTTCTTTCCAGGGTATTTCACGCATTACACGTATGGACGGTGTAAACCAACCGAAATATACCACGCGGCATTTGGTATTTGCGTCGATATTATCGATTATTGTGGCGTTTTTTATTGCCGGTATTTCGCGGCGCATATGGACCATCTGGCCCAGGCATAATTTTACAAAGAAAAAAAATTAAAATCGTGACCCGTCATTCGTTTTTGCAGGGCCCAGGTCGGTGCGGGGGCTATAATAATTTGCAAATATAAAAACAATCCGATATAATATTCAATGCATCGGGTGACGCCCGATGTGGGGCTTAACAACCTCGCTCGCTGCATCTCCAACCGTGGTTGGAGGGTCGTGATATACATAAATAAGCGACGCTATTAGTGAGATAGTTGTTAACCTCCAACCGCTTCTCGTCAAAGCGGGCTTTTTATTTGCAAAAAGATTAAGGAGGCAAAAAATGAAAACAGAAGTCGAATTTCAAG
>JAAVBP010000005.1 GCA_014803525.1 bacterium
CTCGCACCGGGCGTCACCCGATGCATTGAATATTATATCGGATTGTTTTTGGAAAAGCAAATTATTATAGCCACCCCCCCGATGGCATTCGCCATCATCCCCCCCCCGCAGTCCACCCACAAAAACATTCGTTTTTGCGGGGCCCAGAAACGGCGGTGGGAATTAGTACGTTCACAGCTCGGGCTAATGCCCCCCGCCCGGGCGGGGGCTGGCGTGTGAAACACGACTGGGGGTGGCCAATATTTACTGGATTGCCACGCCCTGTGGACTCGCAATGACAGTAAAGATAACTTTTTCACTCTCTCACTATTAACTGTTTCACTAAAAAAACGCCCGATTGGGCGATTTTTATTCAACTGATTTCCACGTACATATGACCGACGCATGTTCGTTATTATCGTCGGTACGGATTTTGTGATGCGATATATTGCCATCAATCGCAACGTCCACAAAAACCTGTGGCGTGGTGGGGCTGATTTCCTTTTTAAAGTTTAATTCTATGCGACGCAACATGTGCGCATTACGATATTCGTATCCGACACTTTCGGTTGCCCATACGGCGTATACCGCATTATTTATATGCTGATTTACATCGATATCATCAAAACGACATTTGAACGTATGCGTCTTTTGCGCGTCAAAATCCGCAAACTTATCAAACGCACGATCCCATGCGCGACATTCATTTACCATCCATCGTGGCAAGTTTTCATCTAATCGCAACGGACGACGACGCGCAATATCAATCAATACCCATTGTGATGTTGCGCGTACCAACAAACGACCATCAGATCCACGAATTTCAAAATCACGCGTGGCACGCAATGCATCCTGGCACGACGGCCAGGTAGAGATTTCAATCTCTTCCAATTCGGTTGGCATTTCGATTATATCGACCAAGTAATGTGTCACAACCCATGCAAAACCATGCGCCTGGCAGAATTTATAACCGACACCCAATATTTCAGCATGCCGGTCACCCATTCCCTGCAATTCATTCATTAATATCAGTGGTCGCATGTTGCCATATCGGTCACACTGATACGCCTGCAGACGACGTTTCACAATCAGTTTTCCGTCCATATTACTTCACCATTTCTGCAACAACGAAATCAACCGTGTCACCCGCGGCCGTGATATTCAGTGCGCGCGCACCGGATTTTATAACACCGAACAGCGATTCTGGTGTACCGGCCGGAACGGTTAATAATTCCAGTTTGGCGCCGTTGCCAACCTGGCGCGTTGTACGCAAGCCGCGTACAGCCTTTATAACATCCTGGGCAATCTGCATGTCGGCCGTATCGGTATCGCGGGCGCTATCGACCGCCGGATATGATGTCAGGTGCAATGTTTCGCCACCTTCAAAATCTTTATATATTTTCTGCCACAATTCTTCGGTCAGGAACGGGATAAACGGTGCATACAATCCGATGATTGCACGCAGCACTTCAAACAGCGTCCACTGGGCCGACAATTTGGAATCCGCACCGTAATTTTCCGGCGACCAGAAACGGTCTTTGATATATTCCAAATACTGGTCACAGAATACATCGTAAAAGAACGTATCAATCGCCGCACGAGAATTATAGTTATCGTATTTATCCAAATTACGACGCACATCGGCAATGGCCGTATTCAATTCACGCAAAACCCAACGGTCTTCGATAAAGCGGTCCGATATCGCGACCGGCGCGGCAGACGACGGGTCAAAATCATTCAGATTCATCAAAACATACTTTGATGCATTCCACAGCTTGGTCAGCAATTTGCTGCCACGCTTAACCTCGTCATCACTGTATCTGATGTCCGTACCAATGGGTGCCGTCGCAATCCAATAACGCAATGCGTCTGTACCGAATTTTTCAACAGTATCCAACGGGTCTGTACCGTTGCCCTTGGTCTTGGACATTTTCTGACCCTTAGAATCACGAACCAATCCATGCAGGTTAACAGTTTTAAACGGAACATCGCCCATGATGTACATCCCCATCATTACCATACGCGCAACCCAGAAGAATATAATATCTGGGCCGGTGTACAATAAATCTGTTGGATAATACTTTTCCAATTCCGGTGTTTTTTCCGGCCACCCCAATGTAGAGAACGGCCACATACCGGACGAAAACCATGTATCCAAACACGACGCGTCACGCGTTAATTCTTTGCCACCCGATTGCTTAATCGCTTCTTCTTCGGATTCCGCAACATAGATATTGCCATCGGCGTCATACCATGCCGGAATCTGATGCCCCCACCACAACTGGCGCGAAATCGACCATTCATGAATGTCACGCATCCACGACATAAACAGGTTATATCTGTGTTCCGGCATGAATTTAATTTTGCCCTGCTCTACAGCAGCAATAACCGGTTCTGCCAATTTTTTCGCATCAACAAACCATTCGTCGCGAACCATGTATTCAACAACAACGCCACCGCGTTCGGAATATGGTGTCGGGATGACTTTGTCATCAATTTTTATCAAGAGATTCGCCGCATCCAAATCCTTGATAATTTCGGCGCGTGCGGTAAATCTGTCCATGCCGCGATATTTTTCCGGCACAACGTCAATATCCAACATCTTGGCATCGTTCGTCAAAACGCAAACCACCGGCAGATTGTGACGCAGACCAACTTCCCAGTCGTCTTTGTCATGTGCAGGCGTGATTTTAACGGCACCAGTACCCTTTTCAGGGTCGGCGTGAACGTCCGCAATAACCGGAATTTCAATATCGGTCAATGGTATAATTGCGGTCCGGCCAATCAGATGTTTTAACTTTTCATTTTCAGGATGAATTGCAATCGCCTGGTCACCAAACAATGTCTCTGGTCTGGTTGTTGCAACCTCTATATACCCACCATCTTTTAACGGATATTTGAAATAATAAAACTTACCCTTTTCATCGCGTACATCAACTTCCAAATCCGAAATAGACGTCTGTTGTTTTGGGCACCAGTTTACCAGACGACGCGCCTTGTATATCAAGCCCTCGTTATACATTTTAACGAACATTTTGATAACCGCGCGTGACAGGCCTTCGTCCATGGTGAAACGCTGACGCGACCACGCCGGGGTTGTGCCCAGTGTGTGCAACTGATTTATAATCTGGCCGCCCTTGTCCGCCTTGTACGCCCATGCAGCGTCCAGTAATTCAGGTTTGGTTAATGCACGCGGATTTATTCCACGTTTGGATAAATCTTTTTCCACCATTAACTGCATCGCAATTGACGCATGGTCGGTACCGGGTTGCCACAAAACATCATAACCCGCCATACGTTTATAACGACACACAATATCGGTCAAAACATTATCCAACGCATGCCCCATGTGCAAATTACCCGTCACGTTTGGCGGCGGCATCATAATGCAAAATGCTGGCTTGTCAGATTTTACATCGTTTTCCCAAAAACTGTTAGAATCCCAGAATTGCTGAATCCGGGTTTCTATTTCACGCGCGTTAATGTTTTTGCCGAGTTCAATATTCATTTCTTATTTCCCTGTGTTCGGTGTCCATTTTGATGTATCAATATCTTTTAATTCCGGAATGTTTTTGGCATCAATTGCGCGCCAATGCTGGGTACGACCAATCGGCCCTATTTTACCGCGAACGTTTAATTCGCCCGGTGTATCCATCCACATAACAGACGAATAAACCTTGCCAGATGTCGGGTCCATTATTTTACCATCTTCATACCGATTATCATCCGCGTCCCATTCCATATCCCAGATAATATCCAGGCCTGCATAATGCGGTGTGCCTTTGACCTTGTCCGCGACCTTTACAGGGTTTGCAATCGTTTCTGTTATTTTGCCATTCGCATCATACAATGCAACAATACGACCGGCCAATTCCATATCGTCGTCATCGGCATATTCATACAATGCGACAATCGATTTCGGTTGGTTTGTTTTATCATCAATCGTCTGATAAAAACCGGCGAGTGGCGCCGCATTTGCCAGTCCAACACTAAGCCCAGCGACAATCGCAACAAATATTTTTTTCATGGCATTCCCCTTTATCAAAAACCAATAATATTCAAATCGTAGCAGAATAAAATCAAAATTCAAGTGCGACTATACCGTGCGCACAACACGACAAAACGTTACACCGCATACAGATTTGGCGCCCGCCCGCATTAATACACGACGCAATTCTGATAACGTTGCGCCACTGGTATACACATCGTCAACCAACAATATTTTACGACCCTTGACCTTATCCGGATTTACGACAGAAAACACACCGCGAATATTTTCATGTCTTTGCTTGGACGTTAAATGTCCCATATCCGGGCGATGAATTCGATGCACACTGTCAACATCCAATACCACACCCATGACATCCGCAATTGGACGTGCCAGTAATGTTGCCTGATTATAACTTCTGTGGCGCAAGCGTGCCGTCGCCAGTGGCACCGGCATTACGATATCAAAATCACAATCCACATCACGCAGCGCCCACATCATTGCACGCGACATAAAACGTGCATGTTTTATCCGGCCACCATGTTTAAACGGCAATACTACACTGCGCGACATTTCTTCATAACGACATGCACTGCGCAGCCACTCTAAATCAAATTCGCCCGCCGCACATACCGGACACTGGGCGTTCGGGCCCGCATCATAGACCAACGGATAACCACAACGCGGACATTTCGGATCATCTATCCATTCAAACGCACCAAAGCAATCCGCACACAATTCACCATGAACAGACACCGGCGCACCACATACTGGACACGCCGGCGGAAATATAAACTCTATGACTTTGTGAAATGTACGCGCAATCATACCCTACCACGACATGCTTTTATATGTCTTTTTAGATGTCGTATCGCCGAACATATCCCGCTGTTGCTGATTTAATGTTTCATACAAATCATTTGAAATTATACGCAACACAAATCCTTCTTCGTCACGTTGGGACAGCACCGGCATTATACGCTGTTCCGACACACCGGTGTCACGTAACACCTGTTCTATAATCGCCAGACGACGCGCCGCCAACTTGCGATCATCAGAATTCGTTGTTACACGATTGGGGATTGAAACCTGGATTGCACGCTTTGGATTACTGACCACAATTCCCGCATATTCGGTCAGCAAATTATAGTTTTCACGCGACAGCGCAGAATCATCGCCACGGAATTTTATTTTTATTTCCAACGGGCGAACACCACCGGCCTCTGACAAATCGCGTTTAGCTGTAAATCCCTCTATACCGGCAGACATATCACTGGCGACATCAAATCTGTCGTCAACCTGGTACGTAGACAAATGCTTGTTTTCTGATAAATACGTTTTACGAAACGCCCGACGCAATTCTGACGGAGACATCGACGCCATATCATCGCGGGCCGCAGCGATACGCGGCGAAGTGTTTTTTTCAACCGCACGAACGATAACATCATCCGACGCCATCGGCACAACCATACGACGCAGCGACACCGCATCATCCCGCATATTTGTTGCCATATTATCCGCCGACGCACGGGACGCCACACGTGCAACAACGGGCGCATGTTTTTCATCTGCAACCGGTGCGGCAATTACCCGACGCGATTTAACAGCAACCGGTGCCGCACCAACAGATGTATCCGCACGACGCTGCAATTCAACCAACCGATCTATTTCCGCATCTAATGCGCCCGTGCGAACCGGCGCATCATCCGCACGCGCAATTAAATTCTTGTTTAATTTGGCATCCAAACTTTCTTCGGGCAAATTATAATCTGCACGAACCGTGCGAACCTCATCCGCGGTTGGCATGCGCAGGGGGGCATCACTTTTTGCCCACAAATCCGTACTGGGGCGTTGCGGCATTAACACATCCGCAACTGCAATTTTTTCACCCGTATCCACCGGTGCCGTATTTTTCACAGGTGCCGCCGCACGCGCCACAACCGTTTTTTTCGGCATCGGCGCCGCCGTTACCGCAGGTGCCGGCACATCACCATACAATGCCGCCGCAGATGTTAAGGATTTTGCATCCCCTTCGCCAAATGCGGTACGCGCAGAAACACCCGCCGCCCCAACATTTACAACGGGCAGACGCGTCCCCCCAATCGCCGGCAATACAACGAAAATCGACAAAACAGAAACTGTAATGCGCCGCATATTCCTTTCCTTATGCATTCATCATAGAACAAATGACGAATCGCAAGCAAGCAGAAAATGCGGCGACGACTATTTTGTTATTAAATCAGCAATATTTTCAACGGCCATATTTGGAACATAGGCCTTGGCCGCCATTTTATCCAGACGCGACGGATTATCCAACAATTCACCCAGGGTGGATGTCAACCACCGCGGAGTAAACCGTGACTGTTCCACCGCAAAGCCACCACCATTTTTGGCGAACGCCGCAGCGTTGGCCGCCTGGTCCGGATTGATGTTCAGTGGCACAATTATCGCCGGCCGGCCGACGGTTTGTAATTCTACAACGGTGCTGGCACCACCGCGACTGATTACGATATCGGCATCGGCGATTGTACCCGCCATATCATGCACGAATGATAACACGTTTGCACGGATCTTGTTATCCGCATAAAATTTTTGCAGGCGCGCAACATTTTCCGGACGCGTTTGATGCGTGACAAAGATCTTTTTGTTTTTTATCGCCGCAATTGCACCGGGCACAACATCATCCATAATTTGCGCCCCCAGTGACCCGCCGGTAATAAAGATGCGCCCATCATGCAAGAGCGGTGCCGCCGCGCGGGACTTAAAATCATCGCGCACCGGCAGGCCGGTATATACAACATTTGCGCTTGATGTGGCGGGAATACCGGCAACATCCGGGAAACTAGTCATCAAAGTCTTAACCCAGCGCATTGTGAATTTATTCGCGCGACCAATGGCCGCATTTTGTTCATGCAAAAACGTCGGTATTTTCCACAGGTGCGCGGCAAAGACCGGTGCAACGGACGCATATCCGCCAAACGCCACCATACGATCCGGACGCGAAAATACAAAGCGGAGTGTCAATGCCGCCGCCGATACACCTATTTTAAACAGCGCATACATTTGCTGTAATTTGCTTTTTGCGCCGACACCAGATGCCCAGATATGCGTGATCCGCGCACCCGCGGGCGCCCCGCGCGCCACCATATCGCGCACACGCCCATCACATGAAATTGTGATTTTATTCCCGCGTCGGGCAAGTTCCGTCGCCACACTAAGTGCCGGGTACACATGCCCGCCTGTTCCACCTGTTGCAATCCATATTTTCATATCTATACCCCCGTTATTATTTCCATTTATCTTCGCGCACAATCGCCAATATCATTCCAAACAGCAAACAGAATGCGACAAACGAACTGCCCCCGTATGATATGAACGGCAGTGTCATCCCCTTGGGCGCAAACAGGTGCAATGTTGTCATCAGATTGATACACACCTGGGTTCCGAACAATGCCGCCGCACCACCAGTTGCATAGAACACAAACGTATCGCGCGCATGCGTTGCATCCGTCACCAATCGCTTTAAAACATACAGCAATAGGCACAGCAATCCGCACGCAACAATTGCGCCAACATCTTCGGCGATTGCCGCAAAGATAAAGTCTGTATGCGCGTCGGGCAAAGACTGCTTTACAAACGCGTCATCACCACTGCCGAGTAATCCCCCATGCTGAATAGACTGAACAGATTGGGTAACCTGATAATTATCACCATCCCCGGTCAGCAATGTCATAATACGGCGATGCACGTGCGACATGGTAAAGAACGCCGTCGTAATACCCACCGGAATCAGGCCAACAATTATTGCAAAAAACTTCCACGGAAGACCGGATATAAACAGCATCGCGCACAGCACCGCCAGATACAGCATCGCCGTTCCAACGTCCGGATGCCGAAATATAATCAATAATGTCGGCACAAACACCGCCAAATATGTCCACCAGCTGAGCCATTCCAATTTCCATGCATCGCGCGTTGTGAACATTTTGGATCCAAATTTTTCCGACATCCGCGCCAGAAACCATGCCGTTAAAATTATAAATCCGGGCTTCATAACATCGGCCGGCATAACGTTAAATCCCATCAGCGACACAAAACGTTTCGACCCCTTGATCACATGCGGCGCAACAACCGTCACCGGCAACAATAACAATCCCACCGCAACATTTACCCATGCAATTCGCATCACCCATTTTTTGTTCAGCAAACTGACCACAAATAATGTTATCAAACCAATCGCATAAAACGGCATTGCCTTGACAATAAAGAAATGCCATGGCTGGCCGATACGTTCGGCGGCAACCGACCCCGCCGACACCATAAACAGCATGCCAATAAATACCAGCAACAATACACACCCCAGCAGTCTGCGGTCTATTTCAAAATACCAACTGGTTAGTGTACTTTCTTCGCTTCGTTTAAACATGCCGTGCAACCCCGCCCTATTTTTTATTTATGCAAATTTTAACAGTACCAATGCCAGCCCCGAAAACAGTATGGACAGAACAAAAAAGCGTTCTACGATTTTCGTTTCACCCCAGCCCAATTCTTCGAAATGATGATGCAGTGGTGCGCGCAGAAACACACGACGCCCCGTGCCGGTTGCGCGACGCGTAATTTTGAACACAACTGTCTGGATGAATGAAGACAACAATATCAAAACCATCATACCGGCGGCGACACCCATGATAATTTCAGACTTTAACAGCATCGCAACCGTGCCCATAAATCCACCGAGCGCCAAAGACCCCACATCCCCCATAAAGATTGCCGCCGGTTTTGCGTTATACCACAAGAACCCCAGTACCGCACCAAACGCCGCCCCCAGAACCGCATACAATCCCGATGCACCTGGTAAAAATATCACGGTATCCATAAATCCAATGCGTGTCGCACCATACAGCGCCACCACCAACACCAACAACACCGGCATATATAATTTGGCCAACATTCCATCCAAACCATCTGTGATATTTGTTGCATTGGCCGAACCACAGATCACGAAATATGCAAACACAAAGTACAACAACCCCAACGGTAATATTAACCCAAATGGCAACGCCAATGAATATTCCGGAATATATGGCGGCATTGTTGAATTAATAAGATACGCCAGAACAATTACACACAACCCTTCCAGTATCAATCGTAATTTTGGCGACAACCCGTTTGAGGCCTTTTTTGATTGACTGGTTACTTTCTTATAATCATCGGCAAAGCCAATCAGACCAAACATCATCAATGACGCCAGTGCAATCCATGCAACCTTGCTGTGCCATGGCATAAACAATACAGACGCCACCAAAATCGACACCACCACCAGTGCACCACCCATTGTTGGCGTCCCGGCCTTTTTACGATGCGATTCCGGTACATTTTCACTGATCGGCTGACCCTTTTTCTGCCAGCGCCGCATAAACGTAACAAACGGGCGTCCAACCAGCAACATTATCAAAAATGCCAATCCGAACGCGGCTGCAAACTGGGCCCAACCACCGGCAAAGAAATAAAAACCACGGCTTATTAAAAAATCAGTCAGCATAAAAATCTCCTTCTTATGCTGACCATTTTATCACAAGATTTAAGGAAAATAAATCTTATTTAGCAATGCATTCCGTCACAATGTCTTCATCCAAAATCATTGTCCATGCATCACCCTTGTTCCATAATGTAACCGCCGTATCATTCAATACGCCGTCGTATTTACCGCCCGATGCAGATACAGAATTTACCAATTCTACCGCATCACCGTTTAAAACAGCGTTGATTTTATCACCATCCGGCGACAGTGTTATTTCGACCGTATATCCACCACACTGTTGTACGATAACATCAGATTTTTTATCCGCATCACATGCGGCCAGACCCGCACATACAATTCCCAATACAAATATTTTCTTCATGAATTTGCCCCCATCTTTCTGGGGGCAATTATATCACAAAAATACGCCGATTCGAAATTAAAATACGCCACCAACAACCGCCGTTGCCGCGGGTGCAACAACCGCATCCCCGGCGGTATCACGCACCGGCGCAATTGGCGCCGGATTTGGACGCTGGCCGGGTTTAAATGCCTCTTGGATTATTGTTCCATTTGGATCGACCGCGGCGGACGCACCACTGCGCCGATTAACACGCATAAACGTCAAACCGTCAGGCACCGAAAAAGGCTGATTCTTTTCACCCGCCAGTGCCACATTCATAAAGTCTGCAAACACCGATGCGGCCATATGACTGCCCGCGCCTTTGCCCATCGGGCGCGGAGTATCATACCCCATATATACGCCAACAATTAAATTCTTGGAAAAACCGACGAACCATACATCCTTGACATCGTTGGTAGTGCCGGTTTTTCCCGCAATGGTATGTCCGGGAACGCGTGCCTGGCGCCCTGTACCACGTTCAACCGCCCCCTGTAGAATCGATACAATCTGGTACAGACTTTGCGAATCGGACAGCGCATCAGACTGGGCTGTTAAATCCGGTGGCGTCAAATCATCCGACCATGCAACCATTTTATGCGCGTCCCCACCGATAACACGACCGTATCTGTCTTCGACATAGTCGACCAATTTTGGTTCAATCGCGCGTCCACCATTAATAAACGCAGAATACCCCAGAACCAGGCGTTCCAACGTCGTTTCGCCAGACCCCAATGCCATCGACAGATTCATATTACGCATATCCGCCGGATACACACCAAACCGCACCGCCGCATCAATTGCATTGTGAACACCAATCTGTTCAACCAGGCGCACCACCGGCACATTGCGCGACGTTTCCAGCGCCAGACGCAATGGCACATCACCCATGAACTTTTTATCATAGTTTTCCGGTCGCCATTCGCGATTACCTTCGCGCATACCAACAATCGGCGCATCCAGTATCAACGCCTGTGGCGACATGCCGCGCTCTAGGGCGGCCAAATACACAAACGGTTTGATTGTTGATCCAACCTGGCGATATGCCTGGGTTGCGCGATTGAACGAACTGTCCGCAAAGCTGCGTCCACCCGCCATGGCCAGTATCCGCCCCGTATGCGGATTCATAACGATGATTGCCCCCTGCAGTTTTTCACTGCCGCCACGACCATTGTTATAGTTATCCAGTGCCTTGTTCAATGCAGCGGATGCGGCGCGCTGATATTCCGGATTAATTGTCGTTTTGATATACAGACCTTCGTTATACAATTGTTCGCGCCCGATGGTCCCCAGCAATTGGCGGCGCACATCTTCGGCAAAGTATTGGAATGCAGGTTCCATTTGGGCGGTAAATCCGCTGTTGATATTCAGTTCTTCTGCAGCGGCGGCATCGGCCTGGTCTTGGGTAATATAACCCTCTTCTACCATGCGGCGCAGGACATAATTACGACGTTCCACCGCACGATCACGGTTATTTGGTGCCTTTGGCAGGGATGCCAAAAATGCACATTCCGACAGTGTTAATTCTGTTACCGGCTTATTAAAATACATCAGTGCCGCCGACCCAACACCATATGCGCGCGCACCCAAGAATATCTGGTTCAGATACAGTGTCATAATATGCTGCTTAGAGAAAGTGCGTTCCAACTTTAACGCCAAAATCGCCTCTTTTATCTTGCGCGAAATTGTGCGTTCAGATGATAAAAAGAAATTCTTGGCCACCTGTTGCGTGATGGTGGATGCACCAGAAAAATTCGCATGAAATCCCATCGCCCCCAGTGCATTGTTCGCCGCCGCACGGATTATACCCTGCATATCAATACCCGGATGACGCCAGAAATTTTGATCTTCGGCCGCGACAAACGCATTAACCAATTGCGGTGGCATATCCGCAAAGTCGATAAAGACGCGCCGTTCTTCGGCATATTCAATCAGCAACGATCCATCCGACGCATACAGTCGTGTTGCCACCGGCGGCGCATATGTCGCCAGCTTTTTATAGTCCGGCAGATCATTTCCATATATCAGCACCAACGCCGCCAACGCGGCAATCCCGGCGGTAAAGCACCAGAATATGATATTTAACAAAATGCGAAAAATTTTCTTTAAATTCATAGTGACCGAATTCTAAGACAAATATTTGCGGTTTGCAAGTTTTGATTCCATCGCACATAATCCGCGCCACCCCAAATACCGAATATGGTATATATTATTTCCATGCCGCCGGTATATCCGCATAATCATCCAGCCCTGTATCGCCAAGATAACACCCTCCAACCTGGACGCTTGTTGCACTTGGCCAGATTTTATATAAATATTTGCCATTTATTTTTGCAGATGGCCCCGTCAGGGATGTGCCATTACAAAACATACAAAAAAACATACTCCTTTGCGCCGCGCCAGATATATTGCCGAACAGGTTTTCTGGGATGGATGTCAGGCCGCTGCATTTATAAAATGTGTATACAAACATATCCTCTGCCGGGGCGCCAGATATCCCCGCAAACAGGTTTTCGGGAATCGGCCCCGTCAGACCGCTACATTCATAAAATGTGCCATAGAACATACTGGACGCAGGCGCGCCAGATATCCCCGCAAACAGATTTCCCGGGATCGAACCAGAAAGATTGCTGCATCCAGAAAATGTTTTATGGAACATACCCATCGCCGGGGCACCAGATATCCTTGCAAATAACTTTTCCGGGATCGAACCAGTAAGGCCGCTGCATCCGGAAAATGTTTCTTTGAACATATACCATTCCGGTTTGCCAGATATCCCCGCAAACAGGTTTTCCGGAATCGGACCCGTCAGACCGCGGCAGCTAGAAAACGTGCCATAGAACATACTTGATGCTGGCGCACCAGATATCCCCGCAAACAGGTTTTCCGGAATCGGACCCGTCAGACCGCGGCAGCTAGAAAACGTGCCACAGAACATACTTGATGCCGGCGCACCAGATATCCCCGCAAACAGGTTTTCCGGGATCGAACCGGAAAGGTTGCTGCATCCAGAAAATGTTCTATAAAATCTTGGCTGTTGGCCACTTTGCGCCCCATCGCCAATTGTTGAAAATATCGCCCCAAGGGCCCCTGATATCCCTGCAACATTGGTATTGCTCCAAAATGATATCGCGGCGATAGCAGGTTTCGTGTTGTATTCCATGGCGCGTCCGCCAATACCGATGGTGCGGGCACCGGCGGCGCTGTATGTGTGACTATATGTTGTTTCACTTGTGTCGGTACGCTTGATTATATCGCGTGTGCCGTCACCCCAATCAATCATAAACGTACCACGCGCAGACATTTTAAAGCTAAAACTGGATGTGGTTGACGTTGTTGTCACAAAAAACTTTGGCGACCAATCGACTATCAATCGTGAAACAGCATCATTTGCCGCGACGGTATCGGCCGCGTACTGTGTGGCATATTCACTGTGCAGGTAATCCGTGGTCGCAGTGCCGTTTAGTCTTTTATTCGTGATATCCACCATCCCCAGCAAGTATTCCATATTTGCCGCAACCTTTGGGTTCGTGACAGATGGATTGTACGGTACAGTTATGCCCCATTTTTGTTCAATCAACAGGTGGATGTATTCTACATTAACCATTTCGGCGGCGCGCGCAGAATTACAAAACAAACAGCCCACAAAACCCAATAAAATTAATAATTTGCGCATTCTTTCTCCTCTGCCTAACAAAAAGGGTGGTTTGGATTAGGCATAGTTAGCACATAAAAAACACTGGATTTATGGGGTATTTTTTTCTAACATATATTCGAAAAGAAAGGACCCTTTTTATTAGGCAAAAAATGAGATATAGCGGATCACCGACACACCAACTGCGCGGGAACAACAGAAATACACGCCTACTCTGGACACTGATAATTCTTTCGCTATAAAAAATCCCGCAGATGCAGGATTTTTTATTTGGTACGTTGTGATTGTAATGCAATCTTATGTTTACACACGTCCAGTAATTCTGATACGTCCGCATGGGCCGCCCGGATATCAGATATTGCATTTCCTAAATACGGATATTCTGGGCGCCACTGGACCTGGATGGGTTCAACCCCGTTTATCAAAACCCGATAATAACCAAACCCACCCACCGGTTCAGACAGTTCCCCGATAATATTTCCATCACGACCAATAACATGATAAAAAATTCGACCCATATCGCCACCTGTTCTAACAATGGTGCTGGATTCAATTGTATTTTTAATTTTTTGCTTCAAAGAATTGTCCATGATTTTACCCCATGCAAATTTTATTTTGTGCGACGATTATTTCCAGACATCATTATTTGCTTTTGTATCTTGCGATCACATGCAATTACGAACGACCGGATCCAGGCCTTGGTCGCACGCGCTTTTTCGGCCCCGGGCAAATCTATGAAATCATATTCCGGCCGCCAGTTTACATATAAAACCTGGGAACCATTGTATATAACACCATGTCCACCAAGGCCACTGAACGGAACCGTCAATTGAACAATCGTGCGCCCCGTATGATCAATTACATGATAAAACATCAGATCCTGGTCCGTGCTTTTTAATACGCGCCCCGATGCAATCGCCGATATAATTTTTGTCTGTAAAGAATTGTTCATATTTTATCCTGTTCTTTCTGTTTTTGATAATAAAACCCGCCATGTGGCGGGTTTTATATTATTTCGCTTCGTCTTCTGGGATAACGTGAACCGTTTTGCGGTCGCCGTTGCCCTTTTTAAACTTTACGACGCCTGCGATTTTCGCAAACAATGTATGGTCTTTGCCCATACCAACATTCAAGCCCGGATGCACGGCTGTGCCACGCTGGCGAATGATGATATTACCCGGGATAACCTGCGCACCACCGGATTTTTTTACACCCAACCGACGTCCGGCCGAGTCGCGTCCGTTCGCTGATGCGGAACCTGCTTTCTTATGTGCCATAAATTCGCTCCTTTAATTTCCGTGACAGAAATTAGCCTTTAATCTCTGTGATTTTCAAAACGGTGATATACTGACGATGTCCCGCCGTACGACGATAGTTCTGACGACGTTTTTTCTTGAACACCAAGATTTTATCAGCGCGTTTCTGTTCAACGACCGTGGCCATAACTTTGGCACCGGCAACAAACGGAGTACCGATTTTATCGCCCGCCATCAAAACCTGGTCAAATTCAACAGTGCCGTCGGCATTCAGTTTTTCAACCTTGATCGTATCGCCAACCTTTACACGATACTGTTTACCGCCGGTCTGAAAGATTGCAAAATCGCTCATATTCTTTCTCTTGTTTATTGTTGTTTATTAACACTTTGTCTAAAAGTTTATGCAAATAATATATGATTTCGCACGATTGTCAAGCATTTTGCATAAAAATTTATACAAAACTGTATTTTATATATTAAAAAATCCCCCGAACGATATCGGGGGATTGATGCATATGCAGTCTTTTTTAGTCGGCCACCTTGCGAACACAAACCTCGTTCACAGAGTCAAAATCCAATCCGGCGGCGGTGCACTGCTCCGCGGTCGCCTTCCAGGCAGTGGTTTCCGAAGATGTTGTTTTCCAATTACGCACACCTTCGATACCGTTGCGTTGCAGGCACGCCTCGCGCATACCCTTGGACGATGTTGCGGCGGCGCCACTGGCATACGAACCACTCAAGATTTCGCTTATCGTTATAATGTTGCGGCATTTATTTGTTTCATAGTCCGTGGTGTTATTAGTGCTGCTGCAACCATCTTCACTATCATCCTTATCAATCACAGCCTGCAGTGTGCTGTTCGGGGCGCCACAGATCATCTGTTCATAACAATGCGGTGCGTTTGCCACCTGTGAACAATATGTTTTGATGCGTGACGTACTCCAGGATGTATTTGCTGTTTCCTGGGTCGTATAGCAATCATACAATTCGGACAAGCATTCGTTAAAGTTGCTGATTGCACTGCTGTAATTAGACGCAATCGCATTTTCTTCTTCCTGGGCAAATTCCAGGCGCTTTTTCTGCAAGGCCTGTTGCGCGGCAACCTTTTGATAGCCGATATTCTGGGCCGCCGTACGCAGCTGTTCGCCATATGCATCACAATCTGCATTTGCATCCAGCGCATACTTTTGCAAAATACTGCGACGGGCATCAGCCACCGGACCACGCAGGTTGGAATACGGGTCACCCGATGTGGATGTGTATCCAAAGCACGACGCGCTGTTCGATGATGTATAGCCACTGTTGCCGGTGACGAAGTTCAGCTCGTACGTGCCGGTATTCGATACGGAAATCTTGCTGTTATAATTATATGGACACTGGCTCGAACCATTTGTGCACTTGTTCGCACTGGATGGCGGTGTGCCGCAAGCCTCGTATATTCCATTAAAGCAGGAATCCAATACGCGGTTGCAAACATTGTTATGCGCGTATTCAAACAGTTCATATCCCCATGTTTCGGCCAGTGAATCTTTTAAATTATCCGTACTGGACAAAGAACCTGTCAAACCGGACATATTGGATACGACATTGGACAACGTATCAAATGCACTTAACAGATTATTATTATCGTTTTGAACGATGGTCAGGGTCTGTTCCTTGGCATTGGCCCATGATTGCAGGGACGCCAGAATATCACTGCCATCGCCGTCGATGTTTGCAATATCAAATCCGAAATTATTTCCAGACGTAGAACAATATGACGGCTTTGCACAGCTGGTTAATGCGGTGCCATTGCTGCCATAAATTCCATGTGCGTTACACCATTCGATGGCCTGGGTTGAACCAACACCATATTGATTGGTTGTTTCCTGCCATGAAACACAGTTCATAACTTTTTCAGCATCGGTTAACTGAAACGCCTGGCTTACATCTTTGCCCTTGGTCGCAACCAGCAACGCCAGTTCACCTGACACCTTGATCAATTCTTCGTTGGCAGATTCCAGGGCTGTTTCCGCCTCTGCAAATGCCTTTACACGACCGGCGCATGCACAGCGACGCTGGGCCGCGTTACGGGCGGTACAGATTTCATCCATGCACGCATAGTATGATTCCATACAGTTATTATATGCATCGGCCGATATCAAACCGGTTGTAGAATCAATAATATTTGAATAATTGCCGGTGTACAGTGCACTGGACAAATATGTGTATGAATTGCCAGACGTTGTTGTGTTTGTACGACTGCCACGAATTATATTACCACTGACCGACACGCGGGCATTTGAATTCGTTGCCGTACGCGCAACGACGCCACGCGACGGCTGGGCCGTGCGGGTCGGTGATGTACGCGACGCAACACCGCGCGATGTTGTTGTGGCACGTGACGCGCCGGCATTGGTTGTGGCACGCGACGTGACGGCACTGCGTCCGGATACACTGCGCGTTGCGCCACTTGTTGCGGTGCGCGCAACCGTGGACGTGGCCGTTCCACGCGATGTGGTGGCACGATTTGACGTACGGGCGGATGTCGCCCCGGCGCCACGCGGGGACTGGACCGATGTGGTTGGCCCGGCGGTCGGCGCAATCGGATCTGCGAATACTGCGCGCATCGACAACAACGTCGAACACACAAAACCGGCACCCGCCAATAAAAACATTGTGCCGACTACATTTTTGCAAACTTCCCCGAAATTACGGTTTTTCATGTATTTCTCCCTGTATCCGGATTTTGCCGGAAACCTACCACTTATACGACGTAGGAATGCGCATTCTTACGTCAAGCTGTGATAATTATAGCATTTTTCACAAGGTCTGTAAAGAGTTAAAGCCAGCGGCATTTACCGGATCGCCCACCACACAGAAAGTCAAACACAAAAAAATTCCCCGCGTCCGCGGGGAATTTTTTAAAACATTTCTTTGATTGCCTTGCCGGTGTCTTTTGCGGCGGCACCCGTTTCACGAACCGCATTGGCAATTTCTTGGCCGGCGGCCTTTACCTCAGCCTTTTTGGCGGATGCGGCGGCCTTGTCCGCGGCAACCTTGTCTTCGGCGGCGGCTTTCTTGGCGGCGATATCAGATTTTACCGCATCAACCTTGGCGGAAAGCGCCTCTTTGGCCTCGGCCCCCTTTGTATTTCTTTCTTGCTGGGCATTTGTCGCCTTGTCATTCAGATCGGCCTTCACCGAAGCTACCTTGGCGATGGCGGCATCTTTTTTATCCGCAATTGATTTCTTTACGAACGTTGCGCACTTGGACGACAACGACTTTACATTTTCGGACAAACATTCCGGTATCGTTTTGGTACCCAAGACAACCTCTGGACACACTTTCTTAATTTCGGCGGTATCACATGCCTCTTCCAATGTGGCAGGCTCTGATTTCTTGACCAGCCCCAATGATTCCAACAATCCCGCATTCGCAGATGTCGCAACCAGAATTGCACCCAAACTGACCATAATTATTTTTTTCATATTTTTCCCCTTGTTATAACATTAACGAATTTATCATAAGAAAAAATTCAAACACAATCAACTTTATTTGAACAACAGCGAAATTTAATGTATACTGATTCCCATGAAAAAGTATATATGTCTGTTATCATTAATTGCAACGCCGGCGATGGCGACACAAAATCCAATGTTTGGCGCAAATCACGACAATGCGATCACATTATACGCCGGACAAAGTACCGGCCCGGGCAGTCTGTTTAAACTGGTTAACCCATTCGATTGGGATATATTGCCACAAACAATGATCATGGCCCAGTACAGCCAACCAATGACACTGTTTCGATTGCCGGCGCGCCAGAATTTTAACGTCGTGCAAAACATCGGATATGAATCCGGACGCGGATTATCATTCTTGGGCGTGGGAATTTCATGGGATGTGGTACCATTACACTGGTGCGGTTTTTATATTGGCGGTGGCGTTGGCCCATACATGCGCGATTCACATGATCGATATGTGGCCAGTCGCCTGGTATTCGGGGAAAAGTTCTTTGTCGGGAAAAGTATATCTGACGCATGGCGGGCGGAATTTTTCACACTGCACTTTTCTAACGGAGATTTTACAGAGGTTAATCGCGGATTTAACTTTACAGGCCTTGCCGTAAATTACAGTTTTTAATTATGAAAACAGACTTAAACGATTTGGATTTTGTGAAATATTTAAATGCGCATCTGGCGGCCGGCGGCGTTATTGCGTTCCCAACCGATACAGTATGGGGATTGGGGGCATTGCCAACGCGCGCGGGGGCGGCGGCACTGTTTGAAATAAAACGTCGGCCGCATGAAAAACATCTGATCATAATGTCGGACAGCGTGGCGCACATTCGTCCATATATGACAGGATACCCGCCGCGCGCATTTGAACTGGCAAACAAATACTGGCCGGGGGCGTTGACCATCGGCGTACCGGTTGGGGGCAGCGACACTTTCGTATTCGGTGGCGTGCGCGTACCCGCATATCGCCCATTCCAAGATTTATGCGCGGTGGTGGATGGCCACTGTCTGGCCACATCATCTGCAAATATCTCCGGTATGCCGCCAATGCAATCCGCGGCCGAGATAAGAAAAACCTTTCCAGACATTATTGTGATTGACAATGCATATCAACCGATGGGCGGCCAACCCAGCACCGTTGTCGTATTGGACGGGGACAAGACAACAATCGCACGCGCGGGCGCGGTTGAAATCAATTAAAACGGCCGACTGATAAAACAACTATCCTTGATACCAAACCGCCACGGCAATTCGGCATCCCGACCCGCATAGTCAATTCCGATGCGCGGGCCGGATATTATTTTTGGTGTGGTGTCACGGGCCTCTATCCACATGGTTGAATTTGGCGACGTTAAATCCATCTTGTTATCTGCGCGCGATACCCCAAGTACCTTTGTTAAACGCCCCGGCCCCGTACACGATGGCAATTCCAGCGCACGTATCAACACCGCCGCCGCATAGCCAGATTCCCCCACCACGATATTTAACATATTATGCAGGCCATAGCATAAATAGACATACGCATGACCACCACGCATAAACATGGCATCATTGCGCGCAGTGGGTCCCGCATAGGCGTGACAACCACGCTCTTGCTCAGTGTATAATTCCAGTTCGGCGATGCGCGCCCGAATTAATTTTCCATCATCGGTGACACGACATAAATATGCCCCGACCAAATCCCGGGCAACATCCATTGGCGCGCGACAATAAAAATCCTGTGACAATCTCATACAATGCATAATAGCAAAAAATATCAGGATATCAATCTTGGGGTAATGAACTTCACGCAATGCTAACATCGTTGTCATGAAAAGGAAAAAAAGTTTTAAATTTGTACGGGCACTGGTTCTGGGGATGCATGATGCGTTGGTGGAACTGGGTGGAATTATCGCAGGATTAACATTTGCGATCGACAGTCGCCGCATTATCGTTATGACCGGACTGATTGCCGCCGTCGCGGCCAGTCTGTCCATGGCCGCCGCAAATTATCAGGCAGAGCGGTGCGAAAATAATCCGCATGCCCTGCGCGCCGCAATGTACACCGGCATTATGTATGTCGGCACCAGCGCAATGTTAATATTTCCATACACGGTTATTGCGAATAAGTTTTGGGCGCTGACCATGATGGGGCTGATTGCGGCGCTTATTATATTCGGATTTAATTGCGCGATCGGACGGGATACGGGCCGACCGTTTATAAAACGCTTTACAGAAATGTTGGCCATATGTTTTGGTGTTGCAATCGTATCATTTTTTATCGGCGGCGCCGCACGACACTTTCTGGGTGTGAATATATAAACGCATTATTCATCTTTGCCATATAAAAAGAATCCATCACCGGCATTTGGATAATATGTTTGCGTTACAATATCCCACATGCCGGTTCGGGGAATTTGTACATTGCCAATCTGTAATCCACACGGCACAGGAACCAGATGCATTATTAATTTACCATCGGCATCATAGACCTGGTAAGAATAAATTTTTACTAACTGCTTTGTTCTATGTGGGACACCACCAATAATAGCAACAAAGAGAGCCATATTGTATTCTGATTCCCATTCTTCGGAATATACACCTATATTTTTCTCAATATTGTTATAGCGAACAAAACCATTCGTCAGATTTATTTCAAGACGTGCACGTTCCAAATTATTGGCACCTGCAAAACTAGCGCTTCTCAAACTGGAACCATGCGGTCTAAAATATAATACTGTTGACCCGCCCAAAGCCGTAGAACCTTGCCAAGTATATGACAATATCCCCTCTGCATTATATTCTGGGACACTGCGTGTTCCCCAAAAGCCTGATGTCATAGGCGCTGTGAATTGATAATCCAAAACGTATCTGTGACGGGAATTGCCTTTGGCATGCGTATCTATATATTGGGTGCCAGTACTCTCTATATACACATTCGGATTCGCAGATATAATTTTGCCCCCCTTTATTACATAATCTGCCGGGTCAAATACGGTATGCATCGCCATTACTTTTTCTTTCATCGTGGTATCATATATAAAATATCTATTCCGATCTTTGTCTTTAACATTCAGAGTATGCAATATATCATCCCCCGCATTAACAGACATATCTGTTGCACCGGCATAATACCGATTACCACTGTGCATAAATGTCAGACCTGGCGTTGATATACGCGCGGCTGATAAATAAAATATATTATCCCCAATACGCAATGTACGACCACAATCTGATTCTTCGTCCGCACCGAAACCGTATCCGCGTGTCAACAGTCCATCAGGGCATCGATTGCGCACACCAACATCACCCTGAACAATCGTTGATATCGACGCCCAATATTCCGGACCAACATTCGTGCACTGCGCATCATTTGCATGGGCCAAATAAGTGCCGCACGGACAAATAATTCTGCAATCATGACTATTATCTTCTGATACATCGATATACCCCGGCAGGCAGAAATCGTCAGCCCACGCGGCACCAGCACCCCACAACATCAACAATGCAATAAACACAAAACGCATTCAATACCCCCGTTATACTAAAAAGCCATCTGATGATCAGATGGCTGGAGCTTGAACACTATAATCACCGGAAAATAGCGTGTGTTATTCAATATATTCCACACACTCCAACCAACGGATTGGAGTTTTTCGTCCGTACAGTAATCCTGTCCCAGACGCCGATGAGTTATGGGTGTTCAAGCCCAGCATATTTCAAATCTATGCGTTTTATATTTTATATCATTTGCACTAAAAAAACAACCCGCAATATGCGGGTCAATGTTTATTACATATCACATTCATTACATACGCGACGTGTGCGGGTATAGCGACCAGCCGGCACATATGCAACCACAGGACGATATTGCTGCACTGTTTCTTCAACATATGTGCGACGACTAACCACGCGTTCAATTGGCACCACGCAATCAATACATACATCGCCAACATACGCCGATGCCGCCGCGGGACGTGCAACCACTGTGCGCGCTGCCGGGCGTGGATTGCACTTTACAACGGTTATTACCGCACGACGGTCAGCGGTCGCATTATCCAATGTATTTTGCATCGCGGCCATATCACAACTGGCACTGCGTGTTTCATAATATCCGCCCGCAGGACGCATATCAGACGCCATCGCCACAACCGGCATCAGCGCCATCATTACAATCATCAGCATTTTATTTTTCATAAACATATCCTCTTTTTATTTATCTTGCACGTGCCACAGCATGCAAAACACGAAAACGACATTCTTTGCCATATACGTCAAATGCGGAAAAGCCGGCAACAACCTCTGGACACTGTTCAGGATTGCACGGCCCACCAATCAAACGACAATCTTTGCATTCCAATTGCGGCATTTTAATAACTAGATTCATTTTTACACCATTGTACAAATTTTTGATTTAGTATAATACACTTATTTCCATTTACAACAAAAAAATTATCGTTTTTCCGGATGTGCGGTAATAACCGTAAAAGACATGGTGTTTATTGTGATTATGCAACCGCGCGACGTAACATAGTAATTCTTGCCCCGACGTTTCATGCACGCATTTGGCGATAAAATCATGTCGCGACACAACGTGATCACATCTGTATCCATCGCCAGATTCAAATTCCGCACGATGCGCCCGCCCCCCATGTCGGTTGTATGCAATCTGTCGATATTTGAAATTAAATCATGCATTACTATCGGGCATTATAATTACGTGTACAGGAATAATAGGTTTTACCATACGGTATGCCTGTTATTGAAAAATCAAATATTGATTTAACATGCAAACCACGAAACACCATTTGCAAGGCCCGTGGTGCTGTCTGGATATCATAAGAAACCTCATAATATTTTGGTCCATACCATGTCCAATCTTTGTTTAATGAATATATCATTATCATTTCTTATATCTCCGGTTTGATTGTAAATTCTGGATTATTCATATCACCACTGGCGTATAAATTGCGCATCTTTGCATAACTGTCGCAATTTGCAAAATCGGCCACCGGCACAATCGCGCAAATTAAATACGGCAACTGAAAGCGTAATGCCTTTACAAAATTACCCGGCCGCACCGCCGCGTCATACCAAACAGGCCATGGTCCGGTCAATCCATCAAACAAACGCAGGTGTCCACCAACATTAATTGCCATCATAACACGACCACGAATTTTTATGTCTGCACCACGGGACGCATCCAACCAATCATAATAATCCGCACAACATACAATATAGCAATCCAAGCCGCGTTCAGCGGCAAATTTACAGAATACTTTCGCCTGGGCAATGCGGCCGGCCACACGTGCCGGAATGCGACGCGCAATAACATCATCGGCCGACAGGCGATATTCCCAATCGTCGCGATCTGCGCGCGATATAATATTATTTTCGCGCCAATATGCAATACGCAGACGGGGCCCCGTGGCCGCGCGAAAAATGCCGCGCATTCTACGTATGATCGGATAGATCATATGATCTAACTTTGACTTGCTCTCATGCTTCTTCTTTTTCATGATCAAAATTATAAAGACTATTTTCCAAAAGTCTAGGCCGGGACTATTTTAAATTCAGAATTTTTTATATCCCGCGGGATGTATCCGACTTTAACATTGTGGCGTTTTGCGCTATGCCGTCGCGCCGAACATCATTTACAATTGACTCAAATTTTCTTATTTTTACCGAAAACGGGTCTGTCTTGCCGGGGCCGAATATCGGACTCTTGCCAAACTTCATTGCAAAGAACATATAATTTACAACCGCCGGATTTGTTTTTGCGAGCTTTGTTATCAATTTCTGAAATTCCGGCACGTTGTCTGTCTTGATGTAATAGACCAGCTTTTTAACCTTGTCCACCTCTACCCGCGACAGCTTCTTTATATCATCAATCTTGCCCGTGCGGTTGGTAAATGATGCCTGGTCTATCAATTTACCATCGATAAAGTTATTCGAATGTGCGTCCACGATATTTACGCCCTTGGTTAAATATGCATAAAATAATTTTTCCATCGCGCGGGCAAAACTATTCTCGCGATCATGCGCAATATAGTCCGACAGCACCCATGAATATTTCCGACCATTATGCTCAAACATCGCACCCATATACATTTTATTTACCAGATTGCGGGCACGTGATTGGCGTGGCATAACACCCAATTCGCCGGTCGATGAATTTCTGTTTATCTTTAATGCGAATACGCGGTCACCAATCTGAATCTTATATACACTGCCGACAGATCCACTTGCGATATAGTCCAAAGTCACCGGCATGCCAAAGATTTCCGCTGACATCAGTTTTATATCCTCGGGCCGTTTATCCGCGACCAGGGCGGCATGAAAATCACGGGCGATTTTTGTTATGGCATCATTAAAGACGGTCGTTGCGGTGGCCGCATCCATATCAGCGATACGCGGCATCAGGGCCGGCGGGATACTGCCCATTGTTTTATGAACTTTGCGGTCAAATTTTTTCATAAGGTAATTATATCACATACTGTGCGGGATACATAAAAAAACCGACACTGCACAGCACCGATATGCAGCGCGCATCGCATTAGCGCTGTTTGGTAAAATTGCTGATTTTTTTCTTTTGCATGATTTTATCTGCACGGCCATGTTCGGCTAATAATCTGTGCAAATCCACTATATTTGCAACTGACAAACTGTCATGTATGCATGCCAGCATATTCCCCAGCATAATCGCCGCCATAATATTCTTTTTGTTCATTTCCAAAATCCTTTCTGTGGGGGGATAAGTATATCATATTATGGGGCTTGTTTCCATCGACAAAAAACGCCCCAGCAAGTGGGGCGATAGGATTATTATTCTTCGACTTCACCGACCATTGTGACTACATTTGCTATACACTTTAAATCACAATCGGGTTCGGTCAATTTAGCGCATGGCATCCTTAAAGCATGAAAACATTGAAAAGCCCAGTAGGTATTTAGCGTGATCCAGGTCTGTCTTCATCTGGCGCACACGCAGGTGATGTGCAACCGCTAACTTTAAATCGCTGTCTACAACATTATGGTTTTCTGGATTAATAAATAATTCACGCACTGATTTGGCTTCTAACATCTTCTGTCTGACATTTTCGTTATCAGGTGCATTTTCCAGGGCCGATGTATAATTTTTCTCGGCACGCTGCAGTGATGTCTTCATTGACTCATATTCCTGTTTTAATGTGGCCTTTACCGCCCAGACATCAACATACAATTCATCATTCTCATACGTCGTCAAATAACGCATATCCGTATTCAGGTTATATATCGGCACAACATAGTCTGCATACAACATTACGCCGCCGTTCTTGTGTTTTTTTGTCATTTTCCACCTCTTGTTTGGTTACAGTTAAACAAACACAAAACACCATTCGCAATCGCGAAAATAAAAAAGCTGATAAAATAAAATTTGGAGATTTAAAATTTATTCGGTTTTTAATGTCAGAAACTGGATTTACTCTGGCGACGACCTACTCTTCCGTGGCTTAAGCCAAAGTACCATCGGCGATACGGGGTTTCCCTGTCTGGTTCGGAATGGAACAGAGGGTGGCTCCCGCTCAATAATCACCAGAATAAATCCAGCGAACATCATAATAACAATTTCAGAATCAATTGTCAACGTTCTCTTCAAGCATTCGTTTGATAAAATCAAACGATAAGATAAAAAGTCAATGGTTCGATTAGTATGGCTAAGCTGAACCCCTCACAGGGCTTACACACGCCACCTATCAATGTCCTAGTCTAGAACTGAACTCATGGGGATATCTTATCTTGCGACCAGCTTCCCGCTTAGATGCTTTCAGCGGTTATCTGTTCCGAACATAGCTACCCTGCGGTGCCGCTGGCGCGACAACAGGTACACCAGAGGTTCGTTCGACCCGGTCCTCTCGTACTAAGGTCAAGTTCGCTCAAATATCCAACGCCCACAGTAGATAGGGACCTAACTGTCTCACGACGTTATTAACCCAACTCACGTACCGCTTTAAATGGCGAACAGCCATACCCTTGGGACCTGCTCCAGCCCCAGGATGCGATGAGTCGACATCGAGGTGCCAAACACTACCGTCGCTATGGACGCTTGGGTAGCATCAGCCTGTTATCCCTAGAGTAGCTTTTATCCGTGTGCGATGGCCCTTCCATGCGGAGCCACCGGGTCACTATGACCGACTTTCGTCTCTGCTCGGGGTGTCCCCCTTGCAGTCAGGCTTGCTTTTGCCATTGCACTCACCGGCTGATTTCCGACCAGCCTGAGCAAACCTTCGCGCGCCTCCGGTACGATTTGGGAGGCGACCACCCCAGTCAAACTGCCCATCACGCACTGTCCCCCGCCCTGCTTCAAGAACGCGGGTTAGACACTAAAACACACCAGGGTGGTATTTCACCAACCGCTCCATGTGAACCAAGATCCACACTTCAAAGCGTCCCACCTATCCTACGCAAGTGTGCCCTAGTGCCAGTACGAAACTGCAGTAAAGCTTCATAGGGTCTTTCCGTCTAGCTGCGGGTACCCGGCATTTTCACCGAGAATTCAATTTCGCTGAGTCTATGTTGGAGACAGTGTGGAGATCGTTACGCCATTCATGCGGGTCGGAACTTACCCGACAAGGAATTTCGCTACCTTAGGACCGTTAGAGTTACGGCCGCCGTTTACTGGGGCTTCACATCAGTGCTTGCACACCTCAGCTTAACCTTCCAGCACTGGGCAGGCGTCAGTCCCTATACGTCATCTTATACGATTTAGCAGAGACCTGGGTTTTAAGTAAACAGTCGCCCCCACCTGGTTTGTGTCACCTGATTAAAGTTGCCTTGAAACAGGTCATCCTTATCCCGAAGTTACGGATGCATTTTGCCTAGTTCCTTCAACATAGTTCTCTCAACCGCCTTAGTCTACTCGACTCGAGCACCTGTGTTGGTTCTGGGTACGATCTATACGCGTGGGCTATTTCCTGGAACCCCTTCACTGCGCCACCAATCCAATAAGGCGACACAATTTACGGAATTCGTCACTCTCACGCAGGTCACGGAATATTAACCGTGTTCCCATCGACTACGCCTTTCGGCCTCGCCTTAGGGGTCGACTCACCCTACCCTGATTAACATTGGATAGGAACCCTTGCTCTTACGGCGTCAAGGTTTCTCACCTTGATTAGCTGCTACTCATGCCAACATTCGCTCTTCTGATACCTCCACGGTGGCTCGCGCCTTCCGCTTCGCAGGCTTACAGAATGCTCCGCTACCGCGCCACTTACGTGACACCCGCAACTTCGGTAAATGATTTTAGCCCCGTTACATTTTCGTTGCCGAAACTCTAATAGACCAGTGAGCTATTACGCTTTCTTTAAACGATGGCTGCTTCCAAGCCAACATCCTGGTTGTTTTGGAATCTCGACTCACTTTCCCACTTAATCATTATTTGGGGACCTTAGTTGGCGGTCTGGGCTGTTGCCCTCTCGTCCACCGACCTTAGCACCGATGGACTGTTTCCCATGCTATAATTTGTTGGTATTCAGAGTTTGATATGGGTTGGTAAGATTTTACTCCCCCTAGCCATTTCAGTGCTTTACCCCCAACAACGAACACATGAGACACTACCTCTATAGTTTTCGCGGAGAACCAGCTATAACGGGGTTCGATTGGCTTTTCACCCCTAGACACAAGTCATCGCCCAATGTTGCCATATTGGTGCGTTCGGCCCTCCAGCGACTGTTACGCCGCCTTCAGCCTGCTCATACCTAGATCACCCCGCTTCGGGTCTATTACTGCATACTCAATTCGCCCTATTCAGACTCGGTTTCCCTTCGCTTACACCTAACGGCTTAGGCTTGCATGCAATAATAACTCGTTGGCTCATTATACAAAAGGTACGCCATCACCGGAAAACCGGCTCTGACAGCTTGTAGGTATTCAGTTTCAGTGTCTATTTCACTCCCCCTTCGGGGTTCTTTTCACCTTTCCCTCACGGTACTTGTTCACTATCGGTCAATCAGGAGTATTTAGCCTTGGGGGAAGGTCCCCCCATATTCAAACCGGATTTCACGTGTCCGGCTCTACTCTTGGACCAAGAAACTAGCTTTCGCATACAGGGCTATCACCTATTATCGCTGTGCTTTCCATCACATTTTGCTAACTAAAATCTCGGCCACTGGGCTGGTCCCGTTTCGCTCGCCACTACTAAGGGAATCGCTGTTGCTTTCTTTTCCTGCGGGTACTGAGATGTTTCACTTCTCCGCGTTTGCTTCTTTGACCTATGTATTCAGTCAAAGATAATCCATAAAGGATTGGGTTTCCCCATTCGGAAATTCCGGGGTCAAAGGATATTGACGCCTCACCCGGACTTATCGCAGTCTTTCACGTCCTTCATCGCCTCTGATTGCCAAGGCATCCACTAAACACCCTTTGTTACTTTTTATCTTATGCTTGAAGAGAAAGTCTTCAAACATTAAAAAGAACTTAATGAGTTTTTAAGCATTTAAGTTGATTCTTGCTTCTCTAATTGAATTATCACTTTCGTGATTACTCTATTTAGAAAGATTTTTGAGATTACGATGTTCAATAAATCAATTTCTTGATTTACGACATTAAAAACCGATTTACAATGTTTGCTAATAAAAGCAGATTCCGAAGATATTTATCGAAATATCTGGAATCAAAAACACAAAGATGTTTTTGATTCCAACCTCATCAAACTAAGTGGTGGGTCAGGAAGAACTCGAATCTTCGACCTCCGCTGTATCAGAGCGGCATTCTAACCAACTGAACTACTGACCCAGCAGAAAAACACTCGTTTCAAAAAGAGATATTCAGACAGTCGCATTCGGATTTGACCGTTTTCGTGTAAACGGTATTCTCTATAAAGGAGGTGATCCAGCCGCACCTTCCGGTACTGCTACCTTGTTATGACTTAACCCCAATCACCAACCCCACCGTAGGCGGCGTCCTCTTACGTTAAACTACCGACTTCGGGTGAAATCGACTCTCATGGTTTGACAGGCGGTGTGTACAAGACCCGGGAACGTATTCACCGCTGCATTCTGATCAGCGATTACTAGCGATTCCAGCTTCATGCCCTCGAGTTGCAGAGGACAATCCGAACTGAGACGTCTTTTAAGGATTGGCTTTGCCTTGCGGCATTGCGACCCATTGTTGACGCCATTGTAGTACGTTTGTAGCCCGACCCGTAAGAACCATGATGACTTGACGTCATCCACACCTTCCTCCCGCTTGACGCGGGCAGTCCCCTAAGAGTTCCCGGCATTACCCGCTGGCAACATAGGGCGTGGGTTGCGCTCGTTGCAGGACTTAACCTAACATCTCACGACACGAGCTGACGACAGCCATGCAGCATCTGTCTTTGGTCCAACCGAATTGAAGACAACCATCTCTGGAAGTCGCGACCAAGATGTCAAGGGTCGGTAAGGTTTCTCGCGTAGCATCGAATTAAACAACATACTCCACCGCTTGTGCGGGTCCCCGTCAATTCCTTTAAGTTTTAATCTTGCGATCGTACTCCCCAGGCGGCATGCTTAACGCGTTAGCTACGTCACTGATCCCCCGAAGGAAACCAACAACAAGCATGCATCGTTTAGGGCGTGGACTACCAGAGTATCTAATTCTGTTTGCTACCCACGCTTTCGTCCCTCAGTGTCAGCGATGATCCAGAAGACTGCCTTCGCCATTGGTGTTCTATCTGATATCTACGGATTTCACCCCTACACCAGATGTTCCATCTTCCTCTATCACGCTCCAGCTTGCCAGTATCAAAGGCAGTTCCGGGGTTGGGCCCCGGGATTTCACCCCTGACTTAACAAACCACCTACGGACGCTTTACGCCCAGTAAATCCGAACAACGCTTGCACCCTTCGTATTACCGCGGCTGCTGGCACGAAGTTAGCCGGTGCTTTTTCTGTCGCTACTGTCATCATCTTCACGACTAAAAGAACTTTACAACCCGAAGGCCTTCTTCATTCACGCGGCATGGCTGGGTCAGAGTTTCCTCCATTGCCCAATATTCTTAGCTGCTGCCTCCCGTAGGAGTCTGGACCGTGTCTCAGTTCCAGCGTGGCTGATCGTCCTCTCAGACCAGCTATGGATCATCGCCTTGGTAGGCCGTTACCCCACCAACAAGCTAATCCAACGCGGGCACATCCACCACCGATAAATCTTTCCCGTTTCCGGCGTATGCGGTATTAGCGTTCGTTTCCAAACGTTATTCCCCAGTAGTGGGCAGTTTCCCACGCGTTACTCACTCGTGCGCCACTAGATCCACAGAGCAAGCTCTGCTTCACCCGTTCGACTTGCATGCCTAAGACCTGCCGCCAGCGTTCGTTCTGAGCCAGGATCAAACTCTCAAGTTCTAAAAAACTTGTGGTTTAAGTCCCGTGCATATAAACAACACTGACATTATATCAGTTCGTCTTTACATATATATAATTCGCAAGACAAGTTTTTAACGAGGTTTAATATGTAAACCTACTACCTGTCTAGGATATGCACTTTTGACTTAGTCAAAGTTTGGATATTCCCAAATTCAACTGTCTGCACATCCCTTCTTGAATTTTGATGAGCTGCTTTTATTCACAATGTTTGCGGACTTAATCCAGATTTTTTCTTCCAGTTAAACCGCTTTATCTCAGGGGTTGGGAGCTTTCGTTTTCTTTTTTTTCGTTTGCTCTCAACTTGATTGCCGGCACAGTATGCGGTCAAACTTGGAAAAAGTCAAGCGATAATTCGAAAATAATTTAAAAAAAATTTGAAAATCTTCTTAGAATTAGGAAAAATCGCCGGTTTTCCGGGATTTTTTACCTGATAAATTTCTTTAATTTTTTTTCATTTTTTTATTATTTTGCCCATAAAATGATTCGGATTTGCATAAAAAACCGATTCTGATTTGTTTTTTGCGGGGGTAAAAAACATTCGATTCGGCCAATCGAATCGAAAAAGCCGCATTTTGTGTTTTAAAAAGATGTGCTTTTGTGATATGATTCGTATTATGAAAGTAAGATTTGTTATTTTAACGTCCCTGGTAATGGTATGTGGGGGCGGCCAGGCCCGGGCATCTGAATGCCTGGGGCCAGAATGTGATATTACACCGACGGCCGGCACGCCAACCGTATTAGGCATGGCGACAGAACGCGACACAATCACCACGCCCCAGGCGCCACGATATATTGCCCCGGCGCAACCACAATATATATATGCGGGCGCAATCCCAATGCGCAACATAAAGACAATAAGTGTCAAACCGGTACCAGAGGACACACGACGTGCCCTGTGGGATGGCGATCACGGCAAATACAAGGCTCGCACATACGACAAAACGGTCGATTGGCGCGACGGCGTACCGATTTGGGACGATTCGATCGTAAATTATAAGAGTAAAGATTTTAGCGACTGGTATCTGGAACCGGCACCAGAGGTTTATTTGCGTGATATAGACAGCCCTGACGAATCGATTTTCGCGCAATATGGCACGACCCCGGCGGCGCCAACAACCGAATCGATCGATGTAATTGAATTATATAATCAAAATATGACAGATGCCGCCGCCACCCGCGCACGTGTCGAAGAATTGTTAACACCCCAGCGTCCGACCGAAAACATATGGGCGGATACATTGGTTGTAAACAATGTAAATGATGCCGCGCCGTGCGTCCAGCCACGCCCAGAATACGTGGCCCAGGATATGACATCTGTTATTGCGATGGCATTTGGTGACGGATGCCCGTTCGAATCGGAAACCGAATGCGAAATATGGCGGCGCAAGCCCATGATTCGCGAAACGGTATCACCGCGCAGCAACAAAGTGCGCCCAGAATTGATGGAGTCATTTATTGCACGTGCCAAGTGTAACAAAAACATTGATGCATCAGATCCGACGGCGGCGCCATTACTGGACAGATATAAAATGTTAATGCGCAGCGCCCAGGCATGCTGCAGCGATGGTATGGTATACGCACTGCGCAATGCAGGCGCGTCAGATGGCCTGGTATACAAATTCATGGCGGACGATGCGAATTTCTATAATCTGGGCAGTCGTTGTTTAATGACGACCGATGCAGAATTCGATGCCAAGTATCCAAATATGGCAACGGCCGTGGTCGCAGCCGACGTTCGCAACGGATGTTTATGCCGTGGACGCCAGTGGTTTACGGCCATGCTGGCCCCGTTTGTGGATGCATATGCGGCGGCGCCGGAATTTGCCCAGTCTAAATTTAACTATACATATACAGATGGTCTGCAGCGCGAAATAACCGTTTCCATAAATAATGATGTGCAAAACGTGTTAAATCAATTAGCCCAGTGCCCATAAAAATCCCCCACCGGGGGATTTTTTAGTATTTATAAGTCCAAATGAATGCCGAAAAAAAACGGTCGGATTGGAATCCGTTCCCGAAAATCTGTTTTCAGGTGTGTACGGCGCGGCATCCAGCATGTTTTATGGCACATTTTGGAATTGCACGAGTTTAAAAACCGTACCTGGCAAGCTGTTTTCTGGGGTATCAGGGGCGTCGTACGGTATGTTCATATATACTTTCGCATACAGCGGGCTGGAATCTGTACCGGCCAGTTTGTTTGACGGCGTAAGTGGCGCCGCCGAAAAAATGTTCTTTTACACATTTGCCCAGAGTCGTAATTTAAAATCTATCCCGGCGGGGCTGTTTAGTGGTGTAAATGGTGCCGCAAACAATATGTTTGAACTGACGTTTTATGCATGCCTGAATTTGATCGATGTGCCAGATGGACTGTTTGCGAATGTATCCGGCACGGCGGAATATATGTTTTCCGGTACATTTCAGCAAACCGCCATGACATCAATTCCAGAAAATTTATTTGGGAAAAATATATCGGGCGAACTGTTAAATGACATGTTTACCCAAACGTTCAAGGATGCCTATTATTTAACCGGGCCGTCGGCACGTATAGATGGAAAATACCTGTACGAAATATGGCCAAATGCCACAGCGGACCAGGCCGGCGAATGTTACAACAGCGCAACCAAACTGTCTGATTACGACACCATCCCCGACGTATGGAAATAATTCGCCCCCATGGAAACGTATGAATATAATGCGCATGGGCGGTTCTTAGATAAGTGGCCGTAAAGCACTTTCTGGATTGCCATGTCGGAAATAATTTCTCCTTTTTATCTATTTCACTAATAAAAATCCCCGGCATTTGGCGGGGATTTTTATTATTTACGCATATATGGTGGAATCCAACCGTCATCAAACAGTTGCTTTATATATTCTGCGTCCTGGCCGACGGCGTGCATAAATTGATACAGTTGATATACACTTATTGTAACAATGCCCTTTTCCAGGGCGAAATACACGCCCGGCGAAATGTGCATTTTGTTGGCAACCTTTTGTGGCATTAATCCCTTGCGCGCACGCCGCATATGTTTTTTTAGTTTATCTTGAAATTCGACTTCTGTTTTCATTGTATTCCTCCGTTATAAAAAATTCCGCATTGATGAGATGCGGTTGGAGGTTGAGAACTACTGTCAGGAGTAGTGTTGCTTATTCAATATATTCGCAACCCTCCAACCACCGTTGGAGTAATGATTCCTGACAAAATTGGTTCTCACACCTCGCATCGGTCATCACCCGATGCAGGGGTATTATAACGGATTAAAATACCATTTGCAAATTATTTACTGGATTGCTTCACTGCGTTCGCGACGACAGCGATGAGCCATCTGAACACTGAACACTAAAAAACCCGGTGTTTACCGGGATTTTTATGACCTTAATCTGGCATTGGCATGCCGGCGGTGGCTTCGCCCATTATCTTGTCGATTGTGGCGTCCGCTTTTTCTTTGGCGTCACGAAATGCCGTCGCAACCGTTTCCGCAATTGTCGCCGCATCACGCGATGCTAATTCATCACTGATTTTCAGATCTTTTAAATCATATTTACCGGTCAGCGTCACAATACATGCACCGCCATCTGCGATACCACGCACTGTTGTTTTATCCAACAATGCCTGCGCTGCGGCAACCTTGTCCTGCAAGACCCGGGCCTGTTCCATAAATGATTCCATATCCATTTTATTCCTCCGTTAATATCAAATTTACGGCGCCCGGAATGGGCGCCGCATTTTTATTTATCGGCCTTGTCCGCTTTTTCAGCTTTATCGGCTTTTGGGGTTTCCGCGCCTGTCTTCTGGTCGATACCAACCATCGACATACGCGTTTTACCACGTTTATCCGCGCCCAGGTATTTTACATATACCGCATCGCCTTCTTTGTATCCGGCGTCGGCAATTTTATCAATACGTTTGCCGGTAATTTCGGAAATATGAACCATTGATTCAAATCCGTTCAATACCTTTACAAACAAACCGAAATCTTTGACACCGGAAACCGTGCCGGCATAGATCTGGCCAACCTCGGGCTCTGCAATGATTTCCTTGATACGACGAATGGCTTCGTCTGCATCTTCGCGTGTCACTGCCATGATTTTTACCGTGCCATCATCTTCCAAGTCGATGTTTGTGTTTGTTTCGCGTGTCAGGGCCTGGATAACCACCCCGCCCTTGCCGATAACATCACGAATCTTGTCCGGATTGATGTTCATTGTGTACATCTGGGGTGCGTATTCGGATACCTTCTCACGCGGTGCAGAAATCGCCGCATTGATTTTGCCCAAGATGTGCATACGGCCGTCGCGTGCCTGGGCCAATGCACGTTCCATGATTTCAAATGTAATGGATGTAATTTTAATATCCATCTGCAGGGCTGTGATACCCTGGTCTGTACCGGTTACCTTGAAATCCATATCACCCAGGTGGTCTTCATCACCCAAGATATCGGTCAGAACCGCATAGTCATCACCCTCTTTGATTAATCCCATTGCAATACCTGCAACCGGACGCGTTAACGGCACACCACCATCCATCATGGCCAATGTTGCGCCACATGTTGTCGCCATGGACGAAGAACCGTTTGATTCCAAAATATCGGATACAACACGGATTACATAGTCGAATTTTTCACGTGTCGGTACCATCGGGTGCAATGCGCGCCATGCCAGGTTACCATGACCTAATTCACGACGTGACGGGGATTTCAGCCCCTTGCATTCGCCAACGGAATAACCCGGGAAATTATAGTTCAAAAAGAAATCTTTTTCCTGGGATCCATCCAGTGTTTCGATCGGTAATGCATCCTTGCCGCCACCCAGTGTGAGTGTCACCAGCGCCTGGGTTTCACCGCGTGTGAACAATGCAGATCCGTGTGCACGTGGCAGCACGCCCAATTCGATTTCAATCGGACGAACAGTCTTGGTGTCACGACCATCGATACGCGGTTTTCCCGCCAAGATATTGCCGCGCATGATGCGTGCAGTGATGTTTTCAACAATTTCATCCGCAAAAGATTCCAACGTGGATGTAGCCAGCGCAGAATCAACAAACATTTCCGGTATCATGGCCTTGGCCGCGGCATGGATTTCCGCCAATTTATCCAGACGATCCAGTTTTTCCTTGATCCCCAGCGCGTTTTCGATATCGCCCGCAAATTTTTCAAATGCAGATTCCATCGCAACATATTCCGGTGATTTTTCCGGCACGGCCCAACGTTCTTTGCCGGCCTTTGCCGCCAGTTCGTTGATCGCGTTAATTACCGCCTGTTGCGCGTCAAAACCAAATTTAACCGCACCCAGAACCGTCTTTTCATCCAGTTCGCCGATTTCAGATTCAACCATCAAAACACCATCTTTGGTGGCGGCCACAACCAAGTCCATTTCCATATCTTCGGTTTCTTTGCGTGACGGGTTCAATACATATTTACCGTCGGCATATCCAACACGCGCCGCGCCAATCGGGCCCTGGAACGGAACACCGGACAACGCCAATGCCGCAGATGACGCAATCATGGCCAGGATATCCGGCTGATTCTTTTTGTCATATGAAAATACCTGGGCAATAATCTGAACCTTGTTCTTGAACGTTTCCGGGAACAGCGGGCGAATCGGACGATCGATCAAACGTGCGGTCAATGTTTCCGGTGTTGATGCCTTGCCTTCGCGTCTGTCGCGTGAACCCGGAATGCGGCCGGCCGATGCATATTTTTCCTGATAATCAACGGTCAGTGGGAAAAAGTCCTGACCCTCGACCGCGGTCTTTTCCGCGCAGACCGTTGCCAGAACCATTGTTTCGCCCATTGTGGCCAATACCGCGCCACACGCCTGTTTCGCCATACGGCCCGTTTCCAAACGCAGGGTTGCGTCACCATACGGAATTTCAACGTAAACCGGGTGATTCAACGGATGTGCGTCATCTTTGCCTTTTTTAAATAAACCAAATACCATTAGTTTTCTCCATTTTTTAAAGTTTGTTTATTTCGTGCGGAGAAAATTATTCGTTCTTGCATTCTGGGGACGTCATAAAAAATGCAAAAATGAACAATTTTCAACCCCGCACATATTAATTATAGATGATATTTATCTGTTTGCAAATAAAATAACGGGGCATGTGCCCCGCCCTTATTCCGCCGCCTGGTACAGGCGTATGTATTCAAACACCGTCTTCATAATCAGGGCACCTGCCCCGCGTTTATCCAGAAAACGGCGTGCACGCATTAAATCGCCATGCATGTCACAGAATGCGGCACTTTCCCAATCAATAAACGCAACAATATCGCCAGTATCGGGATCCACGACAAAATTGCCACCGATATCATTGTGATACCATCCGTAAAACATCCCAGGCCTGACATCTGCGGGTTTCATATGACGGATCGATTCGGGATCACTGCGCCCCAATTCAAATATAAACGCAGCCAATTGATTGGCGATTTTATCTTCGTGGCGCAGTATTGTATCGGTATCCATATCCGCCAATGTTTTACCGGCGTGAAAATCGTACTTTAATACGTCCATGCCATTAAATTCCAAGATTTCCATTTTCGGAATATATATCGGCGATATGTCACGAAATGCGTCGGCAAACATTTTCTCGCGGCGCGGACTGTCGGCGCGTGCGGCGACCAGTGGAAATTTATACGCAACCACGTCATCCAGTACAACGATTATCTTTTTCATGCCGCCATGACCGGAATATGTCCGGGCACGACCGTTTGGGCGTCCGGCGTCCCGACGCGCAAAATCAATATATTGTTTGATATCGTAATTCAGACGTGTACGTACGCGATGACGCAATTTCTTGTTCGGTATAAAACCGCATACGACATTTGCCGCCGCCTTTTTAATTCCCATTACTGCTTCCTGTTTTTACGAAATTCATCCAGTGATACAACACGTCCCGGATCCGGCACCGTGCCCGGTTTATCATCCAATGGCAATTCCATATCATTGTCGGCGGCCGGATTTACCTTTGGATGAAAAGACAACATGAAATCCACCGACGGATCCTTGAATTCCACCAATGCAGAAAACGGCACGCGTATAAAGAACGGTCGACCATCAAATGTCAACTGGACACCGAATTCTTTGTCAGATACGTGCAGGTTGTTATAAGAATACTGCAGAACAATTGTCATAATATCTGGATATCGTATACGCAGAAAGTCCGGCAGAACCACCCCAGCCTCACGCGTTTTGAATGTGATATAAAAGTGCGTGCCATCGGCCAGCCCATTAAATTGGGCGTGTGTTAGCGCATCTTTGACCACGGTTTTCAGCGCGCGATCCAACAGTGATTGATAATCTATTTTACTCATCCTTATTCCTTTGAACTAAACTATATTATTTATCGCACCATTGTTGCAAGTAACAAATGCCGCATCCGGAACATCGGCAAATGCACTTTTATCCAACCCGGTTGCCCAAACCTGGGCACAGGCATTTGACAATGCCGAAAACAGCCGCATGCGCGCGGCACTATCCAGGTGGGCGGCGGCCTCGTCCAACAATATAATTGGTTGGGCGAATGTTTTCTCGTGCATTAATTGCGCGTGGGCCAAAATTAAATCCAACAAGACAGATTTTTGTTGCCCGGTACTGGTTATATGTGCCGGCAGGTTAAGCGCATTGTTAAACACGCCGAAATCAGATTTATGCGGCCCATCGACCAACATTTTATCACCAATCAACGCGCGATTTTCGCGCAAATATGCCAAATACGCGCCTTCGGCGGCAGGGGCGTCTTGGATTATCATAGACTCGACCATGCCGGTAACGGATACAGCGGCATTTTTCAGAAAATAATTAACCTCGCCCGCGTATTGGATACGTGCGGCCGCAATTGATACGGCGGCCGCGGCGATCTGGGCATCCAGCGCATCCAGCCAACGCGTGTTTGCGCCCGCCTTGATCGCGGCGGCGCGTTCCGACATCAGTTTTGAAAAACGTGCAACGCGGCCGCTGTGCGTTGCATCAAATGCCGCGGCCAGGCGATCAAAAAACGCACGACGTTCTGATGCGCTGTCTACAAACAATCTGTCTTCGCGGGGGGTAATCCATACGACGCGGATATGTTTGGCCAAATCGGCCAACGGGGCCGCATCACCGTCAATGCGTGCACGACGGTTTGCATCGCCGGGGGAAAAAGATACGGCAACCTCGGTCTGGTTATCCAATTCTGCATGTACAGAAAATCCGCCCACACCACCAAATCGTGCGATATCGGTCATTGCCGCACCGCGCATTCCACGATGTCCACCCAGGATTGATACTGCCTCGAGTATTGCGGTCTTGCCCGCACCGTTGGGGCCTGTGATAATAATATTGCGCGCCCCACGCGTATCAACGCGCCCAAATTCATGATTTCTAAAGTCAGTCAATGTCAACCGTGTTATCATGCGCCGAATAGTACAACAAAAATATAAAAAAATGCAAGCAATCCATCATTCCTTGGCTTTGTCATACGTTATATCACATGGGAATTTGACCAATATTTAATATTGCAATCCCAAAATTCTTTGTTATAATTGATGGGACATGGATGTGTAGCTCAGTTGGTTAGAGTATCTCCTTGACATGGAGGGGGTCGTTGGTTCGAGTCCAATCACATCCACCAGATTTAAAAAGCGTGACGCCCCATTGGCGTCTGTTTTTATAAAAGGGGCACAAAAACAATGACAGATACAAAGAAAGTTTTAATTACATCCGCACTGCCGTACGTAAATGGTGAACTGCATTTGGGACATTTGGTTGGATGCTGGCTGCCCAGTGATGTGTACGCCCGTTTTAACCGCGCACGCGGTAATGATGTTTTGTATGTTTGCGGCGCAGATGAACACGGAACACCCGCCGTTGTTGGTGCCGCCAAAGAAGGCATACCGGTAATTGAATACAATAACAAATATTACGAAAAACACCTGCGTGCGGTGCGTGATTTCAACCTGTCATTTGATCTGTATGGCCGCACACATACCGAATTACAGGAAACATTAATACACGATTTATTTGGCCGTCTGGATGCCCGCGGCCTGATAGAAGAACGCGAAACAATTCAGCCGTTTTCGGTTGATGATAATATGTTCTTGGCCGACCGTCAATTGGTTGGAACTTGCCCGAAATGTGGATTTGATAAAGCCCGCGGTGACCAGTGTGATAAATGCAGTGCCACGTACGAAGCGACAGAACTGGTATCCCCGCGCAGCACTATATCGGGATCAGACAAAATTGAAATGCGCCCGACAAAGAATTTGTTTTTCCGGGCCAGCGCAGTGCAGGACACATGGCGCGAATGGCTGAAAACACATGCACCAAAATGGTCTAAAACCGCCGGTGCGATTGCAATGGGTTGGGCAAACGACGAATTATTTGATACATCAATCACGCGCGATTTGCCATGGGGAATTTCTGTAAATAAACCGGGTTATGAAAACAAGGTTTTCTATGTATGGTTTGATGCCCCATGGGGATATGTGTCAATATCCCAGGCCGCACGTAAAAATTGGGCCGATTGGTGGAAAAATCCGGACACACATTACGCGCAGTTTATGGGCAAAGATAACGTGAAATTCCACGCTGTATTTTTCCCGGAACAGCAATTGGCCGTTGCCGACGGATGGAAGACGGTTGATATGTTAAAATCCATGAACTTTTTAAATTTCGAAGGCGGCAAATTTTCGAAATCTGAAAAGCGCGGAATATTCTTGACCGATGCGCTGGATGTCGCGCCAAGTGATGCATGGCGTTATGCATTGTTGGCGTCGGCCCCCGAAACGGATGATACAGATTTCACGATTGAACGCTTTGCCGATATTGTTAACAAAGATTTGAATGGCATGCTGGGTAACTTTGTATCCCGCGTATGCAAATTAACCGATAAAAACTTTGGCCTGAACGTTCCCGCGGCGGGCGAAATGGATACCAATTTGGCGGCGCGCATAAATGAAAAAATTGCGGAATTAACCGCGGCACTGGACGCATGCGAATTCCGCGCAGCGATTGTTGCACTGCGCGGACTGTACGCAATCGGTAATGAATATATGACAGAAATGGCACCATGGACATTGGTGAAAAACGGCGACATGGCGGCGGCCGGGGCGGTGCTGAATAACTGTTTCCAATTGATTGATTTGTATGCCCGCGTGTCTGCGCCATTTATCCCAAATGCGGCGGAAAAAATCCGCGCGGTATTTGCCGGGGCGCATGATTTATCATGGCCGGCAGAATTTGAACGTCGTGTGGATAATGGTGATTCGTTTATTGTCCCCGATAACCTGTTCGAAAGAATAGATGACGCACGTGTGGCAGAACTGACTGAAAGATTTGCACCGAAAAAAGACGACGCACCAAAGCCGACGATTGCAAAAATTATCGCGGCCGAACCGCATCCATCACGCGAAGGTCTGCAAATTTTAACCGTGGACAATGGAACGGAAACGTTACAAATCGTATGCGCCGCACCGAATGCACGCGCGGGGCTGGTGTCCGTTCTGGCGCCGGTCGGATGCAAATTGCCGGGCCAGAAAAAGCCGATTTCACAGCGCACCGTCGCCGGCACAGAATCATTTGGCATGATGTGCAGCGCGGCCGAAATTGGCACCGGCACAGACGGCGATAATATTATCGAATTACCGGCAGACGCCGTAATCGGTACGGAATATAAATAAAATGAAACTGGTGTTGGTATCTTGCTGTGCACCGTGCAGTGCGGGCGCGATAAAGCAACTGGCGGATGGCGCTATCCCGGACGTGGATGACTTTGTCGTGCTGTTCTTTAATCCGAATATTTATCCCGCGGCCGAATACGAAAAACGCATGGCGGAACAGATAAGATATTGCGAGCAACTGGGCGTGCGTCACATAGAACTGGAATACGACCACGATGCATGGCGCGATGCGGTGCGCGGACTGGAAAATGAACCCGAACGCGGTGCCCGGTGCAGCTTGTGTTTTGAATATCGATTCGCCCGCGCGGCGGCTTGGGCACGCGAAAATGGTTATGACGCGGTAACATCAGTGCTTGGCGTGTCACGGCACAAGGACCAGGCCCAGGTTGATCGTGCCGGAGTTCGGGCCGTTGCATCGGCCACCCCCCGTCATGTCACAGACATGCCACCCCCCGCCAAGGGCGGTGGGAATTACCATGTGCCGCGTTATACGCAATTCGCGCTACAACAATCCAAAACATTAAAACGTAATATGACTGATGCAGAAAGATTGTTGTGGCATTATCTGCGTGGGCGTCGTGATTTCTCGTTTCGTAAACAGGCACCAATCGGAAATTATATTGTAGATTTCGTATGCTTATCGAAAAAGCTTATTATTGAGCTGGACGGCGCACAGCATGGAGATGCCACCGGTCGCGTACATGACACGGCGCGGGATAAGTTTTTGCACGACGCCGGATACAGAGTTCTGCGCTTCTGGAATGACGAAGTTTTTAAAAATATGGATATGGTGTTGGATACGATATATCGGTATTTAGCCACCCCCAGTCAGGCTGTGCCTGACAGCCCCCGCCCGGGCGGGGGCCATTGCGCCGAAGACCGCAATTTAAATTCGTATTCCAGAGCCCAAATTCCCCCCGCAATCCACCCACAAAAACATTCGTTTTTGCGGGGCCCGGAAACGGCGGTGGGAATTGGTGCGTTCCAGGCTCGGGCTGAATTGCCCCCGTCCGGGCGGGGGCTGTCGCCAAGGGCGACTGGGGGTGGCCCTGCGACTGAGCCCGATATTAAATACATCCCTATAAAATGGGACGAGGGCCTGCGTCAACAAATCGGACGCGCGTCGGACTTTTACCGCCAGAATTATTGCGGTTGCGAATTTAGTATTCGAAAAGTATAAAAAACACCGGAAAAAAAATCACCCACAGAAATTACATGTCCTTGGGGGCTGGAAACGGCGGCGGGAATTAAGACGTCACAAGTACGCACACCAACAACAATATTTGCCGGCGATAAAAATATGCCCTGAAGAAGTTCGTTTGACAAGTGACGAATTACGCGCGCTATCGTATGACAAACAAATGCAATTCCCACCCAGGTATATATTTTTTACCACCGGCAAAAAAGAAAGCGGTCGCCTGTAAAAAAACAAGTGACCGGGGCGTTCGAAAATCACACTAACGATGACCGGCGTACCTTTCAATACGCACCACCCCGGCCGTACGGCATTGGGGCGTATAACGATGCGACGCACCGCAATACATCAAATGGATTTCGATGCATTCGCATCGGTTAGTGTGGGCTTTCGACGGCCCCGAATCAAGCATCCCTGCCTAATTCAATATTAATTATAACATACGTTTTTCCAACAGTCCATAAAAATACGGGCAACGAATGACGGATGACGCACACCAACAATAATATTTGCGCGGCGCAAAAATCGTGTCTATAATGCCACCGTGATTCAATATTTGAAAGGAGGACATATGTCATCTGTATTTGTATTCCCCGGCCAGGGCAGCCAGTCTGTCGGCATGGGACGCGAATTATATGAAAATAATGCCGCCGCCCGCGCAGTGTTTGAAGAGGTGGACGCGGCACTCGGCGAAAAGTTAACCGACATTATCTTTAATGGCCCGGCCGAGGATTTGACCCTGACGCGTAATGTTCAACCGGCGATTATGGCTGCGTCAATTGCAATGCTGCGTGCGTCGGGTGCAGAATTACCCGAATATGTTGCGGGACACAGCTTGGGCGAATATACCGCCCTGGCGGCCACCGGCGCAATCAGCGTGGGTGACGCGGCGAAACTTCTGCGTGCGCGTGGTGACGCGATGCAGTCTGCGGCGCCCGTGGGTGCGGGACTGACGGCCGTGATTATCGGTCTGGATATTGACACGGTGCGCGAGATTTGCGCCACGACAGATTGCGACGTTGCAAACGATAACTGCCCGGGCCAGGTTGTGATTTCCGGTCCAAAAGACGTGGTAGAGGCGACAATGGCCGCGGCCAAGGATGCCGGCGCACGTCGTGCGATGCCGCTGGCGCTGTCTGTGCCGGTTCATTGCCGTATGCAGTCGCCTGCCGCGGATGCAATGCGTGTCGCTTTGGAATCTGTCGAAATTAAAACACCATCCGCAAAGTTTATCGCAAATAAAACCGCGGACGTTATGATGGACCCGGCTCAGATTAAGGAAGCATTGATTTACCAAATGACACATGGTGTACGCTGGCGCGAAAGTGTGCTGCGTATGCACGAACTGGGAATCCGCGACATGGTTGAATGTGGCCCGGGCAATGTTTTAACGGGACTGTGTGGTCGCATTTGTTCAGATATTAACGCAAAGAAATTGGAGATATAATTATGTTTGATTTAACAGGTAGAGTTGCATTAATCACAGGTGCGACCGGTGGTATCGGTGGCGCAATTGCCAAGAAAATGAAAGAGGCCGGCGCAACGGTTGTTGTGACGGGCCGCAGCCAAGAAAAACTGGATGCGGAATTTGGTGATGAATATATCAAAATTCCGGCGGATATTTCGTCTGATACCGGCGCGGTTGATTTGGTGGCGCGGGCAATCGAGGCCGCCGGTAAAATCGATATCGTTGTAAACAACGCCGGTATTACAAAAGATACACTGATGATGCGTATGACGGATGATCAGTTTGACGATGTTATTAACACAAATCTGCGCTCTACATTTAAAATTTGTCGCGCATGCATTATGCCGATGATGAAAAATCGTTATGGCCGTATTATCAATATGGCATCCATTATCGGTGTTATCGGTGGCCCGGGCCAGGCAAATTATGCAGCATCCAAGGGCGGTATGATTGCAATGACAAAATCCATCGCCGCCGAAGTGGGCAGCCGTGGCATCACCGCGAACTGCATCGCGCCGGGATTCATCAAAACCCCGATGACAGATGTTCTGTCGGAAGATTTGAAAAAAGCATATCTGGCCCAGATTCCGGCCGCGCGTTTCGGCGAACCTGACGATATCGCGGCGGCATGTGTATTTTTGGCATCGCCAGAGGCCAGCTATATCAACGGCCAGACATTGAATATCAACGGCGGTATGGGACGTTTTTAACCAATGACCGAATACGATGTAATTGTTATTGGTGGTGGGCATGCCGGGGCCGAGGCCGCCGCGGCATCTGCCCGTCGTGGCGCGCGGACTTTATTGCTAACCATGTGCGAAAGTGACATTGGTGCAATGTCATGCAACCCGTCAATTGGCGGCCCCGGTAAATCCCAAATGGTCGCGGAAATAGACGCATTGGGTGGTGTTATGCCACGTGCGGCGGACGCGGCCGGGATTCATTTCAGAATGCTGAACGCGTCGCATGGCGCGGCGACGCGCGCACTGCGTGCGCAAATTGACCGCGATTTGTATCATGCGGCGGTTATGCGTATTTTGAACGACACACCAAATTTAACAATTGCATTTGAAACGGTTGACGCGCTAGATATTGAAAATAAAACCGTTAACAATAAATATTCGGCAAAATCCATTGTTATAACAACGGGAACTTTTTTGCGCGGCCTGGTCACACGCGGGGCGGAAAAAATCCCGTCGGGGCGATTGATGGATAACGGCGAATACCAGGCGCCGGATACGCACATATCTGCGGCATTGCGCGCGGCGGGTTTTGAATTAATGCGCCTGAAAACAGGTACGCCGGCGCGAATCTATCGCGACAGTATTGATTTTTCCGTATGCGAAGAACAACCGGCCGACCGTCCGCACGAATGGTTTTCGGCCCCCGACCCCACAAACAATTATGACGCGGTATGCTATATCACGCATACGACCGGCGAAACGCATGATATAATCCGTGCGAATATCAAAAATGCGCCAATGTATAATGGCGATATAGAAGGCATTGGCCCCCGTTATTGCCCATCATTGGAAGATAAAGTCATGCGATTTGCATCGCACGCATCACACCATGTTTTTTTGGAACCCGAAGGCCTGAACAGCGACCTGATTTATCCCAATGGCATATCAACGAGTTTCAGTGCCGATATCCAGGATATTTGGATTCGCACAATTCCGGGACTGGAAAATGCACGTATTGCGCGTTATGGATACGCCATTGAATATGACGCGATTGATGCGCGTAAATTATCGTCATTGCTGGAATCGAAAGACATCCCCGGATTGTTTTTCGCAGGGCAAATCAACGGCACATCCGGTTATGAAGAGGCCGCCGCCCAGGGTATTGTCGCCGGTGCAAATGCGGCGGCATATGCATTAAATATTGATTGTCTGGAATTGGATCGCACCAATTCAATGATTGGTGTTTTGATTGATGATATTACGACACTTGGCGTGGACGAACCATATCGCATGTTTTCATCACGTGCGGAATATCGTTTGCACCTGCGCGCGGATAATGCGGTAATGCGCCTGGGACAAATGGGCGCAAAATTGGGTCTGATATCAGAAACCGATTACAATAAAAAGTGCGAATATCGCGCACCCGCGGCCACTGAAAATGATAAATTTTACGCCGGATATATTGCGCGTGCCATGCGAGAGATGGAAAGTTATCAGCGTGATTTGCACCTGAAAATCCCACATGATTTTGATTATAAAAATTTGCCGGGATTGACGGGCGAATTGGTGGAAAAATTGTCGGCCACGCGGCCAGAAAATATCGCGGCATTATCGCGAATACCCGGCATGACGCCGGCCGGAATAATGGTCGTATTGCGTAAAATCAGGGCGTAAATACATCGTAATATCGCGATGTGACAATATTCCATTTTTAACGGCCATGTATTTTATGGTATAATGCGCATGTAACAAAAAGAGAGAATTATGAAAAAAGATTTCATCATGGCGCAGGATATGAAGCTGCGTATAAAACACAGAACGTTGTTGCGGGCGTTTTTCATTAATCTGGTACTGGGGCTGATTGCATTGGCACTGACATATTTTCCGGTATTGCTGTATATCGGCGTATGGGCCACAGGTATTTCACCGATGGTAATGTATTTTTCTATTATCAGTGGAATTGCGGTCTGGCAAATGCTGGGGGTTGTATTATTCCTGGTGCCGGGTATATCGGCATGGATAGAACGGCGCAGTCTGCCACGTTGTTAAAAAAAGCCCCGTCGGGGGCGTTTTTTTAGTGAAAGAATTAAACAGTGAAAGAGTGAAAAAGTTGTTCGTGCTGGATTCGTAATAATGCCCACCGCCGTTCCCGGGCCCCGCAAAAACGAATGTTTTTGTGGGTGGACTGCGGGGGGATGATGGCGAATGCCATCGGGGGGGGCAAGTGTTGCGAAATACAAGCTGGCCACCCCCAGTCGTGTTTCACACGCCAGCCCCCGCCCGGGCGAGGGCAATTCGTCCGTGCCAGGAACGTATTCAAGTTCTCATCATGTGCTGAGGGGGCGCGATTTGTCATTCCCGCGGCGGCGGGAATAGGGTCTATAAACCATAGTAAAAGATAGCCTATTACAATACAAAAATGCCCTGCGCAAAAAAACTGTTTAGACCCACTCCCGCCTGCGCGGGAGTGACAAAAGGATAACAACCGTGGCAATCCAGTAAATAATTTGCTTTTCCAAAAACAATCCGATATAATGTACATTGCATCGGGTGATGACCGATGCGAGGTGTAGGAACCTTGGTAATCAAAAAACTCCAACCGTGGTTGGAGGGTTGCGAATATATTGAATAAGCAACACTATTGATTACATAGTTCCTAACCTCCAACCGCATCTCATCAATGCGGTATTTTTAATTTGGTTTAACAGAACAAAGAAAGAATGCTATGAGGTTGGGGTTGTTTATATTTTGTTTCGTATTTGTTGTGGGTGCGGCACATGCAAAACATAAACGCATGGAATATGAATATGTATCGGAACATTGCGATGGTCGTACAGAGGTTACGTTGCGGGATCGCACGCGTGTTGATTGTTTAACGGATGAATACGCAATTGAATTTGACTTTGCCCCCAAATGGGCCGAAGCTGTTGGTCAATCACTGCACTATGCACGCATGACACAACGCCTGCCTGCGATATATATAATATTAGAATCCAGGAAAGAGACGCGTTTTGTAGACCGCCTGTCGCCACTGTGTGATATATATGGAATCAAATTGTTTTTGATAAAAAATTATTAAACAGAATACTAAAAAAACGGGGCGATGCCCCGTTTTTCTATTCTGCGGATTTCTCTTTCAAATCCATCATGGCGGAAAAAGTTGCCTCGGCTACTTTTTTGCCATCAACCATTGCAACACCATGGAATTTAAACATGCGCATTTTTGACTGAATCAGTTCAACATGTAATTCCAATGTGTCACCCGGCATCACCATGTGCGAGAATTTGATTTTATCCATTGTGGTAAAGTACCCCAATGCATTGCCGTCGGTATATCCCAGTTTCATCAGTGCGATAAAGCATGCGGTTTGGGCCAATGCCTCGATCTGTAAAACGCCGGGCATAATCGGTTTACCCGGGAAATGTCCCGCGCACCAAAATTCATCATCACGTACGTAATGAATGCCGACGCCACTGTTGTCATTAAACTCACGAATCTCGTCGATTAAACGCATGTGTCCGCGATGCGGTATCACTTTCTCTATTTCTTTGGCACCTATCATCGTTGCCACTCCTTTCCTTTTTTATTTTGTTGTTTTTGCCATGCGACGCAAAATGGCATAATGTCGCATGAACTCGGTCCCCGGTCCGGCAGGATAACCCATATACCGTTGCCCATCCGGGATATTGCGGAATACACCGGACTGTGCACCAACCTCTGCATCATTTCCAATATGTACCCCATTTGCAATTCCAACATGTCCGCCCAGTAACGCACGGTCACCAACAACCGTTCCGCCGGCCAGACCCACACCCGACGCCAAGAAACATTCGGCGCCAACAACAACACCGTGCGCAATCTGGCACAGGTTGTCTATCTTGGTTCCATCGCCCACGCGCGTATCTGTCATCGCGCCGCGGTCAATACAAGTATTCGCACCAACCGACACCCGGTCACCCAATACCACGCGGCCCGTGTGCGGGATAAATACGTTGTGTCCATCCTGGCGGGTGTATCCAAATCCATCCTTGCCAATAACGGCACCGGCGTTAATTACGCATTCCGCGCCGATCGTTGCATTTTCAATATGTGCGCCTGTCTGCACAATTGTGCCGCGACCAATTGTCACGTTTTTACCAATATATGCACCGGGATAGATTTTTACGTCCGCCTCAATCACCGCGCCGCGTTCGATTGTTGCAAACTGGCCGACGTATACCGTTTTCTTTTTGCGAAAGAACACGCCGCGTTCGATCACTGCACGTCGGTCAATGCCATATCGTGGCGGTTCCCGATAAATTTCACCCAATATCTTTACGATATTTCCGCGCGGCGTGTCCGTGATCAACAGCGTAGCACCCGCCGGTGCGTCCGCAACCTGATCCGGCTGTAATAAAATAACACTGGCGCGCGTATTACGCAAAACATCAATCGGCAAAATCCTGAACGCTGCACTGTTTTGTTCTGTGGAATAAAATGCCAGTTGTCCCGGACGCGCATCTGCAATCGGCGCAACACCACGCACGATGGTCGCCGCGTCGCCCTGCAGTTTTAATCCAAATTTTTCAGCCAATTCGCCGGCGGTGACGGTTGCCCCGCGCGGCATAAACAAAGATTTGATAACATTTAACATGCGCCGATTATAGCGACAAAAAATCAAAATAAAAGAAAATTCGTGCACAATTACCGGCTATAGGAATTTTTTGCAATTAAATTCAATATTTCGGCCAATGACATCCCCGATGTGCGCCGAACCATGTTTAACGAACCCTCTTTGCAGGATATCTTGATCAGTGCATCAAACAATTCTGGTATTCTGTCGGTCATTGTGGCCATTTGGCGCATTTGGGCACAATTTTTTACAGGCGCATTCATTGTATTATATGCCGCACTGTGCAAAATTTGTGCAGCGCTAAATCGATGGCGGTCCACACCGATTTCATCGCAATATTGACCAAGTGCGCGACAAAACTTCAAAAACACTATCGCGCCACGGTCGTTACTAGACTTATTCTGCAAAGCTGTATTTGTGTTTTTATTCATATCGCGGTATAAATATCACAACACGCCAGTTTGTCAATATAAAAATTTAACTTTCGCGCGGGCGCTTTTTGTGTTAAAATCAAGCAAAGCGAGAGAAAATGAAATCCATAGCACGTGTTTTATTTATGGTATTGGCGTTTGCGCCATATGCGGGCCACGCGGCGGCACCACTGTCCGGCACCGCGGGCAGTAATTTAACCGCATATAACCCAAATGGCAGTGGCGCGGCCAATAATAACGCATGGAATTCTATGACAAATGGCCGCACGGGCGGCGGTGCTGTTGGTACGCCGGCCACGGCAGATTTTGGAAATTGTAATTCTGTAATTTTACGCTGCGCGTCACCAAAATGCGCGGGTGGCGGATGTGCATCGATAGAGATTGCAACACCGATCGTGTCGGGATGCGTCATGTCAAACAGCGCGTGCAAGCAATATGCAGACCAGGGATTGGTTGAAACCATTGCGGCGCAATTGGTTGCGCAATCGACCGCAAAAACAAACGCGCAAATGGCGGCGGCGCAGGCTGCATCGGCCGAACAGTCGGCCCAACAGATGGAACAGATGCAGGCCCAGATGCAACAGATGCAGCAGCAGATGGCCGAACAAAATGCCCAGCAAATTGCACAATTACAATCGGCATTGGAAGAACAACAGCGTGCAACGGAAAATGCCCTGGCCCAGGCGGCCGCCGCGGCCGAATCTGCATCGGCACCTGCATCAATTGCATCCGGTGTATCTGATGTGGTTGCGACATCGGGTGCATCCACCACGCCTGAAACAGTGATTGATGGACTGACCGAATCACAACGTATTGCGGCGGCGGCCGGTGTGTCGGCGGATATCTTGGCGCGCGAACAGGTTGCTGGCCAGATTATGACATATCTGGAAAATGCCCAGGTTAGCCTGAAAAATGCCCAGGCCGCAATGCAAGAGGCATTTTCATACGCCGGATGCGATACCAAGGGTGATAATTGCAGTGGCCCAAAGCGCGTGTCTGTTTTCCGCCAAAAGGCGATGGAGTTCTTTGATCCATATGACGCGGTATTGGATGATTTGTATGATGCATTGATATTGGCACAATCGGTCGGTATCGACATCACAGATATTTACATGATGCTAAACGGCAGCTGTAACGTCTGGGGTGAATATTTGTGTTATGGCGGGACACAAATGGTCAGAAAAACCGCTTGGAATCCTGAAACACAAAAATTAGAATTGACGAACGAGATGTCAAAATCTTGGGCGACATATTCAGATGGAACACAAACTGATATCAATGGAAATAAGATAGAGGCCAATTGTGTTGGCGGCAAATCAAAACCATCGGCAACAACCCGCGGTGGAATGGCGTGTACACCCGGTGCGGTAATTCCACCCGAAGATTCTCCGGCATGTACATTAAACCGTACATTAACAGACATGGAAGAGGTTCAGCGTAATTATTTGTTTGCCAATACTGGTGATATGGATGAAAATGTTCGCATTGGTTGTGCGTCATCTGCGCTGGAAAGCAGTAAATTCTTTCGCAATCGTAAAAAGGGATCCAGTATAGATATCGAAACACTGCAACGCATGGTGTCCCAGGATGCACCGGCAATAATTGGATCCAACCGGTTTACCGGTGGTACGGCGGATCCGGTGGATCGGTATAAATACTGCGCATTGACAACCGAAGGATATATGAATTTGGAACGTGCGGTTTCAACCAAGAAATTGCCGTCAAAGGTATGCGTTCCAAATAATAGACTGCGTGCCTTATATGAAAGTGGTGGCCAAATCACAGACAGTGCATTCAATAAAATGTACGGCAATAACGCATCCGGCAGTACAAGCCCATATTGGACAACCAAAGAGATGTGCGAGAGTCCCAATGTAGGCTGCGAATGGGATGACAGTGATAAAAAATGTAAACTTCCGGATGGTATGACCTGGAATGCCGAAGATGGGACTTGCAAAAAATAAGGTCAATAAAAGAAAAATGTCTAAGAAAAAAAACATTTTAAATATACGTAGTTTTGCATTTATTGCGGCGGTTGTGGGTGCACTGAATATTGGCATGGCGCGTGCGGACGATGGATGCGAAAATGAAAACAATGATCGTATTACGCCGGAATTGGCCCTGTGCAGCGTACATGCATATAACATTGGAAATGATCAGAATCCATCTGGCGCAGATAAACAATTAATGCGTGACGTTGTTGCACTGAAGACAACTGTTATCACGCAACAGATGGAAAAGCAGTATGAATATATGGATGCAATGCTGCGTCGTTTTAAAACGCAATTGGAAAAGGCAGTTTTAACAACTAAACTGCAAAAGGCCGGCGCCACAGGCGGTGACGGCAACAACAGTGGCGGCAGCTATTCATCCGGCGGATCATACAGTGGCGGTAGTGGTGGCTCATCCCGCAACGACGGTCGTGTGACGAATATCTTTTTAGATGGTGCGCAAAATTGCGCATCAAAGCTGGATACGTCTGATATGATCGCATGTTTGGGCGATAATTATTCCATAATAATGGAGGCGACAAATTCCGGCCAGAAAATAACACCAGAGGCAACCAAGCAATTGGCAACGGATTTTAAATTGTTGGGACAATCTAGTTTGGTTAAGGACGATGATAAACGACCACGAAAATCCTCGGGCGGATACGACAACAAATGTGAAAGTGACGGCAATCTGCGTCAGCGTAATAACTTGCAAACGTGCTTAACCGCGCACAGCTCGAATATTCGTAATGCCAAGGATGAATATAATCAAAAAAACCGCCAGAATCAGCAGCAAAATCGTTAAAAAAACATGCTTGACATACGGGAAAATATACTTTAATATACACCCCGCATGGTTTCGGATGTTTAGCTCAGTTGATTAGAGCATCTCGTTTACACCGAGAGGGTCGGGGGTTTGAGTCCCTCAACATCCACCAGAATAAAAATACCCGAATGGGTATTTTTTTACGGGTGGCGTGGAAGGAAAAAGCCGACCACCCCGGAATAAATGTCCCACGGACGTTTATAAAGGAAAGGGGTTGCGTATGCCACCCCTTATATAATGTTAAAAAAGAGGCGCAATTATGAATGATACTGATATGGAAAAACCAACATGGAAGGGTGCACTGCAATGTTTGGCGTATGCCGCACTGGGGGCAGCATTGTTGTCCTTACAACAAAAATGCAGCAACAGCAAACAAGCAAATACGGACGTTGACCCCCAGACAAAAACTGTGGCTGGCCCCGTTAAAAACGACACAATTGCGGCCAATGCGCGCATCCAAATGATCAAAAACAACACAGCAAATGCACGCTAGGGCGATCGGCCGCACATGGAAATGGGCGGCCGCCAAACAAATATAGTTGGTTAAGATGAAAGAAAAAACAAAGCAAAATATTACTGAATGGATTGAACTTTTCGGCCTGACGGCATTATGCTTGGTGGCTGGGTTTCATTTAAATTCTTTGGGTAAATCCGATAAAAAACAAGATACACAAAAAACAGGCACAGAACGCGTTGATTCGGTCGTACAACGCGATACCGCCATCCATACGCGCCATCATGCGCACACCGCCCAAGAACTGTTTCTGGACGGGATGCGTCGCAGTTTGCCATCGCGATAAAATATTGTTCCCGTGGCAACAAAAATAATATAAGATAGGAATTAAGCGAAAAAGCAAAAGGAGAACGTATGAAAAAATTAGCTGTTTTCACAGCGGCAACTGCAATGTTGGCGGCGTGTACAACAAATCCGTACACCGGACAATCCCAGACGGCCAAATCCGTATGGGGCACCGGTATCGGTGCGGCGGCCGGTGCAGCAACAGGCGCATTGGTATCAAAAAATCATGCGGCGGGTGCGCTGGTCGGGGGGCTGGCCGGGGCGGCAATCGGTGGTGGCGTCGGATACTATCTGGACGTGCAAGAGGCTGAATTACGTCAAGAACTGGCGTCGACCGGTGTTGGTATTGAACGCACCAACGACAGCATTCGTCTGATCATGCCGGGCAATATTACATTTAATACAGATTCCGCGAACATCAGCGCCGGCTTCTATCCGACACTGAATTCCGTGGCCAAGGTTTTGAATAAATACGACAATTCGACCGTTATGGTCTTGGGCTATACCGACAGCACGGGCAGTGCCGAATACAACCAGACCCTGTCACGGAATCGTGCAAATGCGGTTGCGGCATACCTGCAGGGCCAGGGTGTCAAGGCATCACGCTTTGAAGTAATGGGTATGGGCCCGTCGAACCCGATTGCGTCGAATGATACGGCCGCGGGGCGTGCGCAAAATCGCCGCGTGGAAATTAAAATCATTCCAAACAAATAAAAAAAATCCCCCACTTGGGGGATTTTTTTATTACATTGGACCACCGCCAGGGCCGCCCATGCCACCACGACGATTCCCACCGCCGTTACCAGATTTGGTGGACGACTGACCGGTTTTACCCACAATTATGCGATCACCGGCAACAATGTCATCAGATATAATTTCTGTTTCCGTCGCCGTTACCAATCCTTTTTCATATGGGATCAATTTAACGTTATTTTCACGCTGTACGGCCAAATGTGTTTTCGGGGTTGCGTCACCGGCGTCATCGACAATACCGTCAAAACTGCGCAGCAACAATGCAGCATTTTGAGCCTTCCATATATCGTTCTTTTCAGACACGATAATTGTTACAAACGCCGTCATTCCCGGCAACAGACGCATATCAGAATTATCCACATCGATCACCACCGTGTATACAACAACGTTCGATGTCGTTGTCGGCGACAGACGAATTTGACGCACAACACCTTCAAAATTCTGGGTCGGATATGCATCAACGGTGAATGTTACTTTCTGCCCTTCGGATATTACGCCGATATCAGCCTCGGACACGGATGTTTCTATCTGCATGCGGGTCAAATCTTCGGCAATTTCGAACAGGTCCGGCGTCTGGAACGATGCGGCGACAGTTTGACCTTTGTCCACCTTGCGCGAAATAACCGTACCGTCAACCGGCGATGTAATGGTTGCATAACCCAAATTTGTCACCGCACGGTCATACTGTGATTGCGCACGTTTTACAGACTGTTCGGCCTGTTCGTATGATGTTTGTGATTGTTCCAATTCCGCACGCGCAATAAAGTCATCTTTGTACAGTGTTTTATTGCGTTCGTATTCACTTTTTGCATAATTGCGCTGTGAAATAGCAGAATCCAGGGATGCCTTGGCTTCATCAACCGACGCCTGTAATACAGACGGTTCAATGGTTAACAACAGGTCGCCTTTTTTAACCTTGGAATTATAATCAACATATAATGCATCAATTGTACCCGACACCTGGGAACCGACACTGACGGTGTTTACCGGCTGAATTTCACCGGTGGCCGTCACGACATAACGCAAATCACCGCGGTTAATCGGTAATGTGACGAATTCAGATTTCTTGGATTTACCACCGCCAAAAATCATCATTGGCACGATAATGATGACGGCCAGTATGACAAACCACCATTTTTTGCGCCAAATCCACTTAAAAAAGGATTTAATTTTAGTCATTGTTTTCTCTCTCCTTGTCTAATTCTGCCTTTATATCACCAATCGCCAGCGCAACCGCCGCGCGTGATGTAAACAGGTCATATTTTGCCGCATTATGCTGCTTTTGTGCGTCAACCAATTCAGATTGTGCGGTCTGCCAATCCAACATGGTTGCACGTCCAACCTTGTACATACCGGCGGTGACGCGTTCACTTTCGGTGGCCGACGCCAGCAATGTTTCCGTCTGGGTCAATACAGTTTGCGCAGTCTTGTAGTTCTGGTACGCCGTAAAGATATCCAGCGTTGCATTATCTGCGGCGGCACGTTCACTTTCTTTGGCGCGGTCATAATTGGCCTCGGCTGCGCGAACGCCGTAATAATTTGCAAAGCCCGCAAATATCGGCATAGATGCGCGGATACCAATGCTGCCGTTTACCTTGTTACTGTCGTTGCCGAACGAATTCCATTCTGTATCGTTCCAGCCAACAGATCCCGTTGCCGAAATCGACGGCAGATTCTTTAAAAATGCAGAATTGCGGCGATGCCATGCGGCGTCTTTGTTGGCTGTCGCACGCAGCAAATCCGGACGCGTTTTCTGCGCCGCGGCAATCAATTCATCGATGCTTTTGTTTTCGGTGCTGCGGCCAAAGTTCGATGGCATGTCCATAATTTCTAGATCCTGGTCCGCCGGGAATGACAGTTTTGACAGCAATGTTCCCTTGGCAATTTCGCGATTGTTTTTTGCACGCTCTAACGCCAATTCACGACTGGCCAATGTTGTGTCGGCCTTTAAGACGTCGGCCTTGGCCACTGATCCGGCATTATACTTTTTCTGGGCCATGTCACGGGCCGTTTGCGCCACATCGCGCAGTTTTTCCGCCGATACCACATCCGCATCTGCGGTCAGCAAATTGTAATAAGATCCAATAACGCCATAAACATAGTTTTGAACACTTTCGTCATAATCAAAACCGGTGGCACGCCACGTGGCCGCCAGTGCGTTTAAATCCGCCAAACGCTTGCCAAAGTCAAATATTAAATAAGACGCCGACAGGGATGCGCCATAACTCCAATCGCCCCAGTCTTTGTTTCGGTAATCGCGCCCGGCCGACCCGGATGCATTAACACTGGGCAAATAGTTTGCATATCCGGCATTTTTTGCGAATCGGGCGGATTCCGATGCCAGATACGCGGACGTTGTCTGTGGATTTCGACACAGTCCCAATTCAATAACATCGGATAAAGACAATTTCCCATCCGGGACATTTTGACGACCGGCACAGTTTTCTATATTTCCCGCATATGCGGCAAGTGGCATCAAATATGCCAAGAATACTACTTTTTTCATGATAACTCTCTCTACCTTGGTGTGGATTATATCATAAAATGTGCAATTTTTAAAATTTTATGTTGAATTACATTTTGATTTTGCATAGTATAGCTGCACCGGCCTGGTGGCAGAGTGGTTATGCAGAGGACTGCAAATCCTTGAATGCCGGTTCGATTCCGACCCAGGCCTCCAAAATAAAAAGCGCCCCGAACGGGGTGTTTTTTATTTTGTGATATTGAGTATGATATTCGCGTCGGCGCCGGTTCGCATATGAGCAAAGTTTTGTGGTGCGCCAGCAATGGCATTGATCACCACACCAGTATAAAAACTTGCAATCTGGAAAAATTCATTATAAAATCCACGGGAAATGAACAAACAGACAATAATCATTATTAAATAAATTGGCACTGCGCTTTTGGCGGTGGCCGGGGCGCATATGGCGCCCATTTTTATTTAATAATCGCCAACAACAATAAAAGGATAAACCAAATGGCATACCCAAAGACAGACCCACGTCCGGATTTCCCATCACTGGAACAGGAAGTATTACAATTCTGGCGTGATGACAATACGTTCCATAAAAGTCTGCAAAAGACAAAACAGGGCCATCCGTTTTCATTCTTTGACGGGCCGCCGTTCGGAAATGGTCTGCCGCACTGGGGGCATTTGGGCGTATCGGCGGTCAAAGACATGGTATGTCGCTATCAGACGATGAAGGGCCGATATGTTCAACGTGAACTGGGCTGGGATTGCCATGGGTTGCCGGCGGAAAATTCGGTCGAAAAAAAGCAAGGCCGCGCCGCCAAAGAAATCGTTGCGAACGACGGGATTGCGGCGTTCTGTGACATGTGCCAGACCGATGTTATGACATATACGCAAGAATGGGAATGGTTTATCGAACGCATGGGTCGCTGGGTCGATGTGGGCGACGGGTATGGATACAAAACCATGGATAAAAATTACATGGAATCCATGCTGTGGACACTGAAAACATTGCATGAACGGGGACTGCTTTATAAAGATTATTCTGTAAACTGGTTCGATTGGGTAAATGGTACGATTGTATCTAATTCAGAGGCATCCCAGGATTACCGTGATGTCGTCGATGATGCATTGACGGTTTGGTTTGAACTGTCAAATGGCGACCGCGTCATGGCATGGACAACAACGCCATGGACATTGCCGGCGAATTCGGCACTGGCCGTAAATCCGGATATGAAATATGTACGTATGCGCGACACCGACGGGCATGTTTATGTTATCGCAGAATCCCGCGCCGCCGCATATGAAAAACAATTGGCCGGGGCTGAAAAAATTGGTGAAATCATGGGCCGCGATTTGGTCGGTCTGCGTTATACGCCGCTGTTTGACTATTATGCGGGCACGTCTGATTTATTGTACCAAGTTATCCCGGCAGACTATGTATCTGATTCTGATGGTACCGGTATCGTACACATTGCGCCGGCATATGGTGCAGACGACTTTTGGGCGGCGAAAACCTTGGATCCAAAATTCCCGGTGCTGTTAAATGTTGATAACTATGGCAACTTTACTGATGAAGTGCGTGACTTTGCGGGCGAAAACATCTTTGCTGCAAATTCCAAAGTCATGGATTTATTAAAATCCCGCGGCCATGTTGTGAAAAAAGAACAGTACAAGCACGCGTATCCATACGGCGACAGATCAAAAGAAAAATTGATTCAGCGCGCGACAGATTCCTGGTATATCGACGTGCCGAAAATCAAAGACAAATTAATTGAAAATAACAAACAGGTTAACTGGACATCGGCCGGCGAACGTTTCCGCATGTGGATTGAAAACGCGCGCCCGTGGGCGATTTCACGTAATCGTTTCTGGGGATTGCCACTGCCGATTTGGGAAAGGGATGGCGAATATAAAATATTCGGTTCCATCGCAGAATTGGAAGAATTCTTTGGTACAAAAATAAACGATTTACATCGCCCGACATTGGACGCATTGGAAAAAGACGGCTGGAAACGTATTCCGGATGTACTGGATTGTTGGGTTGAATCCGGTTCCATGCCGTGGGCGTCATTGCACTATCCGTTTGAAAACAAAGAACGGTTCGAAGCAACATTCCCGGCCGATTATATTATCGAAGGCCAAGATCAAACCCGCGGCTGGTTCTATGCATTGATGGTTTTGGCGACAGCGTTGTGGGACAAACCCGCATTCCGCACGGTATCGGCAAATGGAATGGTGGTTGATGAAAACAAGAAAAAGTTTTCCAAATCCCTTAAAAACTTTGTTAATCCAGAGGCGCAAATTCAACAGTTCGGCGCAGATTCCATCCGCCTGTTTATCCTGGGGTCTAACTTTATGAAGGCAGAACCCGTCCCGGTGGATAAAGAGGGCAAAGTATTTGCGGAAACCGCCAAGACGATTTTAACCCCGCTGTGGAATGCGTATCACTTCTTTACGTTGTATGCAAATGCGGGTCATATCACGGCAACAGACGCCGCATCAAACAATCCGCTGGATAAATATATTGTCGCGGAATTGAATGAAGTAATTGGTGTGGCGGATAAAGCGCTGTCTGAATACAAGCCGGATGTTGCGATTGCGGCATTTGTGCGATTCCTGGATATCCTGAACAACTGGTACATCCGTCGGTCGCGCGCGCGTTTCTGGGATGAAGAATTGGATGCATTTAATACACTGCATTATGTACTGACGACATTCTGCCGCGTGCTGGCGCCGTTCGCACCGTTTACGTCGGACTATATCTATCGCAATTTAACAGGCGTGGAATCTGTGCACTTGGCAGATTTCCCAACCGCCGCCGCGTATGATAAACAAATTGTGGACGATATGCGCCGCGTGCAGTCGATTGTGTCCGTGGGTAAACAGCTGCGCGAAAATTATAAATTACGCAACCGTCTGCCGTTGAATAAACTGACGGTGGCGGGGGCAAACATGCCGGCCTATAGCGATATTATCAAAGACGAATTAAACGTAAAATCGGTCGAATTTACCGACAGTGTTGACGCCGTTGCGGATAAATTCGTGTACTTAATCACACCGAAAATCGGCGCGCGCCTGGGTGGTGCGTTAAAGGAAATAATCCCGGCGGTAAAGCGTGGCGATTATGAAATTGATGGCGACAAATTGGTTGCGGCGGGCCATACACTGAACGCGGATGAGTTTGAAAATCGTTTAACAGTAAAGCCGGGCGTCACGGGCGCGGCAATTCCGGATAATACGGCGGTGGTCGTACTGGATACTGAAACGAACTCTGAACTGGTGGCCGAGGGCCTGGCAAACGACGCATTGCGCTTTATCCAAGACACGCGCAAGGCCGCAGGCCTGGATGTATCCGACCGGATAAAGTTGGTCTATACCGCGGATCCGGCGCTAAGCATGGCGATTGATGCACATAAAAAACGCATTATGCGCGACGCGCTGATACGGGAAATAGACGCCGGATTCGCGTCTGATTACACAACAGAAATCGAAGGCTATCAGCTGGCGATTTCTGTTGAAAAGGTGAAATAGTTATCAATAAAACGGTATCCGTCACCCGTGTTTGGGATGTGCGGATACCGTTTTACGTAGACATAAAAAAATATTGACAATTGCTTTTTTGTGTTAATATAATCTGCATCAAAATAAAAAAGGAGTTTAAAATGGCACAAGAAGAAGATATGATATATTTCTGCTCAAGAGTCGAAAAGGATTGCAATGATATGGATAGATGGAATCCTGATTATTGCGGCTACCCTGACTATCATTCAAGATGTAAATTTTTAGTAAAGGTTCCACGGAATAGTGAGAAACAAATTTCTTTCTTGCAAGTATTATATTTGCGTCAAATAAAAGCAGATTTCTTATCGCTTAAAGAAGATCTGCGCCAAATAAAGCAGGAATTAAACATAAGATAACAGCGCTATTAGAACATGACGCCAAGTGAATACTTTGAGATTGTGCCACGGCATGTGGATATGAATATCCGCACGGAACTGTATTCCGTGAACGAGTTTACGTTTGCCGTGGCCGTCATTTTATCTGCCCAGGCAACGGATAAGAAAGTGAACGAGGTGACGCCGGAACTGTTTCGCGTGGCACCAACGCCCGCCGCGATGATTAAACTCGGCGAAGATGGGCTAAAAAAATACATTCGCGTCATTTCATTTTTTAATAACAAGGCACGCAGTATTATTGGCTTGGCCGCGCGGCTGATGGATGAAGACGGCGCGACGGACGAAAACTATAAATTTCCGGCAAAATATCATAACCGGGATAGCCTTATGAAATTACCCGGCATTGGGCAAAAGACCGCAAACGTTGTAATGAACGTGCTGTGGGGTGCGCCGAATATCGGCGTGGATACGCATGTTTTCCGCAATGCACATCGTTACGGATGGGTCGGCGCGGATGCAAATACACCCGAGAAAGTAGAGGCCGCATTACTTAAAAAAATTCCCAAAAAATATCACGGGATTGTAAATCATGTAATGGTTTTACATGGGCGGTATACGTGCCGGGCGCTGCGTCCAAAATGCGCCGAATGTCCGGTTGCGCATATATGCAATGCACCGGATAAAACGACCTAGGGTATTATTATACCGTGGCAATTAGGTCAAATAATTTGCAAATCTGAAAACAATCCGATATAATATTCAATGCATCGGGTGATGACCGATGCGAGGTGTCATAACCTCATGCAATAATCTCCAACTACGGTTGGAGGGCCGCGAATATATTGAATAAGCGCACTACCATTGCAGTAGTTATGAACCTCCAACCGCTTATCATCAAAGCGGGCTTTTTATTTGCAAAAAGATTAAGGAGGCAAAAAATGAAAACAGAAGTCGAATTTCAAGATAAACTAAAAAAACATATGCGGCGTGCGCGCAAGGGATTAATGCCACAAAAAGTTGCCAACAAAATGCACATTTCGCCGGGCGTGTATTTTGCCCTGGAAAAGGGCATTGTTACAATAAGTGCATATCAACTGTATCAATTTATGCACGCCGCCGGCCAAGATGCGGAATATATAAAGCAACTGTTTGATGATGGTTGGATTCCACCATATATGCGAAAATAATAAAAATCCCCGGAAAATGCCGGGGATTTTTTAAAACAAAATAAAATTGTTTTTAAATGCCTCGTTCAGGGCATCACGTACCTCGCCCGTGGCGAGTCCCCCGCCCCGCAAAAACTCAATTTCGGCCGGTCCTGGCCGGTAAATTGATGCACTGTGGCCGGCCGATTCTGGCACAGATGAAATATATTGCGCCGGCATAAATTCGACACGTGCGGATTCCGCGCACATCGCAGAAAACCCGATATCAGACCGGCAATTTTCACAATTTTTTCGAATCTCGGCGGCACCTGATATTTTGGATATTGAATTTTCCCCGGCCAAAACGTTGGTTTTCATCAAAATGCCGGTGTTTTCCGATAAATGTTGACCCACGCATTCAAAATTTAAACTGTTGTTATTTTCCAGTAAAATATGCCCGCGTATTTCAGAATTTTTCCCGGCATTTTTGATAAAAATGTTAAAAAAGGCCGGCAATTTATTTTTTACGCGAACGTCTAAAAAGACCGGCTGATCGGTGGCGGTTATTTCGATATCCAACCGGCATTTACCGGCAATTTCGCCGACATATATAATATGCACCGGCAGGTCGTACTTTATATCAATTGGACCGTTCGCCAATGTTGATAATTCCGCCGCATATTCGCCATCGCGGTAGACAATCGTCTCCGCCGGCCAGGTTTTTATATTGAATTCGTTCCACATGTATGACATATTATTCGCATTATAAAGGATTTATAAATGGGATTCAATTGTGGAATTGTGGGCCTGCCGAATGTGGGCAAATCAACATTGTTTAACGCGCTGACACAAAGTGCCGCCGCCGACGCACAGAATTATCCGTTCTGTACGATCGAACCGAACACGGGCCGCGTTGTCGTGCCGGACGCAACATTACATAATCTGGCCGGGGTATCGGGTGCGGCGCGTATTATTCCAACGCAACTGGAAATCGTGGATATTGCAGGTTTGGTCAAGGGTGCATCCGCGGGCGAGGGATTGGGTAATAAATTCCTGGGCAATATATTATCGACAGATGCGATTATTCATGTTGTGCGTTGCTTTGAAAACGATGATATTGTGCATGTAAACGGGCGTATTGATCCGCTGGGTGATATTGATACGATTGAAACGGAATTAATGTTGGCCGATATAGACAGCCTGGATAAACAGATTAAAAATCTGGAAAAAAAGGCCCGTGGCTTAGACAAAGACGCGGCAAAGTTGCTGGCCGATGCGAATGCGTTGCGCGAAAAATTGGCATCTGGCGTGCCTGCCCGTAACACTGGTATTGATGCGGCGCCGTTTAATTTACTGACGGCAAAGCCCGTGATTTATGTATGTAACGTGGACGAGGCATCAGCCGCCACCGGCAACGAATTTTCAAATGCGGTGCGCGAAAAATTTGGCAATACAAATCCGGTGCTGGTTATATCATCAAAAATCGAAATGGAGATTTCACAAATTGTCGACCCGGACGAACGCAAAATGTTCCTGGACGATTTGGGATTATCGGAATCTGGTTTGGATCAGGTTATCAAAACCGGTTATGCGACATTGGGACTGCAGACATTTTATACCATCGGCCCAAAAGAGGCACACGCATGGACAATAACCAAGGGTATGACCGCACCCCAGGCGGCGGGTAAAATCCACACGGATTTTGAAAAAGGCTTTATTCGCGCGGAAATTATATCCCCGGTCGATTATATAGAATTGGGGGGCGAAGTCGCGGTCAAAGAGGCCGGTCGTATGCGTCTGGTTGGGCGTGATTACATCATGAACAACGGCGACATATGCCACTTCCTGTTTAATAATTAAAAACACAAAAAACACCGGTAAATACCGGTGTTTTTTTATTATTTTTCCATGCATTGTATGCATTTTTGTGGTGTATTTGAATTCGCCGCACATGATATTGGAAATAACATTTCGCACTAAAAAAAAATCCCGGCATTTGCCGGGGATTTTTACAGTTTTGCGCGGATTTCTTCCACCTCGTAACACTCTACGCGGTCGCCTTCTTTCAGGTCGTTATATTTATCAAACGACATACCGAATTCAACGCCACCGGATACTTCTTTGACCTCGTTCTTTTCGCGGCGCAATTCGCCAATCTTGCCATCATAGATAACAACATTGTTGCGCAGCAAACGTACAAACGCGTCTTTCTTTACGGTACCTTCGCTCATACGGCAACCGGCAACGCGAATGCCCTTGCCCACGGTAAACAATGCGATAACGTCGGCGTATCCGATAAAGTTTTCGCGGCGTTCCGGCGCCAATTTACCAGACAGAATTTCTTTGATTTCGTCTGTGATGCGATACACAACACTGTGATAGCGAATATCGACGTTACCCGCGCGTGCCATATCACGAACCGCGGCATCAGCACGCACGTTAAACGCAATAATTACCGCACCGGACGCCGTGGCCAGGCGGATGTCGCCTTCGGTAATTTGGCCAACACCGGCAGACATGATTTCAATGCCCGCTTTATCGGTGTTAATATCTTTTAACATATCTGTAATCGCCTCAACCGAACCCTGGACGTCGGCACGCAAAATAATCGGCAACGTCAGCTTTTTATTTTCATCACGCCGCGCAAACAGTTCTTCCAGGGACGAACGCTTAATCGCATTTGCTTTGTCCTTGGCCTTTTGGATACGATATGCGGCAACTTCGCGTGCCTGGGCATCGGTTTCCATTACGCGTAATTCATCACCCGCGTTCGGCACAGAATCCAGACCCAAAACCACAACAGGCTGGCCCGGTTTAACAGACTTTACACGTTCACCCGCCGAATTAATCAGACCACGTACACGACCAAATGTTTCACCGACAACGAATACGTCGCCAACCTTTAATGTGCCCTGGCGCATCAATACGGTTGCGACACTGCCCAGACCTTTTTCCATTTTTGCCTCGACAACGTATGCAACCGCCGGCATTTCGGCGTCTGCCTTTAATTCCATCATTTCTGCCTGTAACAAAATGGCATCTTCTAATTTATCCAGATTGATTTTTTTCGTGGCCGATATTTCAACACACTGAACATCACCGCCCATTTCTTCAACCTGAACCTCTTGTTGCAACAGGTCGGTTTTTACACGAGTCGGATTCGCCTCTGGCAAATCAATCTTGTTAATCGCAACGATAAACGGAACGCGTGCAGCGCGAATATGGTTAATGGCTTCGATGGTCTGGGGCATGATGGAATCATTTGCCGCAACAACCAATACAACGATATCCGCCATTTGCGCACCGCGGGCACGCATTGCTGTAAATGTTTCGTGACCCGGCGTGTCCAGGAATGTAATCATCGGGCCGGATTTAGATTTAACCTCATAGGCTGATACATGCTGGGTGATGCCACCGGCCTCGCGTGCGGCAACGTTCGCATTACGGAATGCATCCAACAGCGATGTTTTACCATGATCAACGTGACCCACAACCGTCACAACCGGTGCGCGCGGTGTCAATTTTTCCGGATTTGGTTCGCGTTCCAGAATGTCTGCATATGGTTTTACATCTACGCGCTTTACCGTTGCACCAAATTCGGTTGCAACCAATTCCGCGGTGTCCGCATCAATCGTCTGATTCTGGGATGCCATCATGCCCATTTCCATCAATTTCTTGATGACATTACCGACCTTTTCCGCCATGGCCGCGGCCAGATCTTTGACAGTAATGGTGTCGCCCAATACAACTTCGTGTGCAACCTTTTGCGGGGCGGTGAACATGGCGCGTGCCTTTTCACGGAAACGTTTCAATGATGCCTCGGACCGGCGACGGTTTGCACCGCGCAGCGCGATTTCATCGTCGTCATCACCCATTACAATATCATGCAGGGATATTTTACCGCCCTTTTTAAATTCTTTGGATTTACCATGTGCATTGCGACCGGACAGACGCGCATCTTCGTCATCACCACCGCGATTTGGGCGCGGTGCGGGCGATGAAAATGTTTTTTGTGACGCGGCGGGTTTTGTCTTTTCCGGCATCGGTTTTTCTTCGACGTCGGATTTTGACGTATCGCGCGCGGCCAGTTGTTCTTTGACCTGTTCATATTCGCGCGTTTCGCGTTCTATTTCTGCGGCGCGCGCCGCGGCCGCAGCAGCTTCACGGGCCTCGCGTTCGCGGCGTTCTTCTTCGCGGGCGCGTGCGGCTTCTAACACGGCGCGTAATTTTTCATCCGCCGCATTATGTGTGGCGGCCGGCGCATTTGGTTCATCGCGCAGTTCACGCGCCCCCGGCGCCACAACGCGACGACGACGTTCAACAAAAACGGCATCGCCTTTTTTGCTTTGTACTGCATCAATCGTCACAGATTTTCCAAGTGTTAATGTTGCCATGTGTTCTTGCTCCATTTGGTCGCAATACAGTGTTCAGAGTTCAGAGTCCAGAGTTCAGATAAATCAAGTCCGAATCCTGTGCCCTGAACACGAACACCATAGATTATTCTTCGTCCTGTTTTATGTTATAGGCCAATTCGCGTGCCTTCATAATTACACGTGCCGCCAGGCGCTGTGACATTGTATCTTCGCCCAGGATTTCAACCAATTCGTCGGTTGCCAAGTCTGCCAAATCCCTTAATGATTTGATATCGTTTTCACCCAATTTCATGATTATAGGACGCTTGATAAAGTCGAATTTTAACAGATCGTCACTCATTCCGATTTTGTGACCAGAATCGATATAATCCTGTTCTATTTTATCCAGATATGCACGTGCGCGTGTCTGTAATTCCGCCGCCAATTCGGCATTGAATCCTTCGATAGATTCCAATTCACCGCTGTCAACAAATGCGATTTCTTCGATTGTGCGGAAACCTTCGGTAATCAGCAGGTGCGCAATCATTTCATCAACATCCAGGCCACGGATAAACAATTCAGTCTTTTCTTTGAATTCTTTGGCGCGACGTTCTTGTTCGGTCTGTTCATTCATAACGTCAATGTTCCAGCCTGTCAATTGAGATGCCAGACGAACATTTTGACCGCGGCGACCGATCGCCAGTGACTGTTGATCATCTGTAACGACAACGGCGGCCGTACGGGTGTCTTCGTCAACGATAATTTTTGCAACTTTGGCCGGCTGCATCGCATTAACGATGAACACCGCCGGATCTTCGGAATACAGAATCACGTCAATCTTTTCACCGTGACATTCGTTGATAACTGGTTGGATACGGGTACCCTTGATACCGACGGTCATACCAACCGCGTCGATGGACGGATCCAGTGTTTCAACCGCGATTTTTGCATGCGATCCCGGTGCGCGGGATACGGATTTAATTTTAATAACACCTTCGTAAATCTCCGGCACTTCCTGAACAAACAGTTTTTCCATAAACATCGGGTGTGTACGGGTCAGGAAAATTTGTGGGCCTGTATTAGAACGCGCAACGTCCATAACCAGTGCGCGTACACGATCGCCCACCGCCAGGCGTTCGCCCGGAATCAATTCTGTGCCCTTGATATAACCTTCGGCCTTGCCGTTGATATCAACAAAAACATTGCCGAATTCGATACGTTTAACAACACCGGATACGATATCGCCAATATTGTCTTTGAATTCTTCGTACTGGCGCCCTTTTTCCGCGTCACGTACGCGTGCGGTCATAATCTGGCGCGCAGTCTGAAACGCCATGCGGCCGAATTCCGGTTCCGGCAGTGGATCTTCGACAACATCACCAACCTGGGGATTTTTTGCGTATTTTTTTGCCTGGGCCACGGTTAACATGGTGCCTGCATCATAATCTTCGCCCATTGCCGCGGGTGATTCAATGACATCAAACAGTCGTTTAACATAAATGGCACCGTTTTTACGGTCAATATTTGCAACGATGTTAAATTCTTCGCCATATTTGTGTTTTGCGATTTTTGCAATGGCCGCTTCTAACGATTCAATGACTATATCGCGGTCAATCTGCTTTTCCTGGGCCAACGATTCAATAGCCAATAATAAATCCTGGCGTGGCATTGAAACAAAAGACATATCGTTCTCCTTCGGTTGTTTTTTGATGCCTTTATTATCAAGGGCGGGGTCTTTTTGGCCCCGCCCTTAAAAAAATTTTTTAAGAACAGTTTAATTATTGTACTCGAATCGGAAAAACGCAAGAAAAATTTGACGCTGTACCTTTTGCGCTTTATACTGTTACGGATGAAGATTCTAAACCGATATTTTTTGCGGCAACTGGTCATGATATTTATCATGCTGCTGTTGGTTTTGACGGGCCTGGCATGGATGGTGCAGATTATGTCCATGATGAAGTTCTTGTTGAATTATGGAATTCGGCTGACGAACTTTTTGGGGCTGACCATGTTAATGGTGCCGTTTATTATGTCTATTATTATCCCGTTCGTAACATTTATCGCGGTGATTTTCGTGTACAACAAAATGATTTCTGATAACGAGATTACTGTTATGGCCGCATCCGGGCTGTCGCCACGGCAAATTGCACGTCCGGCATTGATTATGGCAACGGTGCTGATGATTGTGCACTTTATGTTAAATTTATGGATTGTTCCTGTGACCCAGGGGGATTTTTATGACACACAGTGGAATTTGCGATATGGACTGGCGCATATGAAGTTACAGGAATCCGCATTCACAGAAATGTCCAGCGGTCTGGTCGTATACGTGGACAAGGTATCTGGCCATGATCTGAGCCAGGTTATGTTATCCGACATGCGCGATGAAAAAAATCAGATGACGATTTTCGCAGAAAAAGGAAAATTGGTTTCGACGGTTCGTGGGTTATCATTGGTTATGACAAATGGCTCTTTGATGGTGTCGGGTAATGCGACAACCGTCGGGACGTTTGAAAGCTTTGATATGGATTTAAATGTGGCAGACAAAGATGGCGACGATAAATTTCGTGTACGTCGGGTATTGACGTCGGAACTGATTAAATCAATATTGAATTCCCCCAGTGCAAAGCAACATAAAATCGTGTTAAGTGAATTATGCAGTCGTCTGTATGGGCCAGTTATGAATTTAATTTTGGCGATATTGTGTGCGACAATACTACTGCGGTCATCATTATTACGTCGCCGGGCCAGTTTTGCGCCCGCTGCGGCCGTCGCCGCCATGGCGGTTGTAATGGCAACATTTATGACCGCATCAAATATAATATCAAGTATTACCCAATTCTTATTGTTGGGAATGGCGATATTTATACTATTGTGTGTGACAATATTTGCGTTGTATAAGAAATGAGAAAGTTGTTGTCTTGGATTTTATCGGGAACAATATGCGGCGGTGCATTCGCCGCATCCATTGACATATCCGGACCAAAAACAATTGTCGCAGATAAAATCGAATACGACATCAAAACAGAATCAATCCAGACATCCGGTAATACAGAAATAACAAACAAATCGGGCCAGCGTATGACACTGCGCGATTCTTATATATCCAAAGATGGTACCGCGCTGGACGGTGATGATATAAAAATATGGCTGGGGCAACATGTATATCTGGATGCGGAAAGTATTACGCGCGACGGTGATATAACGATTGCCCGACATGCCACATTTACCGCATGTGATGGATGTGACGCGTATGGAAATGCATGGACGATATCTGCGACAACGGTACGTCATAATATGGCAACGCGCATGTTGCGTTTTTATAATCCGGTATTCTGGGTATATGGAATACCGACATTATGGTTGCCGGTGTTTGAAATGCCGGATCCGGGGGTTAAGCATAAGACCGGATTTTTAATGCCTGATTTTGAATCCACCAATAAAATGGGGACAATGATAAATATACCGTTTTATGTATATATATCCGATGTCCAGGATTTAACGGTAACATTGGCATATTTGACCCAGGAAAATCCACTGTTTAAATTGGAACATCGTCTGAACGGTGAACATTCCGAATATCGCACGCGCGGATCATTTACGCGTAATCGTGATGGTGAAAATCGCTGGCACATTTTTAATAATGATATCATAGAATTAGGTGAATACGCGCGCGCATCAATATTTTTGGAAAGAACATCTGATAAAACATATCTGCAGAAATACGGATTTTATAATTCGCAACCATATTTGGATTCGGGCGGGCGTCTGGAACTGTTTGGGCAATCGGGATATGTTGTTGCCGACGCGCATGTGTTCCAAGAACTGCGCAGTAATGGTGGCCGGTATTCCGTGCCATCGGGCAACATTTTACCAAACATTCGCGGTGTGTATCAATCCGCCCCGATATACCAGGAAACATATTTGACATTTGGTGCGGACGTTTTAGGTATATCTGGATCTGGTGCCGCGTCCCAGCGTGTAATCGGTGATGCGCGTGTAATATCCCCGTGGACATTGTGGGGCGGCAATCGCATCACGGCCAGTTTATCAACACGTTACGACATATATAATTTTGATAATACCGAAATGGTAGATGGTTCGGAATTTACAGGTTTAAAAAACAGATTTTTACCCAGTGGATATTTGGAATGGGGATTGCCACTGTATCGGCCGGCAACCACCTGGACCCAGGTGTTAGAACCCCGCGCGCGCATCACGGCGATTCCCCATATGTCCACGGATCAGTTTGCATTGAACAATGATTCTGCGGGTGCGTTTTTATCGGATGCAACACTATTCTCAGACAAACGATTTTCTGGATTTGACCTGTGGGAAAATGGCACGTTTGCAGATTATGGGATGCGTTGGGCCGCGTTTAATAACACCAGTGGTAAAACGGTCGAGGTTTTTCTGGGTCAGACATATGACTTTACAGACCAGAATGGCACCGACCCCAACAGTGGGTTTCACAATGGCGCATCAGACTATGTCGGTCGTGTTGGATATAATAATATGAAATGGCTGGATTTGTCGTCACGTTTCCGGATCAGCAAGTCTGACTATGCCCTGCGTCATATGGAAACATCGGGCCGCATTGGTAATTCGGGAACATACCTGTCATTGGGTCACATATGGTCGCAACGCTTTATTGATGCCCAGACATTGGGCAAAGACACAAACGAGGCAACCATTGGTGCCGGTTTGAAATTGACATCACGTTGGTCGGTGCAATGGAATGGTATATATAATTTAACGGACAGTGGATTCCACAGCCATACCGGCGGTCTGTTTTATAATCATCCATGCTATTACATGTCTGCCCAGTATCGTCGTGATAATTCTATCAAGGATGACTATGTCGGGACAACAACGTATCAATTCAGATTCGGTATGAGCATTGATGGTCAACGCTATTAAAAACACGGAAACGGAAAGGGGAAACATATAATGATAAAACGGTTATATTTGGCATTATTAATATTGGGTGCGGGCGCGGCACATGCGGCGTCTGTTGTGGCGACGGTCGGTGACACACCGATAACGGATACCGATATTACCGCGCGCGTTCAATTAATGGCACGCCAGGGTAAAACATCAACCGATAATCGACGCGTTGCATTACAGAATATTATCGATGATAATATCAAGGTCGCATATGCCCAGAATTTTGGCGCGGTTCCGTCGGACACGGATGTTGAAAAAGAGATAAAGAAAATGAACCTGGGCGATATGTCGGCATCGGAACGCGCGATGGCAAAATCGGCGGTGCGTGCGGAAATCGCATGGCAGATTGTTGTTGCGCGTACGGTTTTGCCGACAATTTCCGCGTCGGATGAAGATATCGCGCAAGAGCGCGCCGAACTGGCGCGTGCGCATGGACTGCCATTAGAGATGACAATTGTACGTCTAATTGATATTCCATCCGACGTCGCCGCAAAATTAACCAAGCCGAAAAGTTGCGATGACGCCGTCGCGATGGCCGAGAAACTTGGTGGCGCACCGCAAAAGTTTACCGCATTACAGTATGAACTGTCGGCGGACATCCGCGAGCGTATTGCGAATTTGCCGCGTTTACAATGGTCGCCGCGCGCGGATAATTCCGTGTTACTGGTATGTGACAGCAAAAAGACCAAGGAATACGGCGACCTGGATAAAATCATAAAGCAAAACGCAATGTTTAAACAGGCCATGACGATGGCAGATCAGCAGTTAAAACAACTGCGTCGCAAGGCGGTAATCGTAATCAATGACGACAGGTATAAATTATGATAAAACCGGTTTTATTTAATTTTACAGATGCCGAGTTGTCTGATTTTGTGACGGCGCGTGGATTGCCAAAATTTCGGGCCGCGCAAATACGCGAGTGGTTATCACGCGGTGCGCCGGATTTTGCATCAATGAAGAATTTACCGGAAAGCTTGCGTCGTGATTTGGATGACGTGGCACAAACACTGCCGTGTAAAGTTATTCGGCGCCTGGATTCATCGGACGGTGAAACGACCAAGTTCTTGTTGGAAATGACGGACGGCGAACAGATTGAATGCGTGCTGATGCGCACTACATATGGCAACAGTGTCTGCGTCAGTTCCCAGGCCGGATGCGCCATGGGATGCAGATTCTGTGCCAGTACGCTGCTGGGGCTGAAACGTAATTTAACCGCGAATGAAATTTTTGCCCAGGTTCTGACCGCGCAATGGGAACTGCGACGCAATCGCGCGGATAAAACCAACGTACGCCCAAATGGCGACGCAAATAACGGTGACGTGTCACATATTGTTATAATGGGCACCGGTGAACCATTACAGAATACAGAAAATGTGATTAATTTTATCGAACGCGCAAATAAAGATCTCGGGATCGGGTGGCGCCGGATAACGGTTTCCACATGTGGAATTGTGCCGGGAATACGTCGTCTGATTGAATGGGGGCGGCCGATAAACCTGGCCATATCATTGCACGCGCCAACGGATGAGTTGCGTGGCCAGATTATGCCGATTAATAATAAGTATAAGTTGGATGAGGTTCTGGCGGCCGCCGATGATTTTACAAACCTGCACAATCGGCAATTGATGATAGAATACATACTGCTGGGGCGTAAAAATTCGGACGGGGAGACGGTTTTATACAACGCGACACCTGATATGGCCGAAAAACTTTCTGCATTATTGCGCGGCAAAAATTGCATGGTAAATTTGATACCGTGGAATGCGGTGGATGAACGCGATTTTGCATCGCCATCAGGCAACGCGGTACATCGGTTCCAGGATATACTTATCAAGAATGGAATTCATACACGCATTCGTCGTGAACGCGGCACGGACATCGGATCCGCATGCGGTCAACTGCGCCTGAATAATGCAAAGAAGTGATACGTACAGGTTGTAAAGGCTCTCCATGCTTATTATTCCCGCAAATGATTGCCACGCCTAGCCCGGCAGGAGTGGGTCCATAAAGTTTTACATTTGGTGTTTCGTGTTGTAACAGAACGTCTTTACTATGGTTCATAGACCCTATTCCTGCCTTCGCAGGAATGACAAAAGGGATTAATTTACTTATTATCTATTCCTGTTCTTTGCAAAACAATTATCAATTATTTTTCAAATTCAGTGCAGGAAAAAAGCTGCCCACCTCTACATAGATGGTAATTAAAAAATCCCCCGGATGGGGGGATTTTTTATTCAACCAGTGTCGTTTCTACGATGTCACCGAACGTTCCGGCGGGTTCGGATCCAATCATACATGTGATATGACTGCCGACCTCAGACATAAACTGATCATAGGCTTCTTGTTCAACCTTGTCCAGTTTGGCGTCTTGAACGCTCTTGGTCGCCTGGTATGCCAATACACCACCGGCAATAGAGCCCACCCCAACACCAACCGCCGTGGTTATAGCTTTGTTTCTATCGGCTTTTTTGGCTGCTGTCGGATCCGCACTCAGCGTGCTGCAATATCTACCAATCTCGCTAACAGCTGTATTTGCAGCAGCAAGATTATCAGATGCAGTATTTGTAGCATTTTGAGTCGCAGCCTGACGATCTGCTAAATCCTTGTTGGCGGCAATCGCACTTGCGTCATCGTAATACACGGTATATGTATATGTGTGACTTGTTGCGCCTTTCTCTGCTGAACAAGCTGAGACATTATTTGTTTGAACTTGTTCACCTTTTTGTTTGCCGTTGCATACCTGTGGGAAGTTACCACGATAGATCGTTCCGTCAAATGTATCGCACATGAAATAGCATGTTACTGTCTCTGTATAGCTACGATATGTATCATTTGGTTGCATTGTTGCAAACTGCATCTTTATTGCATCCTCTGCCAATTTTGTGGAACTGGCTGGCAAAGTTATTGATTTTATTGTTGCAACGGCTGTTCCGGTCACAGGCGTTACGGTTTGTGTATTCCCACCAATATAGGCCTGGTGTGCTACATTGGCCGCTGCCAATAATTGGCTTAAACTTTTTTCCGTATTGCCGATCTTATCCAGTGTTTGACCGTCCTTATAAAGTTTTTTCTTGTCGATAGAATTTAATTTTCTAACTGCAGAATTTAACTTTGTAAAGTATGCGGATTTGTCATCACGGGATGTTGCTTTTACATATCCTTCGGCCGCACCGGAACAAATACCTGCCTGATAATCTACGTCAGATGTATCATTTTTTGTACCCAGCAGGCCGCCCAAGAAATTAGAATCTGCGATTTTATTACCGGCAACGCCACCCAATGCACCACCACCGAGTGTTCCCAATACTGCCATCCAGCCCTTGGTTCTGCCATTACCCTGTGCTGCGGTTGCGCGTGCATCAGATGCAACGGAATTTGCCAAGTCTGTCAAAGCAGATTCTGGGATCCAAGAACCACAGGTAAATGCATCACCGGCGGCGAAATATGCGGTACCCCAAGATGCATTACCCTTAGTGATAATATCCTGGATCTTTTTCTCATCAGACTGCAGGGTCACGCGTACGCGGCAGAAAGAGCCATAGATATCGTTAGATGCCACGAATTCGTTTTCTTTCAGACCTGACATCGGATATGTCTTTGGCACCTTGGACCCGCGCAGTTTAACCCACATAAATGTAGATCCCAGATCATTTTTACCCTTGATCCCGCCGTTATTCCCGGCCAGACACTGGTTCTGCTCACGCGTCAGTTTTGCGTTATACTTTGCCTGGGCCTCTTTTTCCAGATCATAGACCAGGTCTTTGAACAGGGAACTGGCCGCCTGGGACTGGTAATATGTGGCCTCGGATATCATTACCGGTTCGCTGCATTCCTGGCCGTCGCATTCCAGTGTGTCACAGCGACCCTGGGTTGTGCCGCCTTTGGCCGTGCACAGGTTTTCACCGTTTTCGTCTTGTGCCTGGATACCGGCGCCAACGCTGACCGCGGTGGCACTGCCTGCGTCAATCCAGTTGTCACGAACACTGCCCGAACCCCAATCGTTTGATTTAGACTGGCGATTTCTGCTGGAAACCAGATGTTCCTGGATCTTTAAATGTTCTTCGCATGCAGACGCATTCTTTACCGTATCCAGACACAAGCCCAATACGATTGTGTAGTCAAGCACGCCACCAACTTTGTTCATGCTGCGGTCATAACCACTCATGCCACTGGCGTTGTTTGCCGTATATGTTTCGCCGCTGGTGTTCGTTAATGTTGAATAAACATCCGTACGGTTGCGATAGCAGTTCTGATAATCCGTACCGCACATAGATTTTACACAAGATGTTGCAACATTCTGGCAACGCTTGCGCATCTGGGCGATGGCCGCGTCGTTATAGCTGCTTTGCAGTGATGCATTTAATGCCGCAACAACGCCAATCGGGTCTTTGCCTTCTTCGGCGGTCGGGAACAATGTTGTAAATGCATCGTCGTTTTTATACTGATATGTATACGTACCGGCCGAATTCGGATTCAGTGCCGCATACTTACAATTCGGGTCGGAATTTACAATCGCACTGCATCCGGTTTGTAATTCTTCATAGAATCCGTTTGCCGTCTGGTTGATGGTCTTGCCACCATTGGAACCAAACACCTCGGAATAACATGCCGCGCCGGAACCGGAACCACATGTGCGCATTACGCAAGATTTGATTGTGTCGGCACACTTGTTTTTCGTCTTGGTATCGAATTGCGTTACCAGGTCGGTGATCTTTGCATTCATTGCCGTGTTCATGCGTGATGCATAGATATCATCATATACCTCGGCCCGTTCGTCTTCATCTTTTAATTTAGATGCAGATGGCACACTGCCCTTTGATGCGATGTGACAATACTTGCTGCCAGCGATGGTGTCAAAGCATTCGTTCTTGATGTATCCGGAAACATTTTTCTTGCCCCATTCGGCTAACGTGTCGTTCAAAGAAGTAATTGCCGCCGCATTATTCGCGTCCGACATGCTCTTTACCAAATCAACAATGTATTGGGTGCTGTTTTCATAGCACTGGAACGGGTTATCCGCGCATGCGTTCAAGATACACTGATCCGCAATCTTGTAACATGTTGCAACCGCATTTGCCGCGGCCAGGGCCGCCCCCTCTTCCATCATATCCTTGATACGTCCCGTGCCAACGTTGGAAGTATTCGTGGAACCAAACAGCTGGGTCTTACCCTCGGCCTGGCAACGGGCCAGCGTGGATTCACAGAATACGCGCTGTTTTCTGAATTCTTTTTCTGTGGTACACAGTTCAAAATCCGCGCCACAGACATTATCTTTGGTCAGGCATGATGTATAACGCTTTACACATGTACCGGTGTCATATTTGTTTGAAATCGCCGCGCCGGTTATCATCTGGCCCAGCAAGCTGCCATCGGTCGGGTATGTACAGGATACATAGTCGCCATTTGAATCCTTAGTGCATGATGACAGGGCCGTTATCGTTCCCGTGCCAAACAGGCTGGAAATACCGGACGTGCTGCACTGGGACAATGTCGATAAACACTGGGGCATTTTGCCGTTGAACAAGATCTTGGTCGTGCATTCTTCAAAATCAGAACCACATGCGTCATCACCCTTCATACATTCGGTGTATGCGTCGATACAATCCTTGTTCGACAACAGTGACGATGTTGTCGTCGTTGTACCACTGACGGTGGTGCCGCTGCCGGTGATATATGACGTCATTGTTGGCATACGTGACGATGCCGTGCCAATCACACTGGGGCGCGCCGTCAATGCATAAGACGCCGGAATTACCGCGAAAACGGCCAGAAAACTAACTGATTTTGAAAAGAGACTCATTCTACTCGCTCCATATTTTGTATTTCATTATATCATAAAAACGATTTCAGACAAACAAAATAATCAAATATGGCGCGTGTATTATTCAGTATCATCAAGGATACAACGCAGTTCTGCCATATCATCCGGCAGGGGCGCGCGAAAATGCATGGGCGCGCCGGTTACGGGGTGGATGAACTCTAAAACCTCGGCATGCAGCATCTGGCCGTTGTGTGTCTTGATAAATTCCAGCAATTCCGGATTCCGGACACTGCCCAGACGCGCAGACCCGCGACCATATACCGGATCACACAGTACCGGGAACCCATGCGCCGACAGATGTACGCGTATCTGGTGCGTGCGGCCGGTCATTAGTGTGCATCGCAGCGCGGCGACACCCACACGTGTCCAAACATCCATTACGTTTACAATCGTGTGTGCGGGACGACCGCCGGTCTTTACCATGCTCATTTTCTGGCGATTGCGTGATGACCGCGCGATGTTGCCGGTGATATCCGCACCCGTCCAATTCGGCACGCCCCATACAAAGGCAACATATTTACGTGTCAGGTCATGTTCAGAAAATATTTTTACCAGACCACGAAATGCCGCATCTGATTTTGCAAAGACCATGACGCCACTGGTATCCTTGTCCAAACGATGAACAACGCCCGGGCGTGTATCACCGCCGAGTAGCGACAGGTGCGTATGCGCCAAAATATTTTGGACCAGCGTTCCCGTCTTGTTCCCGGCCGACGGATACATTACGACACCGCGCGGTTTGTTTATAACAATGATGTCATCGTCTTCGAATAAAATGTCCAGATCAAAATCGGTTGAGATATTATCCGCCGCAGTGTCGGTGGCAGGCGCGTCTGGAACCGCTACCATAAACACATCACCGGCGCGGATTTTTTCAGCGCACTTTACCGGTGCGCCGCCGGTGCGTGTTATATTAAAACGCTGAATCTCGCTGCGCGAAAATTCCGGCATTTGCGCCGCCAAGAATTTATCAACACGCACGCCGATGGCGGATTCATCTGGTATAAATTCACGTATGTCTGACATTATTTATAACTATCCCAATCTGGGCCGCGTGTACAACGCGACAAATCAATTGTTAATTCACGGTCGCCGGTCACCGGACATGTTAATATCCCCGTCGTCACCGCCTGGTCTGCATCACGGGTCGCGTTGCGCCATGCGAACTTAATCTCGGTCGGCGCGTGTACACATGCAATGCGCAGTTCCCCATCGTGTTCATTGCGCGGCCCCAGCCACACACGAACACCCGCCCCCAAACCATAACATGGAAACCCATCCAGATAAAATAATACCAAGCCCTTGCCAATCAGTTTGTTATTATTCGAATACTGAAATTTACCATGATATTCATGCAGACGCAGGCCGGTCACGGCCTCCCAATCTGTGCTGGTGGAAAAGATACTGACGCGTGCAGGGGCAGGCGCCGGTGCGGGTACAGTGGTTGCCGCGTGCGCACCGCCAAAACACACAGACATACAGATTATCAGTGCGATTATTTTATTCATAATCAATCCATTTGGTCTTTTAATTCCACAGTTATCTTTTTTACGCCATTGCTGGGCGCGGACAGTGTGTGTGAAAATTCAACCGATGCACCTGGATCCAACAATGTTGCCGATGGCATAAATTTCTGTCGTGCGATTTCTGTGCCGGCGGCGTCATGTGACACGATTATTAAATCGGGCACCCCGTATATATCCCCCGACTGGTTCGTGACGCGGCCCGATACGACAAAGTGTGCCGTGCCATCTGCATCAATAACCGAATGAATATCGGTCACCGTTGCCACAATCGGTCGTGCAGCCGCGGCGGCATCCGCATTGTGTCGGGTGATAACCGCGATTGAAAATACGATTGCCGCCAGGGCCGCCGTCGCCGCCGCGATGATCATCAGACCTGCACGTGCGCGGCGCGGCGGATTGATATGCCATGCATGACCGCACACGGCGCATTTAACACGCCCGCGCATTGATGCCGCAACGTTATATTCTGTTTTGCAAAAATCACATACTGTCTTCATTTTCTTTTATCTTATACCAAAAAGTTTTACAAATTCAACCGTCGATATTTTTTACGAACAGTTTCCTGGATTTGCGTTATCGCGTTCATGTAATCGGATGCGGTCGCATTCTTGTTTGCGGCAACGGCCCCGAATATGCGCGCGCTGTCTGTGCCGGATTCAAATTGTGCCAACGCCATCGGCGCCATACGTGTCAATTCTGCAAAAGATGCATCAACCATATTCGCAGTGCCGCCCGACACGTCCCAGTAATATGCGCTGTTGTTGGAATCTTCGATTCTGCTTTTTACATCCAGTCGTGGTGTTATGGATCCTGCGAATCCGACGGTGACATACATTGCGGTTATGCGTCCGTATGTCATATCCAATCCACCGTTTATTTTAAGCAGCGCGACTTTTTCTGTGTCCGATATACTTAATCCGGCCAACCGCATGTTTGTAACATATAAATCAGTAACGGTAAAGTTTGAAAACTTGCCCGTATCCGCCAGCGAGAAATTCCCCGTCACATCCATGTTTTTTGAATCCGCAGACAATCCACCCGCAACCGTTGTCATATTTGCATTGAATATATTGTCAATAGATGTTCTGTTTTGAAATGTAATGTTATTGGACACTATTTTTCCGACGGCCATTGTTTCTTCGAAACGCATATCCCGTCCATTAAAAAAAGATGCATCCAGAATATCATGCCCGCCCATTGACAGCGCCGACAACATTGTTGCATCCGCCGGGTCGCCGGATGGGACACGCCATAAATATTTTGCATTGTCACGTACGGCGTCTGTTGTCTTGATAATACCGCCACTGTTGCCGCCAATTCCCAGACTGACCGCGTCTGTATGCCATGCGCCGTATGCACCATATGCACGTCCGTCATCAACAAAGCCCATATCTGCGCCACCAATGTTAACAATTTGGCGTGTGCGTATCGGGCTGATATCTGTGTCGGATAAAATGATAACACCTTGCAGTGTTGCGCGATCGTTTATGTCCGCAGATTTTAATATTCGCAATTGATATCGGTCGGCGTCGGTGGCAATCAAGTCTTCATCGATGCCATATTCGCCCAAATCCGACAATTCCACGCGCGTTATGTTTTTCCCAATTGTTGACATTAATTGTTCGCGGTTTTCGGTAATATATCGTTCCAGTGCGGAACCAACATGTTGCATCCGACGTGTAACGGCAACATTTTCTGCACGCGCAATCGCATTTTGATGATATTTAAATATAAACGGTATAACCAGCATGGCCAACGCCACACTAAGCATTAATTCGACCAACATTCCGCCGGATTCGGCGGACGTGTTAAAAAGATACTGGTGCTTGCGTAACATTTTGCATGCCCCCCGTCCATCCCGATTTCATTAATTCTGAAAATTCTTTTTTTTGTACCGGTGCGGGAATTTTTGCCCGGGTCAGTGTCAATTTTGAAAATTTTGGTGGTGTGGTTGATGGAAATGTCCATGTACCTATTTTCAGGGGCGCATTTGTCGACATCAGCAATTCACCCGACAGTGTTAATCCAAAATTATCATAAAATATTATTTCATCCGTTGAAATAAACGGCGCCGAAACATATCCGGCCGAAATACCGTCAAAAGAACTTATTGTGCGCGCGGTATCTGATTTCAATGTTAGGTCGCGTGATACATTGACACTGCCACTGACGGTGGCGCGGTCAACAATTGCGCGTCCGCGTGTTGTATACGTATTTCCGTTCAGACTGGATGCGGTAATGTTGCGAAAACCTGTTATGTCACCTGTTACGCGCATGTTTCCCATCTGTACGGTGCCGCCGTCAATGTTTGCACCGGCGGAAAAGTATGCAGCGTCCGATACAACATCATCCGCACTGATAAATGTTGTGGAAATGGATGTTGTTTTTGCAGATTTTCCCAATATTCCGCCCGCGCGGTATATATTATGACCACCCATGTTCAAATCGCGCTGCATCACGTTTAACATATCTTCGCCCGATGTTCCACGGTGCAGATATTTTTCAGTGTCCATTCCCGATACATCACGTGAAATTTTGTATATCAAATCGCCCGGATTGAAATCGGGTGCCTGGACGGCCCATGTGCTGCCGTATGCGATGCCATCTGTATCGACGACCGCGGCATCCATTCCGATATTGCGCGCGACCGATTCCGTGCGCAGTCGATTTAACCCCAAATTAAATGCCAGATAAACATCTGTTATCGATGCACCCGATACCGCATATTTATCAATGAATCCGGCCGATGCGTCATCGGCAATTTGTGTTAAATCGTCGGCATCCAATCGTATTTGGGCGGTGTCGGGCCATGCATCTGCATGCATGCGAATAAAATTCAGTGCCGCACCCCGTGAATTTATTATTTTTTTTGCCATACGAATATCCAGTGCGGTTTGCGTTGTCTGGGCAACCTGGGTGTACACAAATGGTGCTGCAATGGCAACAATGGCAATGGCCATCAATACCTCTAACACGCCGGCACCGCGGGTTTCATCAGAAAAAAGATTTTTCCTATATACAGCCATCGCCACCATCCATCATGCATTGTTTGATATTGATTCTTTGTTCCAAGCGTTGCCAAAAAACATATTGGCATATTATGTATTGTGACAGACTGCGCTGGTTATAAATTCCGTCCAGATGTGATATCACGGATTTACAGTCGATCGTCTTGTTATCGTCGTCGGCCGGGTCGGCAATTATTTCAAAAACGGCATTATCAATTCCGTCGACATATGCGTCCGGCAATACCGATGTGCCACCGGGACGTATATCCAAAACAACGGCACCGGTGCCACCACCCTGTAATGCATCAGATGTTTGGTCACGCAAAGTTATATTTGATGTGATGATGGTATCGGTTTCGATACCGCTGCGCGAATTGTATTCCAAATCATCGCCGATGTAAACGTCTTGGCCGCTGGCCATGTTTATATAAGACGACACGTCCAGACGTTCGACTGTAAAGTTTATACGATCCGACACCACATTGCCGTGAACATTCCATTTTGATGGGCCTGTAAATCCGGTGCGTCCGGCGGTCATGGAAAAATCATACAGCGATGCAACATTCGCACTGAAATTACCCGTGTCGCCATAATTTGCAACCGTTTGTGCATCAACATTTGTCGCGATTAATGTTCCCCGTGTCAGGGCCAATGCAGCTTCGCCAGTGCGGGATTGAAATACGGCGCGTGATACAGACAAATTTGCAATTTCATTTTTTTCACGTCGGCCGGATTCCGATCCCGTTATGGTCAGGTTTAGTGTTGTTGCCGTATCAAATTCACCGCGGCGCGCATCTAATATACCGAAATTATCAAATACAAATCCCCCCATGTCCAGGTCTGTTAAAAACGCCCCTGCGTCCAGGTTGTTTTCATTGCGGCGTACGACGTCTGAAAAACCTTCGTCCAGGGCAATTTTTACGATTATGGCACCATCGTTTTCTGTTGCGTAAAAACCGATGCGTCGGGCCAGTTCTGCAATGCGAATCCCCGACATATTTCCGCCTGATAATTCCAAGTATGCCGATATTTCAGATGGTGTTTTATCAATAACCAGCATGATATCCTGGCCCAGGGCGGTTTTCGGCACAAATCCCAGTGGCAGACCATATGCCTCCAACGTATCTGAAAAGTCGCGTCCACCTATGACGGTTCGGTCGTATTGTAAATTTGATGCGTTTTCGCGGATAAAAATTCGTGCCGCGGTTGTTGCTACATCAATCTGGCGCGTCGCGGCATACATTTGTGCGTCCATATCACGTGTGGCCAAACGTCCCGCAAAAAACGGAATGAATGCGAAAACCAGGCTTAATGCCAACAAGGCCTGTAATAGAAAATTCCCGCTTTGTTTGGACAAACTGATATCTCTCCCCCTATTGATGATATATTTTGAGCATAGCAACAGAAAAAAATTATTGCAATCGGTTTTAAGATGCTTTAACCTGTGCTTGAAACGTTTGGCAAAAAAATCAAATACGCCAACCGAGAGAAAAAAGTATTTCCTGAAATTAACAGAAGAAAAATTACATGCAAAATAAAAAAAATCAAACCTCTGTCGGTCAGATGATTCAACGATGCCATAAATGGCGGCAAAAGCGTAAGCAATATATTGACCAGGCACGTACAACGACGGATGCGATTGAACGTGAACGTTTGCTGCAAACGGCGGAACATTATGGACGCATTGTCGCCGCAGAACAGGGGAAAATAGATTCAACGCGCGTGCCCGGCGATAAAACACCGGCCCCGACACCGGTCGACGAAGATGATGCGTTGCCGGATTTTATCACAGATATAAAATAAGCGATTTTTAACATTTTTTAATTGTTGAAATTTCACGTACGTTTGCTATTCTCCTGGTTACAAAGGAAGAATAGCATGGATACGAATTATACCGTTTTGGCCCGTAAATATCGCAGCCAGGATTTTCAATCATTAATCGGCCAGGATGTTTTGGTAAAAACACTAACGACCGCAATAAATACGGGGCGTATTGCACATGCCTATATATTCACTGGAATTCGTGGAACCGGAAAAACCAGTACCGCCCGCATATTGGCCAAGGCACTGAACTGTTTATCCGGGGATACGGCAACATCTGCGCCGTGCGGGGTGTGTGAAAACTGTCGCGCGATTGCGGCGGGGCAACATATTGACGTGCTGGAAATCGACGCGGCGTCACATACGGGCGTGGACAATATGCGCGATATTTTGGATGCGGCGCAATATCGTCCCACAAACGGCCGGTACAAGGTTTATATTATCGACGAAGTTCATATGCTGTCGACATCGGCGTTTAACGCATTATTGAAAACACTGGAAGAGCCGCCGGCACATGTTATCTTTATTTTGGCGACAACAGAAATCAGAAAGGTTCCGGTTACAATTCTGTCCCGGTGCCAGCGTTTTGACCTGGTGCGTGTGCCGGTTGAAACATTAAAGAAACATTTTGCATCAATTGCCGAAAAAGAAAATGTCACATTATCGGATGCGGCAAATGATTTGTTGGCGCGCGCGGCCGATGGTTCGGTGCGTGATGGGTTATCCCTGTTGGACCAGGCAATTGCCCAAACCGGTGGTAACGTGGACGAAGGTGCGGTGTTGGCCATGTTAAAGCGTGCCGATCGCGGTGTGGTAATCGACTTTATGCAGACATTATTGTCGGGTAATGTTGCGGCGGCGTTAAGCAAAGCGGACGAGATTTATACAAACGGTGCAGATCTGACGATGCTGTTGAATGATATGATGGAATGGACGCATTGGGCAACGCGTATGCATCCGGCACTGCATGCGGGGGTGTGTATAAATTCACCGTATACGTCGGATATGCGGGAAAAAATGCAAAAAATTATTGACAAGGTTGGGTTGAACACCCTGTCCAGAATATGGCAGGTTTTGGTTGCGTCCGTCGCCGAAATGCAGGCGGCCGGCAATCAAAAACAATGCTTTGACATGTTAATCGTGCGGTGTATGCACATTGCGGAAATACCGCCGATTTCTGATTTATTAAAACAGTCCGACACCGGCACAGCCCGTGCGGTGATGCCCACGTCCGCACCCGTTGATACAACCACAAAAAAAGAAACGTTGACCATTGAAAGTGCGGTGGCATTGGGTGATGCGTTACAGTCGGCACGCGAAATTCTGCTATATTCTTACTTCAGTGGAAATGTCGAGATTTGTGAATTCCAGACTGGTCATATCAAGTACTTTGATCGCGGATCGGATACGAATTTCGCCCCCAAATTGTCTGCATGGTTGGCGGATAAAACGGGTATGCAATGGAATCTGGAACGCGTCGCCGAATCCCAGAATGCACACACGATAACCGAACAAAAACAGGAAGAAATCGTGTCCGATCCGATGGTTGCCAGTGCGATGAACCTGTTTGCGGATGCGACATTGGTCGGGTTTAAATAATTATATTAGTATGGAGAGATAAAATGCGTGATGAATCCGGACGATCACTGGTAGAAATTATCGGGATATTGGCCATCGGTGCAATAATGACCGCGGGCGCGGTTTCAATGTATTCAATGATACATGGTAATCAAACACGCGCAATCGCCGCGGCAAATATGGAACAATTGGTTCGGGATACGCACATATTAATGCAATCGCGTGGGGACTATTCCGGGATATCGGTCGATTATTTGATAAAGGCGGGCGCATTGAAATCAGATCATGCGCCGATTGGCGGATCATGGTCTGTCACCGCCGAAGAAGGCGGAAAAAAATTCGCAATTAATTTAACGGAATTATCGGTTGGTGAATGTGATTACTTTATAACCGCGATACCCCAGTGGGCGTATGCCGTGCGTGTAAATGGTTTGACGATTGATGCGTCGTCGGCGGATGCGGACAATTGCTTTTCATCGCGTACAAATCAGATTTCTTTTATAGTGGAATAAATGAAAAAAAGCATTGCGTTTTTAATATTTGTATCCATATTATCCGCATGCCAGACATACACCAGTCCACCACGCAGCGCATGGCGCACGCACCTGAATGGGGCCAGTATGTCTGATATGTCAGATGCCGCGCGCGTGGCAAAAAAACCGGTGTATTTGGGTTCGGGCGGGCGCACGGTTACGGATGCAGTTAAAAAATCATCTGGCGCAGAATACGGGGACAAGGCCGCAAATGATAATGCCATAACGGTTGCGTATATGGCGAATCTGGAATTTGCATTATATGACGCATTGCGTAAACCTGGCATTTCTGTCCAGCGCGCCGGCACCGACGTTGTTGTAATATTGGTGCGCGATGCAATTATGCAATTGGATGCGGCGGAAATATCAGATACGGGTGCGGATACGTTGCGTACAATATCGAAAATATTGAACAAATATGATGCAACATTTATAGAAATTGCGGGATATACCGACGCCATGCGTGATGCGCATGGTGCGTCGGCACTGTCCACCGATATGGCGATGCGCACAGGTGTATTTTTTGCAACACATAATGTAAACACTGCCCGCATGTTTATCGTCGGACGTGGTGCGGCCCGTCCCATTGCCGCCCAGGATGATGTGGGCCGTCTGACCAATCGTCGTGTAGAATTACGTATTGCGCCGGCGCGTTAGATAACGGAAAAATTCGCCTTTTCATTTTATTTTTTTATTGTTATACTCATGTTATCAACAAAAACATAAGGATGGAAAATAATGGCAAATAAAACTACAAATGTTACGGTTCGTAATTACAAAAAAACCGGTATTATTGCCGCGGCAGTTGTTGCGGTCGGTGTTATCGGCATTTTTGCAGTGCGTGCATTGAACACGGGAAAAACAACTAATCTGGATTCTGCGATGGCGGCTGTCACAACAGATGCGGCCAATGGTGCAGATATGCGTATGGCGGTAATCCGCATGGATGCGATTCAAAGTGGTGCAAACGCATTAAAAGACCTGCGTAAACAAAAAGAAGCGTATGAAAACCAGTTGCGTAATGAATTGGAACGTGAACAAAAGGCGTTGGAAAAAGAAAAAGCCGAAATTGAAAAGTCCCAGGATGTATTGTCACGTGACGCACTGCAGCGTCGTATTGCCGACTATCAGGGTCGCGTTGCAAAACTGCAACAGGATTTGAATGAACGTGCCCAGAGTATTGAGGCATCTTTCCAAAAGGCGTTGAATGATGTTCAGGCAAATCATCTGGATCCGATTATAGAGGCGACAATTGTTAAAAAGAACCTGTCGTTGGTAATTGATGGTCGCTTTGCCCGCGTTGGTGAAAATGCAGAAAACCTGGATATTACAGACCAAGTGGTAGAAGCGCTGAACCGCAAGGTGTCATCGGTAAAAATGGAAAAGCCCAAGGGATTCTAAATCATCCCAAAGCAAATAACAAAGGGGCGCGAAATATTCGCGCCCTTTTTTTAATCATATGGATTATCTGATTTTTGATAATCAATAATCACCGGCAAATGTTCCCAATGCAATTCGGTCGCAATCCCGCGTCGCAGATAACGCGTATATGATTCCGGAATATCCGACGCGCCACCGACATTGATTGTAATCTTCATCGGATGCCGCCCTGTTTGACGTGCAAACTTGATCTTCATCGGGCGTTTCAGACGTGACATTGGCGGCTGGCGCGATGCGACCAAACGTTCAACTATTCTGTTTAGCAGACTGGTCGGGACATCTGTATCGGAAATATCCCATTGTTCATAAACACGCTTGAACATATTTTGGACACCGGTTCCCTTTTCCGCAGATATAGCCAATATCATTGGCTTTATAATCTGGTGAAAAGAATTTGAAAACTGATGCTTTAATTTTAACAGTTTTTCATCACGAATTTCTGGTTCAACCAGATCCCATTTGTTCAGTGCCACGCATAAAATCTTGCCGGCGTTAAATACACGTGCGGCAATCCCCAGTGCCTGGTTTTCAATATTGCGTGTGGCGTCAACAACCAGGATGACAACATCTGATTTTTCAATCGCATCCAATGATTTTAACGCAGACAGTGTTTCTACATCATCGGTGACGCCCGCCTTGCGACGCAGTCCCGCCGTATCCATCAAAACAATATCACGGCCGTAAAAACGTGTCGGAATCTTTACCGTGTCACGTGTGATGCCTGGTGCGTCACGTACGATTTGTCGCTGTTCGCCCAGTATACGGTTAACCAATGTGGATTTACCAACGTTCGGCTGGCCCAGGATGGCAATTTTTACGCGATTGTCCGATTTATCTGCGTCTGCATCGGACATTTCTGCATTGGCGTCAAAGTTTGCGATTTTATCCAAGAATTCATATATTTCATCAAATCCACGCTTGTGTTCTGCGGCGATTAAAATCGGTGCACCAAACCCCAGCTTGTAAAACTCGTGCGTGTCGGCCATGCGGCGCGCCGATTCCGATTTATTTGCCAACAGCAATACCGGCGCCTTGGTATTTCTGCGAACGGTGCGCGCCCATTCCAAATCTTCGGGCATCAGACCCACGCGGGCATCGACCACAAACAAAATCGCATCTGCATCGGCGATCGCACGTGTGGCCATTTGTGTTGAATCTGCCGCGATACCGCTTTTTGCCTTTTCTAATCCGGCGGTGTCAAATAATTGATATGGGCGATTTGCAAACATGCCCGATATCGTATCACGTGTGACCCCGGGACGATCATGTACCAATGCGTCACGCGTCCCAGTCAGACCGTTAAACAGTGTTGATTTACCCGTGTTCGGGCGACCAGCAATAGTTACTTTTATCATCGTTTTTTCCATTGATTTTTTTTAATTATAAAGCAAAAATATAAATAATCAAACCCAAGGTGGTATCATAATGATTGCAAAAGCAAAAAAATGGGTAAAACACGTTCGTGATATTATTGCCCGCCCGCGTCGTTTCTTTACAAAAATCGTTGCCGACGGCAATATGGATGAATCTATGCTCAAGGCGTTTATATACGGTCTGATTGGTGGGGTATTGGTTTTGGGATTGCGTTTGATTGGTGGGGCGACCATTACAATCAGTGCCGTTTTTTCCGCGATAATTATTGTGCCGGTTTTGGCGGTTGCAATGCTGTTTGTGATGGGCGGTCTGATGATGTTGGTATCGGAAATCACCGGTGGTGAACGCGATTGGGAAATCGCGATCAAGGGTTTGGCGTCGGTATTTTTTGTATACCCGGCGGCATTGGTTTTAAATGCATTGGCGTTTAATTGTACGTCGATGTGGATAATCAGTATTATTGTCGACGTATATATATTGTTTTTGTTTTATAATATCGCGATGTATTGCATGCGTGGCCGCCGCGGCAGTGTGATTGCCGTAATCGCCATATTTGCAATATTTATGATAACGGTTTACGCAACAGATTATCGCATTGGATGGTTTATGTTGAAAAATACGGGTGCGGCATTGGCGTGCCTGATATAAAAAATCCCGGCGTTTGCCGGGATTTTTTTACATCTTTTCGCCGGTTGATGCGTTAATCTTTGTTTTGCATGCGCGCAGTACGCCGTCCGCATACGACAGGCGGGCACATTTGCCAATTTCTGTTTTCCAATATACGGCGCCGTCACTTAGCCGCACTGCATATAATACGCCGTCTGTACCCATTACAAATGCCGCAGGATGCGCAATTATAAATGGCGATGATACACCGATCGTTGTGCACCATTTTATGCGCCCATTGCCCAAATTAATGCGACAAAAAGCGTCACCCATGCCGCCGGCATATACCGCATCACCATCAATGACAATCGGTGCAACAATATCCAGAACTGATGCGCCGCCGGTCATATTACTGGGGCGATAAACATCTGCTGTCCATGCAATCTGGCGCGATTTTGGGTTCAGCTTTACAACCTCGCCCGTGGTCAGACCCGCAACCACATAATTGCCAACGCATATGGGTGACTGGGTCGTGCGCACAGAATTACCGGTTGGAAATCCGGTATATATCCGCCGTTCCCCGTCCCAGATAACGTTTGATGCATCCTGGCGATATGGACAATCAATATTTTCCATTGCAATTGGCGTGGCCGCCAAATCCGTAATCGGTGTATTGATTATATTTGTTTCGCCTTCGTCAAATATTGCCGTGCGCACACCGGGTAAAATTGGATCATGCTTGGTACAGCCCGCGATTGTCCCCAGTAATAATGTTGCAAATGCAATTTTACGCATATATATGCCCTTTGTTTTTTGATTTATCGCAATGCCGCGGCCGATGCAGATATTGTTGCCGGCGCATCCGTATCAGTTGTTATTTTATCCAACCATTTGTTCGCCGCCGCGCGATCGCCGTCGGCCAAATACTTTTGTGCCACCGTCAGCATACCCATATAATAATACGGCGATGATTTTGTATTCAGTGGCTTTAGATATTTTTCCACATCGGCCGCCGTCATTTCGTCGCCCGTGCGACCAACCACATGCAACCGCGCCAGATCGCGATAATCACGCGTATGGCCATGTTCGCCCAGATATTTGATTTTTTCAATATCATTGTCGATCATGTATGCCTGGAACAGGGCCAAATCCGCCATCGCACCGCCATTTTGCGTGCCGATGGAATTCAGTGCCGCCGCATCTGCATTTTCAATGGCGGTTTCATAATTTACCGCAATCGCATTTTTCGCATTATTGTGCATGCGCACGCCAATTTGAACACCCGCCGCCACGATAAGTATAGCCGCCGTCGCGCCGATGATATAGCGGTAATATTTCTTAATAAAGCGCTGAGTCTTTTCGTTGTTTACTTCTTCCCAAACCTCGCGATACAGGGCGTCTTCGGCATAATCTGCACGTGTTTTTTTCTGAATTTTGGTGTTTTTATTTCTTTCCAACATAGATACCATGGAAAAATCTCCTTATGTCCTGGGCTCTTGATAAATCTTATTTTATGGTATACTATAAAGGTTATGAAAAAGCAAATCAAGAACGCTTTGCCGGCGGCACAAAATATGGCCCAAATTGATGGGGGGGATTCATTGGCGCGCTATGTGCGCGAGGTTCAAAAGTATCCCATATTATCCGCCAATGCAGAATACGAATACGCCACGCGTTGGTCACGCGATCATGATATGGATGCGGCCGAAAAACTGGTGGCCAGTCATTTGCGTCTGGTGGTTTCGGTGGCGTATGATTTTAAAAACTATGGCGTGCCGGTACCTGATTTGATTGCCAGTGGTAATATGGGATTGATGCAGGCACTGCAAAAATTCGATCCGGAAAAGGGTTTTCGATTTTCCACATACGCCATGTTCTGGATCAAGGCGGAAATTTACGAGACAATTTTAAATAATTGGTCAATTGTAAAAATTGGAACATCTGCAAATCAAAAGCGCGTGTTCTTTAACCTGGCGCGTGCGAAACGGGCGTTGGGGATAATGGATGGCAACATGTCCGACGATCAGACGCGCGCGGTTGCAGAATACTTGGACGTGCCAGAGGCCGATGTTCGTCGCATGGCGACGCGTATCGGTGCACGCGATGTATCGTTAAATGCGCCCGCACACAGTGAAGATTCCGGCGGGATGGATATACTGGCCAATATGACGGATAATCGTGACAATGCCGCCGTTTTATTAGAGGGCGCACAAATCCGTCGTCGGGGTTACGAAATGCTGCAACGGCACTTGGCAATGTTACCTGATCGCGACCGCGAAATCTTGGTTGCGCGCCGTCTGGCGGATCCGGTTGCGACATTAGAGGTTTTATCAAAAAAATATAACATTTCGCGCGAACGCGTGCGTCAAATCGAAGAACGTGCGTATGATAAACTGCGCACAGCGATTTTAAAGGAGGCGGGGGAAGAACAATGATAAAAAAAATTGCATTTGTGGCGGCTGTCGCCATTGTGGTCACGCCGGGAATCGCCTGCGCTATTACAATCGGAAATGGCCCATCAACACTTAGTATTACCGGATACGGCACCGCCGGTATGATTGATAAAGATTCAGAAAAACCGGATTTTTTGGGTGATTGGAGTGTTCGTGCCACCGCCGCGCATGATACTGGTGCGTCACGCCTGGGGTTGGTTTATTCTTTGGATGAAGATACCATCGCCAGCGATGAATACATAAACGACCTGTTTATGTTCTGGCAGGCGCAAGAATATGGACGTATGGAAATCGGTATGACGGGTTCTGTTGCGGGGAAATTGGGGCTGGGGCTGCCGGATGTTGGTGGTATGCGTGTGAATGACACACCGCTGTTTTATAAAAAGATTTATCCCGATGGCCCTGTTATCGCCAATAACACGATTGATAGTGGGAACCAGGTGCTGCGTCTGAATATGGCGACAAATCCCATTCATGGGGCGCAGTATGGTGTGTCGTTTGCAACATTGGCCAAGGGTTATGATTATGCCGTGGATGTGGGACTGAAAGTTCGTCGTCCGTCTGGCAAGGTAAAGACGGCGATGTCATTGGGGACGTCGTTTATGGATAATCTGCATAACTTTTCTGCGGATTCATATGTGCCGAATGTAACGGCTGATTGGCGCGCACAGGCGGCGGCCGGATTGAATATTCAATACAACAGCTGGATTGTTGGTGCAAACGTCCGCGCAGTTTATGATCATGATGCGATAACACCCGCGGCCGACGGTGTGTCGGCCGGCACCGGGGTCAGTTATGATATCCTGAATTACAGCGTGTCGTTGTCTTATATCATATCTGCGGTCGGTATATGGCACGAAGACGATCACCGCTATACCAACAACACGGTCATCGGTTCATTCCGTTATAAATACAGTGCAAATGTCGATGGTTGGACATCGCTGGGGCTGTCGTCCAAGACACCGTTTGTCGCGGCGGGATTAAGACTGACTTTTTAACATCTGCAAATGTGTTTGTTTTAAATATGGCATTATAACCGCCGGATGATTGACGTACTCATATTACTATGTGCCAGGGCGATTGCGATTGCGTCAGCCTCGTCCGGGGTTTTGGGATTTGCCGCCGGCAGTAATATACGCACCATTTTATCAATCTGATCTTTGGACGCGTGTCCCGCCGATGTCAGTGCCTTTTTAATCTTGTTTGGTTCATATTCAAAAACCGGAATATCGCGGGTGGCGACGGCCACAATTGCGGCCGCACGTGCCTGGCCCAGGATCAGTGTGGTTTTTGGATTTACGTTAACAAAAATAACCTCTATACTACAGCAATCAGGCTGAAATTTTTCACATATTTCCGTAACCCCGCGAAAGATTATGGCCAGACGTTCCGGAAACGATAATTTTGCCGACGGCAGGATGACACCACTGGCAATATATTTGCGCGATGAACCGTGGGATTCAATTATTGCCCATCCTGTATGTAAAAGTCCCGGATCAATCCCCAATATTCGTGTCATACGACAATTATAAAAAATAATTCCTGGCAAAAAAAGTATTATTTGTGATATAGTTTGAGCGTGCTTGCAAAAGTAAGTGCAGTTCGAGTGTAGAAACTCATGAAAACGGCGTCTGTGGGGACGAAAAACACCTCCAACTGTTTTATATAATGGTTGGAGGGTTGTGATATACATAAATAAGCAACACTATTCCGTTTTATAGTTTCTAACCTCCAACCGCTGTTTTGTTAGCGGTTTTTGTGTTGAAATGGGGAATATACTATGAAACGGATATGTGTAATTTGTTTTGTATTGTGTGCCACCGCGGCGCGTTCCAGTGAATTACGCATCGGTGACAATGTATATCAATTGGATACGCAAAAAAGAACTACACCGGCACTGGGATTTTATAACGGTGAAAAAACAGTCTATGGTGCGCTGTATACCGGTGCGCCGCCGGGAAAAACATTACATGTATATAACGGCAATAAATATTGGATGGGCCAGAATTGCGTCGCGGGTGCATATTCGTCCGACGGATTGGAAATATGTCGGCCTTGCACCATCGGGCACTATTGTCCGGGTGGCCGGGACAAGATTACATGTACAAACGGCGCATTTTCATGTCGCGAAAAAAATCTGAATGTTGAAGGTGTGTCACCCAATGGTGCGCCATTGAATAAATTTATGAATATCGATGAAGTAAACGAATTTATGCCGGCCACAGACTTTTCAGAATGGAAAGAAATATCGTGCTGTGGCAACAAGGTTGATGATGGCACAGGCGGATCAGCCAATATTTCGCGCGCATGCGCACACGGCACAATTGGACCCGGGACATATTTGTTTGTTGCGCGATATTCTCTTACAACCTTGACGGAACCAGACAGTATCAGTGGCATCAATGGCACAAACGCCAATGCATTTATTGCAGTGTTCGATCATCCGGTCGGGTATGCCAGCATACATTGGAATAATGTTCTCCAGCACTTTGTAGATACCGAACATGCACAATATGAAGCATATACTATGTCTACGACGCCACTGTACGCGTGGCAGGTAAATAAAAACGAAACAAATGTATCAAACCTGACCGAATGGGGCATCACAGAAAACAGTGCCTGGATGTGTGTGTTTGAATTGGAATAAGGTTAATTCCCATACATGCTAAAAACTATTAGAATGATTTAGATGCGCACGGGGGCGGCATCTCATGTAGCGTCTGTACACTACGATACCGCCCCCAGGTGCAGATATGTTATTATAATCGTTTTTTTACGCTGCAGCGGTGAAGACCTTTTGTACATCATCATTCGCGTCCAGCGCATCTACCAATTTTTCGATCTTGGCATATGCTTCGTCGTCCAGATCCATCGGCATATTCGGAATCCATGTCAATTCCGCCTGTTCCGGTTCGCCCAATTTGTCCGCCAAAATTTTCTGTGCATTGATGAAATCGTCTGGTTTCGTCGTGATGATAAAGCCTTCTTCGGATGTTTCCAGATTATCGGCATTTGCATCCATGATGATTTCCATCATTTCGTCTTCGGTTTTACCAATTGATGCTGGATACATAATCTGGCCGGCACGTGTAAACATAAAGACCACACTGCCCTCTTCACCCATGTTACCGCCGTTTTTCGCAAAGATATTACGGACTTCCGGCACGGTGCGGCGCGGGTTATCTGTCAACGCTTCTACAATAACAGGAACCGCGCCCGGGCCATAACCCTCGTAACGTACGGCAACATAGTTTTCGGTGTTGCTGCCCGATGCCTTATCTATTGCGCGTTTAATATTATCGTTCGGCATGGAACTTTTACGTGCCTGTAAAATCGCCAGGCGCAGGCGTGGATTATTATCCGGATTTTTATCACCTAATTTTGCCGCCATCGTAATTTCACGCGCCAGTTTTGTAAACAAACCACTGCGCGCGGCGTCAACCGCACCCTTTTTATGCTGAATGTTATGCCATTTACTGTGTCCACTCATAGTTTGACCTTTTTATTTAATCGGTTATAATTACCCCAAAAGGATAACAAATGATTGGCAAATTGCAAGGCACAATTGATTATATCGGTGACGGTTTCGTAATTATTATGGCCGGCCCGGTGGGGTATAAGGTTTTTACGCCGGAATATCTAACCCCGAAATCGACGGTCAGCCTTTGGATCGAAACGGTTGTCCGCGAAGATTCTATACGCCTGTTCGGTTTTACGACGATGGCGGCGCAAAACCTGTTTAACATGCTGACCGGTGTCTCGGGCGTGGGGCCAAAGGTTGCAATGGCAATCCTGGGCACGATCAAGACGGATACACTGATGTCTGCAATTGCGACGGGCGATGCCAAGACAATCGCGACGGCCCCCGGCGTCGGCAAAAAGGTTGCGGAAAAAATCATCGTGGAATTAAAGAACAAAGTCGGTGGCGGCGCATTTGACTTTGGTGCGGATATGGCCGGCGGCGCATTGCCAGATTTGTTGGCCGCGCTAGAGGCGCTCGGTTATCGCCGCATGGATGTTGTCGACATGGCGCAAAAACTGGTCGCCGACAACCCGGGCGCCGACGTTGCAAAACTGGTTCCAATGGCGCTGAAAAATATAAGCGGGAATAAGTAATGAACAGTGATACTATCTTTGCATTATCATCCGGGCGCGGCAAGGCCGGCGTTGCGGTGGTGCGCGTGTCCGGCGAAAATTTACGGGATGTCGCCGCACAAATGATTGGGCGCCCTGCCCGCCCACGTCATGCGCATTTTGTGAATCTGCATGATGCCGCCGGCGATCTTATTGATCAATGTTTGATTTTATATTTTCCCGGCCCGCATTCATTTACCGGCGAAGATGTGATTGAAATTCATTGCCATGGCGCGCCAGCGGTGGTAGAGAAAATATTTTCATATCTGTCAGAGCTTGGCGGCCGTATGGCGACGCCCGGCGAATTTTCACGCCGCGCATTCTATAATAACAAAATGGATTTGGCGGATGTGGATGGCCTGGCCGCGTTGTTGGATGCCCAAACGGACGCACAGCGGCGCGCAGCACTGCGGTCGCTGTCTGGTGGTGACAGTCGCGTGTATCAATCATGGCGAACCGAGATGATTCAGATTTCGGCCTTTGCCGCCGCGATTTTGGATTATGCATCAGACGACCTGCCGGAAAATATTGGTGATACATTGCGCGCCCGCACACAAAAATTATTGGATGAAATAAATGTCGCCATATCGCGATATGCGGCGGCCCGCGCCGTGCGCAGCGGTTTTAATATCGTGTTCGCCGGTGCGCCGAATGTTGGCAAATCATCGCTGTTTAATAAAATACTTGGCACCAATCGTGCGATTGTGTCCGACATCGCCGGCACCACGCGCGACGTTGTAGATGCCGAGGTTGATATCGACGGATATCTGGTGCGCTTGCTGGATACGGCGGGGCTGCGCGATGACACGACGGATGCGATTGAGCAAATTGGTATCGAACGCACACGTAACGCAATGGACGATGCAGATTTAATCATTCGCGTGTATGATCAGAGTGCAGCATGCAGCGTTCAGAGTTCAGACAATGAAATTACCGTCATCAATAAATCCGATATACATGGCGGGGTGCGGGGCGCGGATGCGATTTATGTGTCGGCTGCGACGGGCGCGGGCATGGATGATTTAATGTCCGCGGTGCGCGAAAAGATCCACACCGCATTGGACGGCCGCGAAAGTGACGTTGCAATCAATGCACGCACGCGCAGATTGGTTGCGGACGCGGCATCTGATTTGTCGGCGGCGCTGAATGCGCCGGACTGGGATATATTTGCAGAACACGCGCGCCGTGCAGCGGACGCGATTGGGCGGATACTTGGCACCATCACGGCGGCCGATGTTATGGACGCGACATTTGGACAACTGTGTTTGGGAAAATAAAGCATTTTATCACGAAATAAAACCCGGCATTTGCCGGGTTTTTTACGGATTATTGATTCCTGATTTGGGCGTGGCATTTTTGTTGTATTGCCGCAATCACCGCGTTTTGGATTTCCATTAAGTCCGTATCTGTCATGTTTTTATCCGGTTGGATAGTAATCGTAAATGCAATGGATTTTTTGTTATCCCCCATATCAAATGCATCAAATACAACTGCATCCACGATACGACGATCTGCAGACATTGCCGTGCCAACCAAATGCGCGGCCGGTGTCGCGGCGTCCGTTATAAACGCAAAGTCGCGTGTTATCGGCGGGAATTCCGGTTGGGGTGTATATTTCGCAATTTTGCGTGCCGGGATATTGTTAATATCGGCCACAATTGCGACGCATACGCGTGTTTTTATGCGCAATTCACGCGCCACAATTGGGTGCAATTCGCCAAATTCTGCGATGACTTTTTTGCCCTGCATAATGCGGCCATAACGATATGGGTGCGCCCAACGCGGCGGATTATCTGTTGCAACCGTATATTTTTGACCCGCCATTAATGTGGTGATATCTGTCTTGACATCGTAAATATCCACATCGCGGCCGCGTCCCATCCAATGACGCGGGCCGGTCACCCCGGTACGCACAATAGTTAATGCCGTGCGTTGATCGCCCGGGGTATCGCCGTCAAAGACAGTACCGACTTCAAATAAATTCAAATCCGGATAACCGCGCTTTTCATTGTTGGATACCGCCAACAACAATCCGGACAACAAATCACCACGCGCCGTATCCAAATCAGATACAATAGGATTTGCAACCGGTACTATCTTGTGGGCCGATAATAGTTCTTCGGTCTTGGAATTTCCGAACGCATATGAACGGCATTCATTCAAACCGCGTGCGGCCAATGCACGCTTTATATCCAATGCGTGGTCACTGTGCGGTGCCACCGGATTTGATGGTCGGTGCGCGGCCACCGTCGCAATTTTGTCGTATCCGTAAATACGCGCAATATCTGCGATAACAGTTTCGGCTATTTCAACATCCACGCGACGATTTGGCACATACAGGCGCCATTTGTTGCCACGTTCAAGTATTTGATAGCCCAGTTTCAATAGAATTTTCTGCTGGTCTTCGGCTGGGACATCAATACCCATTTTATGCATGAACATATCAGGCGAATATTCAATCGTTACGAATCCCCCCGGGATTTCGCCGGATGATTTCGTCGCAACCAAATCACCGCCACATGCCTTGGTTATCATGCGCACTGCGTCCGCCAAAGCATAGTCGGAAATTGTCGGGTCAATACCACGTTCATAACGATATGATGCGTCTGTGGATATTCCCAGACGTTTGGAAGTCTTGCGAACGGCCACTGGGTCAAAATATGCACTTTCCAGGATTATGTTTTTTGTCGCATCCGTCGTGCACCCGCGCGCGCCACCGATAACCCCGGCCAGGGCCAATATGCCTGCTTCGTCGGTGATTACGATATCGGTGTCTTTTAATTCATGTTCTGCGCCGAATAAATCGGTAAACTTTTCGCCAGGGGTTGCCATACGTACAGTGATATCGCCGCGCACAGCGTCCGCATCAAAGCAATGCATGGGTTGTCCCCGGTCAAAGCAGATATAATTTGTTGCATCAATGCACGCATTTTTTGGATTAATTCCAATCGCACGCAGACGACGCGAAACAACGTCATTAGATGGCGCCATTTTAATTCCATGAATTTCGGCCATGCAATATACCGTGCATTTATCAGTCTTGATATTTACATTGCGTCCGGTTGTTGTTTCTGACAGTGGTGCAATGTCACAACTGATATATTTACCCATGTCCGCCGCCGCTAAATCCGCCGCAATACCGCGCACTGCCAAGTAATCTGGACGATTTGGGGTAATTCCTGCCTCAAATACAATTGGCATATCCAGCACCGGTGTGCCAATTTTTGTATCCGACGGTAATTCAATAATACCATCATGATTGTCAGAGATGCCAAGTTCTTTCTCGCTGCACATCATGCCATCGGACAGAACGCCGCGCAATTTGCCACTTTGAATTTCGTGTCCGTCAATAACGCAGCCCGGCACCGCCAATGCGGATATCAAACCAGCACGTGCGTTCGGTGCGCCGCATACAACCTGGCGCAACTTTTCCGATCCGTCGTCCACCATTAATACATGCAGATGGTCGCTGTTTTCGTGCGGTTTGCATTCAACAATTTTTGCCGCGATGGGGGCGACGGGCGTTATAACATCGTCAATTTCCAATCCGATGCGGGTCAGTGTGTCAGCAATTACCGCAGGCGTCGCGTCTGTTTCCAAGTATTCTTTTAACCAATCATATGTCCATTTCATCTTTTATTTCCCCCGCATTAAAATCCATACTTACGCAGCCAACGTACGTCATTACCATACAATTCGCGCAAATCCGGCAAACCGTATTTCAACATGGCCAATCTGTCCCAACCGAAACCGAATGCGAAACCCTGATACTCGTCGGGATTTACGCCGCAATTACGCAGAACGTTCGGGTGAACCATACCTGCGCCCATAATTTCCAACCATTTGTCGCCCTTCCATTTCATATCGATTTCAATACTGGGGTCGGTGAATGGAAAGTATGACGGGCGAATACGCAGTTCAACATTATCTATTTCGAAAAAGCGTCCCAAGAATGCACGAATATCGCCAATTAAATCCGCCATTGTGATGTCTTTGTCAATGTACAGCCCTTCTATCTGGCCGAACATTGGGCCATGTGTTGCGTCCATTTCTTTGCGGTATGTGGAACCAACGCCAAACATTTTAATTGGCACGCCGGATTCTTCCATTGCGCGAATTTGTATTGCCGATGTTTGTGTGCGCATAACATTGCCGTTCGGTAAAAAGAAAGTATCCTGCATATCGCGTGCCGGATGATGGGCGGGTGTATTTAATGCGGTAAAGTTATGCCAATCATCTTCGACTTCGGGCCCGGTATGCATTGTATAACCAAAAGATTCTAAGATGCCAGATACTTCCACTAATGCCTGGGTCAACGGGTGCAGTGTTCCACGGTTTTCCGGCATGCCGTCCAATGTTGCATCCAACGATTCCCCGGCCAGTTTTGACATCAATGCCGCATGTTCCAATTCAGATTGACGCGTCTTGAACAAGGCGCGCAATTCAGTATTTTCTGCATTCAATGCTGCGCGTGCAGCATTATCCATGTCCTTCATTTGTTTCAGTCGCGCGGTCATTGTGCCCGTTTTTCCGAACGTGGCCGCATACAATGCCTGTAATTCTTCCAGTGTATTAATATTTCTTATCTGTTCTTGCATAACTTAACCTTTACGAATAAATAAAAGCCGTGAATCCACGGCTTTTATTATGACAAAATAACAGTTCACCGCCAAGTGTTATTTGGATTCGGCGCTGTTAAATCGTTTTGCAGTGTCAACCAATTTTACGAAGTTTGCATCCGCATCATATGCCATCTGTGCCAGAACTTTGCGATCCAGATTGACACCGGCCTTTTTCAGACCCGCCATAAACTGGCTATAGCTGATACCGTTCATGCGGCATGCTGCGTTGATACGTACAATCCACAAACCGCGGAATTCGCGCTTTTTAACGCGACGGTCGCGATATGCATACTGACCCGCTTTTTCGGTTTTTTCACGTGCTGCACGATATGTCGAATGATGACGACCCAAGTAACCCTTGGCACGTGCCAATATTTTGTTATGTTTCTGTTTAACGGTTGTTCCGCGTTTTACTCTTGCCATTTTTAGTTACCCCCAATTATTTCAAACCATACGGGGCCAAGATTTTCGCCTGACCGACCATGTTTTCGTTCAGATACTGCGGTTTGGAACCTGCGTTGTTTGCACGTGCAGATTTTTTACGCAACAGTTTCTTGTGGGCATTTCTGGCAACACGGATTTTGCCGGTCGCAGTCATGGATGCGCGCTTTTTCAAGTACGACTTTGTTTTCAATTTTGGCATTTTCTATCCTTTGTTTTGTTTCCCCTGATGGCAATGCCTTGCCATTTCGGGCTTTTTGCGGTGCTATTTTGACACAATTAAACGAAAAATCAAGTTTTTATTGAATATCCGTTTTTTAAGGGGTAAAGTATGGCCCGACATGAATCAAAAAAAGCTGACATCACGGGTATATTCCATTGCCAAGGCCATGGCCGCAGGCGCGGCATTGCCGGTGTTTTTTATATATATAATGGTGGCCAAACCAGACTATCACGTAATGAATGCCGCCGCGCACATTGTTGTGCCGGTTGGGTCGGCGATCGGTGACGTTATCACATGGCCGGTGCGTGGGGTTCGTAATATGATTGTCAATATTCACGAATTATCTGCGCTGCGTCGTGAAAATGCGGAAATGCGGGCAGAGTTGGCCGCACTGCGAATGCGTGGGGCGGAATGTGATACGGCAATGCTGGAAAACCAGAAACTGTCACGGGAATTGGATATTGTGCATTCTACACCAAACGCTGTTGCGGCGGATGTTATGCATGATAATTCGGCCCTGTATCACAATACATATTTTATATCCAAGGGATCGCGTGACGGTATCGAACCGGGCCAGGTGGCGGTGACGTTTGACGGAATGCTGGCGGGTATAGTTATTGATGCGGCGCCTGGATTTGCGCGTGTGCGTGCCCTGACCGATGGAGATACAAATATTGCGGTTCGCGTCGCCGGGGCCGAGGTGTATGGTTTCATGCGTGGCACCGGCGGTCGTTATCCGACAATGGGATTTTTTAATGATACAGAATTTCAGCCGACGCGTGGTATTCGTCTGATTACCAGTGGAATTGGCGGGGCGTTGCCGGATGGTATATTGGTCGGCACAATGGAAAACGATACAGATGTTCGGATTAAATCGCCGGGTTCCCTGTCGCGTGTGATGATTTTAAAACATAATAACGCCGGACGGTATACCAATGACAAACAGGTTGATTGATTTTCTGCGATGTGCATTGCCGTTCGTGTTAACGTTGGCGTTGTGGCGATTGGCGGGTCCATGGTTGAATCCGGGCGGAATGTTGGCGTTGATACCAATTTTTTATTGCACTTTTATTCGCCCTGTTCCGTTTTTTTCATTGTTTGCGGCGGTAATGTGTTTCCTGATTGATTATAAATCGGGTACGTTGCTGTATTGGACGTCGGTGTTTTGTGCGTGTTATGCCGTCTACAAGATTCAGACCGTGGTTGATCTGGGGGCGATGCCGCGGCGTGCATTATCTGCATTCGCGATTTTATTTGGCGCATCGGTATTGGTAATAACTTTGCCGCATATAATGCATGGTTATAATTTTTTGCGCATGATGTGGACGATTTTGTGGGAATGCGCAATGTACATTCCGTTAACATTTATACTGCAAAGGGCCACCCATGATTGATACAGAGGTTTCGCGTCTTTTCGATCGCCGGTCTGCGTTGTTTTTTTCTGCGGGTGCAATATTAACATCTGCATTGGTTCTGCGTATGTTGCAGATGCAGGTGTTCAGCTATCGCACATATAAACGCAAAAGTGAAAATAATTCATTTCGTATCCAGATTAATATGCCGGAACGCGGCAAGATATTGGCGTCAAACGGTCGTCCGATATCGCGCGATGCAAACGTTTACAGAACATATATCGTACCCGAAGAAACAGATGATGTCGATTCTTTGGTTTCTATTGTGGCGACGGCGCTAAATCTGCGGCCAAAATCGGTAAAAAAAATCCGTGCAAAAATAAGAAAGCAACCGCGTTTTCAACCGGTTTTGGTCAGTGAAAATACAGACTGGACGCGTCTGGCGGAATTACAGGCGAAAAATTTGGCCGGTTTGCACGTTGAAAATGGTTTTGCACGTGTCTATGAAATGGGGCCGGCGGGTGCCCAGATTTTTGGATATGTCGGCGCGCCGCGTGATTCTGTCCCAGGTGCCCCATTCTTTACAACTGGGGTCACCGGATTGGAAAAGCGGTTTAATGATAATCTGGCCGGGACGCCCGGACGGACGGTAATGATTACAAACGCTGTCGGCCGTATCACTGGCGAAGATAAAAGCCAGTTTGAGGCACCGATTATCGGCGACAATGTCCCAACAACCATTAATGAAGATGCCCAGCGCGTCATGTACGATGCGTTGGAATCGCATCGGGCGGGCTGTGGTGTTGCACTGGATATCGAAACGGGTGACATTCTGGCAATGGTATCAACCCCCAGTTTTGATCCGAATATTTTTTCAACCGATGATGCAGATGAATATATCGCCAGCTTGCGCGCGGACTTTGCCAAGCCTTTTATGAACAAACCGCTGGAGGGATTATATCCACCCGGTTCTACGTTTAAAATTATTGTTGCCCTGGCCGCGTTAGAGGCGGGCGCAATCACCCCAACCGACAAAGTATTTTGTCCGGGATATTGGGAATACGGCGATCATAAATACCATTGCTGGGAGGCCAAAGGCCACGGCCATATTGATTTGGCCGGCGCCCTTAAACATTCGTGCGACATTTATTTTTATCAGTTGGCATTAAAGATTGGTATTGATGCGATTAAATCCATGGCCTTGAAACTGGGATTGAATCAAGAATACCTGTCCGATCTGTTTTCGCGCCAGATGACGGGTGTTATTCCCGACCGAAAATGGAAGGAAAAAAATGTCGGCGTGCGCTGGGTTCATGGTGACACGGTAATATCGGGAATCGGCCAGGGATTTATTTTAACCAACTGTATGCAATTGGCGGTGATGATGGCGCGTGTTGCGTCTAACAAGCAGGTTAGCCCACGTCTGATACGGGTTGATGCAAAACCATCCTTTCCGGATTTGGGGTTGCAACAGAAAAATCGTGAGTTTGTATTTAAAGGTTTAGAAGAAGTAACCAAACCGGGCGGCACCGCATCCGGCAGCGCAATTAATGTCGGTGGCAAAAAGATGGGCGGCAAAACCGGCACGTCCCAGGTTCGCAGTATATCCAAGGCCGAACGTTTATCAGGCGTCCTTACCAACGATCAGTTAAGTTGGAATATGCGCAACCACGGATTGTTTGTTGGATATGCACCAACGGATAATCCAAAATATGCCGTATGTATTGTGACCGAACACAGTGGTGGTTCGGGCCCGGCCGCCCGCACGGCCGCCGCCGTCATGCGCACATTGCTCAAGGGGGATAAATAACATGGCCCGTCATACGCGCGTATCGAATGCATCAATGATGACTTTTTCAGAAAAACTGGAACGTTTTTCGTGGGGCCTGTTTGTGCCGATGTGCATTGTTTTGGCGATTTCTATCGTTGTGTTGTATTCGGCCGGTGGCGGAAATTGGCGCCCGTTCGCCCTGTCCCAGGCGGCCAAGATTGTTGCGGGATTTGGTATATTTTTTATTGCCGCATTTTCAAATATTAAAACGTGGATTAAATCTGCATATGTTATTTATGCCATCGCCTTGGTTATGATTGTATTGGTGACATTTGTGGGGCATACGGGTATGGGGGCCCAGCGGTGGCTGAATCTGGGGTTTGTTCATATCCAGCCGTCTGAACTAATAAAAATTGCATTGGTGTTGGCACTGGCGCGATATTTTGCATGGATGAATTCCGTAGAATTGTCCCAGTTTAAAAATTATATCATTCCGGCAATGATGCTGTTGGTGCCGTTTGGGCTGATTGTGATTCAGCCCGACCTGGGGACGGCATTATCATTGGCCATGATTACAGTCGGAATGTTTTATATTGTCGGCGCGAACAAGCGCTGGTTTATAATTGGTGCTGTGCTGTGCGCGATGGCGGCGCCGGTAATGTGGTTTGGCGGTCTGCACGATTATCAGCGCCAGCGTATCATAACATTCGTTAATCCAGACCAAGATGCACGTGGCGCAGGATACCAGATTAACCAGGCAAAAATCGCATTTGGTTCCGGCGGACTGGTCGGCAAGGGTTATATGAAGGGTTCCCAGTCCCAGCAATCATTCCTGCCGGAAAAGCAGACGGATTTTATATTTACCATGCTGGGCGAAGAATTTGGGTTTGTTGGTGCAATTGCATTGATTGCATTGTACAGTTTGATAATAATGGTTCTGTTTTTGGCTGCAAAAATGTGTCGCAACCGGTTTGGGCAATTAATCTGCTTTGGTTTTATGTTGAACTTTTTCATTTATTATTTTATAAATATTTCTATGGTCTTGGGGTTGATGCCGACGGTGGGTGTGCCACTGCCATTAATGTCTTTTGGCGGCAGCAGTCTTATCGCACTGATGTTTGGATTCGGCCTGGCCCAGAATGCGCATATTCATAAAGACCAACAACTATCTGCAAAAGGGAGCTGAGAAATGAACCTGCTTATTGTTGAGTCACCGTCCAAGGCCAAAACAATCGAAAAATATTTGGGAAAGGGCTGGCGCGTTATTGCGTCGGTTGGGCATGTTCGTGATTTGGTTCCTGAAAATGGGTCTGTGGATACGGAACATGATTTTGAAATGCGCTGGCAGATTATGCCGGGCAAAGAACGCCAGATTAAATTAATCACAGACGAAGTAAAAAAAGCAGACGCTGTATATTTGGCATCGGACCCTGACCGCGAGGGAGAGGCAATTGCGTGGCATTTGCTGGATATTTTGCGTGCGAAAAAATTGCTGGCGGATAAGAAAGTTTACCGCGTTGCATTTCATGAAATTACGAAAAAGGCGGTGTTGGCCGCAATTGAATCCCCGCGTGAAATAGACAGTAATCTGGTCGATGCGTATTTGGTTCGCCGGGCCCTGGATTATTTGATTGGATTTGGAATTTCGCCATTGCTGTGGCGTCGTAATTTGGGTAAGTCGGCCGGCCGTGTGCAATCGGTTGCGGTAAAATTGGTGGTTGACCGCGAACGTGAAATAGAGGCATTTAAACCGACCGAATATTGGTCGCTGGATGCCATTTGCAATGGCGATTTCAAGGCCGCGTTGTCTAAATTCGGTGGCGAAAAAATTGAAAAAATGTCCATCGGGAATCAGTCCCAAATGGATGATATTTTGGCAAAAATCGGTGCGCCTGTAATCAATGCATCTGTTATAAATATTGACCGTAAAAAGACCACGCGTCGTGCGGCCGCGCCGTTTACAACATCCACCCTGCAACAGGAAGCCGCGCGTAAATTATACTTTTCATCAAAACGCACTATGTCAACCGCCCAAAAACTGTATGAACAGGGTTTGATTACATACATGCGTACCGACGCAACAAACCTGTCGGCGGATGCGGTTGGGGCGATACGCGAATATATCGCAAATACTTATGGTGAACGTTTTGTGCCAAAGGCGCCGAATGTGTACGTCACAAAATCAAAGAACGCCCAGGAAGCACACGAAGCAATTCGCCCAACTCACTTTGACACCGGTATGCCGAATTTATCCGGGGATGAGGCAAAATTGTACGATTTAATTTGGAAACGTACCATTGCATGCCAGATGACAAACGCCGAATTTGATGTTGTGGCGGCCGATATTGAAAACGACGCACACAACGCGGTATTTCATGCCGTTGGCACAACGCGCACATTTGATGGTTTTATGCGGGTTTATACCGAAGGTCGCGATGATAGCGATGCCGCGGCTGAATCCAAATTGCCCCCGCTGAACGTTGGTGATGCAATACAGATTACCCAGCTGTTGCCGGAACAGCATTTTACCCAACCGCCAGCACGATTTACCGAAGCGTCATTGGTAAAAAAGCTGGAAGAATTGGGCATCGGGCGCCCGTCAACGTATGCGACAATTATGTCCACAATCGTTGACCGCAAATATGTTGAACAGGATAAGCAGCGTCGTTTCCACCCGACATCGGGCGGATGGGTAATTGCGGCATACCTGTCAAAATATTTTGCGGATTTGGTAGATGTGAACTTTACTGCTAAAACAGAAGATACTTTGGACGATGTATCAAACGGCCGCGCGGACAAGATTGAATCACTGCGCGCATTCTGGACGCCAACCGATGCAATGATAGAAGCCGCCCGCGGTATTAAAACCACCGAAATAATAGACGCAATAAACGATGTTATGCACACGCACCTGTTTGGTGATGGTGATGGTAAATGTCCGAAATGCGGTGGGGCATTGGGTATCAAATTATCCAAATATGGCGCATTCGTCGGTTGTGCAAATTACCCGACATGTAATTATACCGAGCGTTTGTCCGCCGAAGAAGTGCCGGCTGAAAATGCGGATGGCGCATCCACAAAACCGGCCGCCATGTCCGTTGAACTGGGCGATGGTATTGTATTTAAAATCGGTCGTTTTGGCCCGTATGTAACAGACGGCGCAAAAAATGTCGCGGCCAAACAATATACGGCGGAAACGATAACACTGGACGTGGCGCGCGAATTGTTGGCCGGTGGCCCCAAAAAGGCAGACCCAATTGAAATCGGTGAAAACCCGGCCACAGGCCAAATGATTTACTATTATCCGACCGGCCGTTATGGCGCATATATATCGTCAAACAAGGTGAATGTCAGCGTCAAAGAACAACCGGACCTGGCCACCGCCGCAGAATTGATTAATAATAAAAAGCCATCCGCCCGCCGCGGGTTTGCAAAAAAGAAGTAATGGCATCGTATGACCGTAATTTTACCGATGAACTGCGCACGCGATTATCAATCGTGGATGTGGTTGGGCGGCGTGTGCCACTTACGCGCAAGGGTCAAAATTACTGGGGATGCTGTCCGTTTCATAATGAAAAAACGCCGTCTTTTTCCGTAAATGAAGAAAAGGGTTTTTACCACTGTTTCGGGTGCGGTGAACATGGCGATATTATTTCGTTCACAATGAAAACGAATAATATGGATTTCCGCGCCGCGATTACGGAACTGGCGCAAATGGCCGGCGTGAAATTACCCGATAGTAAACCACGTGACCCGGCGGCCGTGGCGCGCGCGGAATCATATGTCGGTATCACCGAACGCGCCGCACAAATGTATCAACAGAAACTGTTCGAAGAATGTGGTGCGCACGCATTGGCATATATCCGTGGGCGCGGATTTACCGATGAAATGATAAAAAAATATCGTATCGGATACGCGCCAAAAAACAGTTTGATTGCAAACAGCTTTGCCAATGCAAAACAGGAAAATTTAATCGCAACAGGCCTGTGCCGGCGTGGTGATTATGGGCTGTATGATTTCTTTCGCGATAAATTGATGTTCCCGATTTTCAACGCACGCGGTCAGATTGTTGCGTTTTCCGGGCGAAGTTTAGATGGCAGCGAACCCAAATACATCAACACGACCGATACTGAAATGTTTCATAAGCGCAAGACGGTATTCGGTTTGAACTTTGCGCGTGACGCAATATACCGCGCCGGGCGCAGCATTGTGGTTGAGGGGCAAATAGACGCCATTCAAATGCAATGTCATGGCTTTGGCGAAACGGTTGCGCCATTGGGTACGGCGCTGACCGAAGACCATATCGCGTTGCTGTGTAAATCAAATCGCAATATAACGTTTTGCTTTGACGGTGACAACGCCGGGCAAAAGGCCGCCGCCCGCGCCGCATCAATTGTTATGCCGTTTTTGCGTGATACGTCGGACGTGCGTTTTGCATTTGTGACCGGTGGCAAGGACCCGGACGAGGTTTTGAAATCCGGTGGCACAGACGCCATGCGTGCGATTATTGACGGTGCGACATCTATAACGGATTTCCTGTGGGAATTGGCGAATAAAAACTATGTTACCAGCACACCCGGGGGCCAGGCCAGGGCTGAAAAATTTTTATCGGCGGAAATTGCAAAAATCACGGACGAAGGCCTGCGTCGCGCATACGACAAAGAATACAATTCACGCAAATTTAATCAGTGGTCAAAATGGACGCGTAAAAAGCAAGAAGTCAAAATCGCATTGCCGTCGGTCGATGAAATCACGCGTGGGACACTGGTATATATAACAAATACTTTTCCGGAATTGGCGGAACGTCATGGGGAATTTTTGGGGTCATTGAATATCGATTTTGATGGCACTGCGCCCGCGATGCAGATGGATGCAAACACCGCCGAACGTTATATCGTATCGTTAAAGTTACAGAAATATATGGAACGCCTGGCGGCCGAAAAAAAAGAATGTATGACGCGCATGCTGGCGGGCGATGATGTCGCAGAACGCATCCGTGCAATCGATGCCGACATGGAAAAAGTCCGCGCAAAGCAAGATATGTTAATAACGGTATAAAGTATGAAAAAACCGGGATTTCCCGGTTTTTTATTTTGCCTTGGCCGGTGCAACGATAATTGATTTTGTACGTTCGTCCGGTTTCGATTTTGATTCCAGTGTACCGTGTTCACCAACTATTTCCAATATGCGTGCAAACAGTTCCGGTACGGCATCCTTGCCGCGTGCCAATACTTTCTTGGAACCCTTGGTCATGACGGATACTTTGACCTTATTGCCGTCGCCCAGAAATTCCAGCACCTTTTTCATTTTGATATTTAAATCGTTTTCTTCGATAAACGGTTTTACCCAGACTTCTTTCATCTCAACCGTTTTTTGATTTTTACGTGCCTCATTTGCGCGCTTTTTCTGGTCATATTTAAATTTGCCATAGTCCATAATTTTTGCGATCGGTGGCGTGCCGGCGGCATTAATTTCAACCAAATCCATTCCGGCATCGATTGCCATCTGTAATGCCTGGGGCGTTGGCATAATTCCCAGATTTTGGCCAGTTTCACTGATCACCTGGACTGATTTTGCAAATATTTTATTATTCATGCGCGGACCCATATCGCGGGCGCCCGTACGGTTAAATGATGGTCTAATGGTATGCTCCTTTTATATCTGTGTATTGAATTATTATTTATTTCTAGGCGTTTTTCAACAAGTTTTGCACAGCCTGCAGCGCGGTCCATGCGTCACGTTTCGCCGCCGGTTTCAGCATCAGGTAATTCGGGTGGAAAATTGGCATAATTTGGCGATTATCAATTGTCTGTAACACCCCATGATTCTTGGCCAGGTCAATATGTGCAATTTCGGTCGCCGGCAATGTCCCCAGGGTTAAAATCACGCGTGGTTTTATCATGTCGATCAATCTGTCCAAGAATGGGCGCGCCAAATCCAGTTCCATTCGCGCCGGGGTTCGTCCGCCCGGTGTTCGCCAGAATAATATCGGAATAATAGAAACACTGTCGCGCGACATCCCAATTGCACCAATCATTTTATCCAGCAATTCACCCGCGGCCCCGGAAAGTATACGCCCTGTGGCATCATCATCAGATCCCGGGATATCAGTTATGATCAGCATGCCGTTCGGATTTGGTGCAATATGCGGCAATACAGTATTTTTAGCCATTGCGCGTAATGGGTGTCCAAATTCAGAAATCATGCGCATCATCGATTCTGTATCTGTTGGGCGTGCGGCCGCAGCGCGTGCAGTGTCAACAGACAGTGGTGCGATTCGTGGCACAACAACGGGCCCGGATGAATATACGGGGGTACGTTCACTGTCAGGTATCTGAATTTCATCTGCAACGGTTACGGGCTTGCTCTGTGCGGCGATTTCTGTGGCGCGTTGTGCGGCGGCCATGGCCGATGCGGCCCCCGTCGGCAGTTCTGTAATTTCCCACATCACACCGGCCATGTGTAAATCGCGCAGCGCATCTATTTTCATATGTTTTACCTTGATTTTTCCAACGTTTTATTATAGACTAAACTACGAGCAACAGAAACTCAAGGGAGTATTTTCATGAAAATTAAAAACTTTGCTATGCTGGCCGGTGTTGCGGCGGTTTTGGCGGCGTGTGGCGGTTCTTCTAAGATTACTGAACCGGCCGACCTGAATGATCAGCGTGTATTCTTTGGATTCAATTCTTCTGAAATTTCCGAAGATGCGAAAAACAACCTGCTGGGTCAGGCACTGTATATGAAGAATCACGAAGATGTTAAGATTCAAATTGCCGGTAACTGTGACGAACGTGGTTCCACAGAATACAACTTGGCACTGGGTGCACGTCGTGCAAACGCGGCCAAAGACGTTATCGTAAACGACGGTGTTGATGCAAAGCGCATTTCTACAATTTCTTATGGTAAAGAACGCCCATTGGTTCAGGGCAGTGGCGAATCCGTATGGAAATGGAACCGTAACGCGACAACAACTGTTAAATAATGGTATGTTGTTAAAAAGATTGCCCGCGGAAATAAATTTTTCGCGGGTGATTTTTTGTTTTGTAATATTTGTTTGACAAAACGTAATTTTTATTAAACAATAAAACTGTAAATTTATAAACAAAAAAAGATTAAATAAATGAAACATATTGATATTTCTGTATTAAATTCTGATGAGACCCTTGTGTTGCGGGATGGTTTCAGTTGTGCTGAATGCTCGTACAGGGACTATACATGTATGAATTCTGTTCTTACCAGCAGATGTTTCTTTTCCAAAGATATTCTGAATAAGACCGATGGAATGATGATTGCCGGTTTGGACGACAGAAATATTGAATTATTAATAGACTTATCAAAGAAGCGCACATTGGAAAAAGTGCAGTCTGTTTTGCAAAATATAAAAGAAAAATATCAAATAAGGACAAAATAAAAAATCCCAGTATTTGGGAAAGATGTTTACGTTAATTAATCAAAAGAATAAAAAAAATGGGGATTTGTCCCCATTTTATTCTGGTGCCGGTGACAGGACTTGAACCTACGACCCCCTCATTACGAATGAGATGCTCTACCAGCTGAGCTACACCGGCACATGCGTCTATCATAATATATGTTTTTCGTAATTTCCAGTATAAAATGCGCACGGCGTGGGATTTCTGTCGTATGTATTTTTATGCGCATGCATGATAGCCTGTGTTATATGAGTGCGGCTTTTATCTTCTATGGATTAATAACAATAAAACTGGTCATGGCAATTGGTGTGGCCGTTGTGTATCTGCGGTTTTTCAATACGGCGGCGGGGCTGAAACAGATGACACCGCTGGATATCATCGTGAACTTTTTGTTAAGTGCCATTTTATCCGATTTTATATTGGATAAACATATCAGTATTTTGGACTTTGTCGTTGTGGTTTTGATTTATGGCATGCTGCTATATATTTTGAACAGGGTGACATTCAATACTGATTTAGGGCGGCGTATATTTATCGGATCGCCGCGGATTATTATTCAAAATGGCGAGATAGACGAAGAAGAAATGTCGCGTCTGCATATATCGGCACATGATTTGGCGCTGGCGCTGCGTCGGCAACAGATAAAATCTATCAAAGACGTAGAAATGGCCCAGATAGAGCCAAATGGCGACTTTACCATTGTACGCAAGGGTGCAAAAAAATATTCCATTGTCATAATCGATAATGGCAATATTGATGAAGTTGCATTGGCGAAAATTCATCGCAGTGAAACATGGCTGCGGCGCGAATTACAGAAACGAAAAATTAATGACATAGACGAAATCTTGGTCGCACAGTGGCACAATAACAGATTACAAATTGTAAAAAAGAAAGATCAAATCTGATCTGTTCGCCGGTATCGGTGTGGAACGGTGTCGGTGGCGTTATCCTTGTCATTTTGGATGGTTCATGATATAATTCACATGAATGAGGAGAGAATGAAAAAATCAAAACAAGACATAATAATATCGATGCGTGATATCGTAAAAAGCTTTCCATTGGAAATGGGGGGCGAACAACAGGTTCTGTTTGATATCACATTTGATGTGCATGCCGGCGAATTTGTGGCGATTATGGGGCCGTCGGGATCGGGAAAGTCCACCTGTATGAATATTATTGGTGCATTGGATACGCCAACGGGCGGTAAATATGAACTGTATGGGCGTGACATCACGCATATGAATCCAGACGAATTGGCCGTTATACGAAATGAATATATCGGATTCGTGTTCCAACAGTTTAATTTGCTGGCCAAGCGGACGGTTCTGGATAACGTGATGTTGCCGCTGATGTACCGCGGGTTGCCGATGGCGGAACGTGTGCGTCGTGCGCGCGAAATGTTGAAACGCGTGGGGCTGGAAAAGTTCGAAAATTATCTGCCGACGCAATTGTCTGGTGGTATGAAACAGCGTGTTGCGATTGCCCGAGCCCTTGCGGGTGATCCGAAACTGATTCTGGCGGACGAACCGACGGGGGCCCTGGACAGTAAAATGGGGAACGAGATTTTACGTTTCTTAAAAGAACTGAACCGGACCCAGGGCATTACGATCGTTATGATTACCCACGAATTTGAAATCGCACAGTATGCTGATCGTGTGATTCATATCTATGATGGGCATATTACGTATGATGGCCCGGTGCCAAAAAATGAATCAGTCTTGGTAAAATCAGAGAAAAAAGGACGCAAAAAATGACACTGAATGATATATTAAAAGAATCTTGGTTGTCGGTGTCGGGCAATAAAATGCGATCATTCCTGACGGTATTGGGTATTGTTATCGGCGTTATGGCGGTTGTGATAATGGTTGCGGTCGGTGAAACCGTCGAAAAGCAAATCACGGACCAGTTTTCGGCCCTTGGGACCAATACAATCATGATACGTGCCGGCGCCGCGCAAACCGGTGGTGTTCGCACCGGTAATCGCCAGACCCTGACCACCGATGATGCAGAATTTATCGGGCGTCTGCCGGATGTTATGGCGGTAACGCCGGTGCAACAAAGCGGCGCACAAATCGTATATGGAAATAAAAACTGGGCGTCATCATTGGTTGGCGCATATCCGGACTATACGACGGTTCAAAATATCGAAATGGAAAAAGGAACCTTCTTTGACCAGTCCGCGGTTCGAAATGCGTCTACGTACGCTGTAATCGGGCCAGAAACGGCCAAAGAACTGGAACTGCCGGATGATCCCGTGGGCCAGGTTGTTCGCGTCCAGAACGTGCCTTTTGTGATTATTGGTGTTACCAAGGCCAAGGGTGATTCCGCCATGGGGTCCCAGGATGATATGTTGATCGTGCCGATTACAACACTGAAAAAGCGTGTCCAGGGCAGTCGTTTCCCCAACGCCGTCAGTATGATTGCGTTAAAACTGTATCCGGACGCAGATAATACGGTTGTTACAAACCAGATAACGGCATTGCTGCGTGATCGTCATAAATTAAAGGATGACGTGGCGGACGATTTCCAGATTATGGATATGAAACAGGTAATGGAAACCATGTCAACGGTCACGGGGTATATGAAAATGTTGCTGATTGCGATTGCGGCGGTGTCATTGCTGGTTGGGTCGATTGGTATTATGAACATGATGCTGGTGTCGGTTGCGGAACGCACGCGCGAAATCGGTGTACGCAAGGCCATCGGCGCACGTGAAAAACAGATTATTATCCAGTTCTTGTCGGAATCAATATTTATATCGTTTATGGGGTCGATGGCGGGATTATTGCTTGGCGTTGGCCTGTCCCAGGGTGTTGGACGCTTTATTCTGGGATATAACGTTCCATTTTCAATGTGGCCGGTCGTATTGTCGGTATCAGTCGCGGTGATCGTTGGATTGGCATCGGGCGTTATGCCGGCGTTAAAGGCTGCGAAACTGAATCCGATTGACAGTCTGCGGTATGAATAAAATATCGCCCGTGGTATACGGTATGTAAAACAAAAAAACACCGGTATTTCCCGGGCCCCACGGAAATTTTATTTCCGTGTGTGGGTTTCCGGTGTTTTTTATTATTTTCTAAAGCTTATTTTTGCGACGGCATCGCGGCCAAAGTATTTGTTTATACGCGCCGTGATTTCTGGCACCATGTATGACAACTGCAGTGTCAAGGCTGGATTTATCGGGCGTAAAACAATATTATATTTTCCATCGCGTGTCTTTTTTATTGCCGCCAGATGCGCAATCGACGCAATTTCTGCGCCCATAATCGCATCCCAACGCCCGGCCAAGTCTGCATCCGACGCGCGCACCCCCAGGATTACCATCAAATCCCCCAGGGCGGATGCAAGACTGCCCGGGCGGGCGGCGCGCTGGGCCATTTTATCGGATTTATTTTGTGGGTTTGACATACTTGTATACCTTTGGCATCAGGATAAACATCTGGCCCTGGGCATGCTGGCCGTGGGCGTATTTATATGCTTCATCACCCTTGCCAAAGAATATGTCGGCACGAATCCAACCCTTGATCGCGGAACCGGTATCCTGGGCAATCATCAGGCGGCGGAATTTCCGTCCATCAGACAGGTTTGTGTCCACATAGACCGGCAATCCCAATGTATACAGGTCTGTATCCATGGCGACACTGCGGATCTTAGACAGTGGTGTGCCTAATTTACCGATAACATCCGGCGGAACGGATTCATAGAAATATACATAACGCGGATTTTTGTAAATAACGTCGCGGGCCAATTCCGGATGTGCCTTTAGATATGTCCACACCGCATCAGCCGAATATCCGCCATCCGGGCGAATGCCGCGGGCACGCAGTTCTTCGCCAATTGATTTAAACGGCATATCGTTTACGGCCGCAAAGTTCAGTTTTACGTCTGTTCCATCTTCCAGGCGCAGATTACCACTGCCCTGGATCTGGATATTTTGAACATCCACGATATTTGCCCAGTACAATACGCGGCCAATTTGCTTTTCAACAATGTCTTTTTTTGCAACGCCCTTGTAATTGCGGCCATCGGTCGGCACACCCATCAGCGGTTCGTTACATTGGGCGGTCTTTGTGCGGCATGCCGGGATAATCGGGGAATAGTATCCAGTGTACGTTCCGGTTTTTGCGCCGGTGTCAGTATGAATCTGGTACGGTTGAAAGTTTGATTCAAACCATGCGCGTACGGTGGCCACATCAGCCGATGCTGCCGGCAAATTCCGGCATTTTTCATCCAATAATGCCCGGTCCGGAACAACGCGGCCGTTATATTGGATTTTTGCCTTGCACGTATTGCGGAACGCCTGCAGGGCATAACGTACGTCGTCATCATGCCATCCCGGTAAATCGGAATAAGAAACCTTTTTCAAATTTGATGGTACAACGGAATTATCGCCCGTATGTGTATATGACGCAGATGTCGATGCACCACCACTGGTCGGTGATAAATCACGACACGACGTCAGCGCCAGCGCCACCGATGCCATAATCATTCCGTTGAATAGAAAACTTTTCCCAAAACCCATTTTTTATTATCCCCCCACTTGTAAATGTTTCACGATAATGCTATATTACCATAAAACGATTAGTAAAAAAAGGAGCAATCGATATGGCAAAATTCAACATCATTTCCCAGTTCTTAAAAGACATTTCTTTTGAAAGCCCAAATGTACCGGAACTGTTCTTTAAACAGGAAAACGGCCAGGCAAAACTGGAAATTAATATCGATATTCAGATCAAGGGTGCAGAAAACAATTTGTTTATGGTTGATTTGATTGTCAAGGCGCATTCAAAATTAGAAGCCGGCGAAAAAACAATATTCTTGATTGAATCTACATATTCCGGCCTGGTTCAAATGGAAGAAGAAAAAGACGAAGAGGCAAAAAAACGCACATTGTTGATTGATGTACCGACATTGTTGTTCCCATCGGTTCGCGCCCTGATCACACGTATGACCGCGGAATCTGGATTCCCGGCATTCGTTATGCAGCCGGTCGATTTTGCGCAATTGTATGCCCAGAAGCAGGCATCTGCTGCAAACGCGAAATAATCGCAAAAAAACACAAGAAACACCGGAAACCCACCCACGGAAATTTTATTTCCGTGGGGCCCGGGGAATGCCGGTGTTTTTTTTAGGGTTCTGTTTTCAGAGTGCAGAGTTCAGATGGTGGAATCCAACCGTCATCAAACAGCTGTTTTATATATTCCGCATCCTGGCCGACGGCGTGCATAAATTGATACAGTTGATATGCACTTATTGTAACAATGCCCTTTTCCAGGGCAAAATACACGCCCGGCGAAATGTGCATTTTGTTGGCAACCTTTTGCGGCATTAATCTCTTGCGCGCACGCCGCATATGTTTTTTTAGTTTATCTTGAAATTCTGCTTCTGTTTTCATTTTTTTGCCTCCTTAATCTTTTTGCAAATAAAAAGCCCGCTTTGACGAGAAGCGGTTGGAGGTTAGTAACTATCACATCAATAGTGTCGTTTATTCATATATATCACGACCCTCCAACCAATGTTGGAGATATAATGTGCGAGGTTACTACACCTCACATCGGGCGTCACCCGATGCATTGAATATTATATCGGATTGTTTTCAGATTTGCAAATTATTATGCCCCCAATGGTGAACGATGCATCTGACGTATAAAAAAATCCCCCGAATGGGGGGATTTTTTATTCTTCATCTGATTTCGGTTCGGCGTCTTGTTTTGCCGCGTCCGATTTCAAGTATGATTCTAACCAATGGTTATCGAACTTTAATTTTCGAACGTCACCATTGTTTAGCAATTTGCGCTGCAGTGGGATTGTGGTTTTAACCCCTTCGATCACAAATTCATCCAGTGCACGTGTCGCACGCATGATACATGCCGGGCGCGATTGTGCATGCACAATCAGCTTTGCAATCATTGAATCATACGTCGGTGGAATTGTGTATCCGGTGTAAACCGCACTGTCCACACGCACGCCCAGGCCGCCCGACGGCGCATACAGCGATATTTTCCCTGGGTTCGGGATAAATGTATCGGGATCTTCGGCATTGATACGGAATTCAATCGCGTGGCCATGCGGAACAACGTTTGATTGTGTGTATCCTAATTTTTCGCCCGCCGCAACGCGAATCTGTTCACGTACCAGGTCAACGCCATATACCATTTCGGTAACCGGGTGTTCCACCTGCAGACGAGTGTTCATTTCCAAGAAATAGAATTTGCCATCTTCGAACATGAATTCAAACGTGCCGGCATTGGTGTAACCCATTTTTTTTGCTGCCTTTTTACAGATTTCAATCATGTCGTCGCGCTGTTTCTGGGTCAGGGCCGCCGCCGGGCATTCTTCCATAACCTTTTGATTTTTACGCTGCAACGAACAATCGCGTTCACCAAAGATTACAACATTGCCATGTTTATCACCCAGTACCTGGAATTCAATATGACGCGGGTGCAGCAACAGTTTTTCCATATACAGCGTATCGTCACCGAATCCGGATTTTGCCTCTTGCTTGGTGATCTGGTACGCCTCTGCCATCTCTGCTGCGCTGTGCACCGGGCGCATTCCGCGACCACCGCCGCCGGCCGATGCCTTTAACATAACCGGATAACCGATTTTTTCGGCCGCAGCCAATGCATCTTCCAGTGTTTCAACCGCGCCATCGGATCCCGGCACCACCGGCAGTCCGCATTCAATCGCGGTGCGTTTTGCGTTAACTTTGTCGCCCATGCGTTCAATCATGTCGGCATCCGGCCCAATCCATATCAGGCCGTGGTTTGCAACCTTGCGTGCAAAATCTGCGCGTTCGGATAAAAATCCGTATCCCGGGTGAATTGCATCGGCATTGGTCAGTAACGCCGCCGTCAAAATCGCAGATTCATTCAAATAAGAATCGCGTGACGGCCCCGGTCCAATGCATACGGATTCATCCGCCAATTGCACATGCATTGCATTTTTATCAACGGTCGAATATACCGCGACGGTTCGTATGCCCATGTCGCGGCATGCGCGAATTATACGCAGGGCAATTTCCCCGCGATTCGCGATCAAGACTTTCTTTATCTGTGACATGTTTTTATTCAATTATGATTAACGGTTGATCGAATTCAACGGCGGCGCCATCGGTTACCAAGATTTCTTTGACCACGCCGTCCTTGTCAGACTTAATCGGGTTGAATGTCTTCATTGCCTCTACCAATGCGACGGTGTCGCCGGCCTTGATATGTGCGCCAACCTTGGTAAATGGTTCTGCACCCGGTTCCGGTGCCAGGTATGCCACACCAACCATCGGCGATTTTAATGCATAGCCCGACATCGTCTTTGGGGCCGGTTCACTGGTTGCCTGTTTTGCATCGCTTGCAACTGGCAATGTCGGCATGATTGCCGCCGCGGCCGCCTGCTTTGACAGGTGAATGTGTTTGCGATAAACGCCGAACAAGAACTGACGTTCCAGTTCCAATTCCGTAATGCCCATTTCATCCATAATTTTTGACATGTTTTCTACGTTTGCACGAAAAGACATTTTTAAATCCTTTGTTATTTTTTTATTTATTACATATATTGAACATCTGGGATAAATTTTACCAGAATCACAGCACTTGTCAAGGCACAGGGTCATAACCATATCCGCCACCGGGTCGACATCGCAAAATTCGGCGCAATCCCATATAAATCCCGCGAATACATCCGTATTTTTCAATTGCCTGGCGGGTATATTCACTGCATGACGGGGTAAATCGGCAAACGGCACGGCCGCCAAAAATGGGTGAAATACATTTCTGATAAATACGCACGATAAATACCGCGATGCGCGCGGGAAAATTATTTCGCTTTGCCATATGTCTTGCGCAGGTAATGCAGCGCCTTTTTCATTGCGGTACGTCCATCGGTGCGTGTGGCATCCAAAATATCGCGACGAACGACAAATACATAATCCCATCCCGGGCACAGCATTTTTTCGTTATGCGCAATCCAGTCGCGCAACAGACGCTTTGCCCGATTGCGGTCCACCGCATGCTTGAACATACGTTTTGTTACAATCAGGCCATAACGCGGATCGTCTGGGAACTTGGCATGTTTCATGCGGATCAGAAACAGATGACATTTGGCCGTCGGATCATCTTCGGCCATTAAAAAATCACTGTGCTTTTTTATAGTATTTCGTATCATACGGCCCATATTACCACAATATGGAAATAGTCAAACAAAAAAGAGCAAAATTTCCGCCCCACCCGCTTGATTTTTTATCATGCACGCTTTATAGTGCAAAAAAACAATCATTTTTAGGGGCAAAATATGTATAACTGGCTGATGAAATTCTTTTCTGCCGACATGGCAATTGACCTGGGTACGGCAAATACTCTGATTTATGTAAAGGGACGCGGTATCGTCTTGAATGAACCGTCGGTTGTTGCGGTGGCGGAAAACCGCCTGATGGGACGCAAGGAAATCTTGGCCGTTGGGACAGAGGCGAAACAGATGTTTGGTCGTACACCGGGGTCTATCACTGCGGTACGTCCATTGCGCGATGGTGTTATTGCTGATTTCGAAGTTGCCGAAGAAATGATTAAATATTTTATACGCAAGGTGCATCATAAAAACCTGCTGGCGGCGCCGCTGATTATTATATGCGTGCCGTCATGCGCAACCCAGGTGGAACGCCGCGCAATACAAGAGGCCGCCGATGCCGCCGGCGCACGCAAGGTATATATTGTCGAAGAATCAACCGCGGCCGCGATTGGCGCGGGTCTGCCGGTGGATAAACCGGTTGGATCCATGGTGTTGGATATCGGTGGCGGCACGACCGAGGTTGCGGTTATGTCCCTGGGCGGGATTGTATATTCAAACGCGGTGCGTACCGCCGGCGACCAGATGGATATCGATATTATCGACTTTGTTCGCAAGAATAAAAACTTGTTGATTGGTGAAAATACGGCCGAAGAAATTAAAAAGAAAATCGGCACCGCCATCAGCCCTAAGGACAAGGCAAACGAACTAACCATGAAGATCAAGGGACGTGATTTATTGTCCGGCACACCGCGTGAAACCGTTATCACGGAATCCCAGATTGCGTCCGCCCTGGCCCAGACGGTTACTAAAATCGTTGATACCGTGCGCCAGGCATTGGAATTAACCCCGCCCGAATTATCGGCCGATATTGCGGATTTGGGTATCGCAATGACCGGTGGTGGCTCAATGTTGCGCGGACTGGATGCGGCGATACGTGCATCAACCGGTTTGCCAACATTCTTGGTGGATAATCCGCTGGCGTGTGTTGCATGCGGGTCTGGCAAAATGCTGTCCAGCCTGGATAAAAGCAAACATATCCTGCAAACAATGTATTAAAAAAATCCCCGGGGTTTCCCGGGTTTTTTTTATGTTTTTTATTTACATAATTTATCAATCAATTCATGCATTTGGATACGTGATGAAAATGACAAGACAATCTGCCCTGCCCCGCCGCGGCGTTCAATTAACTTTGCAGATACGCCCAATGCAGATTTTATTTTCGCCTGGATCTCATTGCGAGTGTCAGCATCAATGCCGTTTGATGAAAATGCCCGGCTTTTTCCGGAGCGTACGCCCTGTTTTACAATGTTTGAAATTTCGGATACCGGGATTTTTTCGTTGATAATTTTATGCGCCAATTCTTCTTGGTTTTCGGCAACCGCGATTGTACGTGCGGCCGACGCGGACAGTTCGCCCCGCTCTACCATTGCTTTTACCGAATCGTTCAGGTTTGTCAGGCGCATGATGTTACGTATATAACTTTCGGATTTACCGATCAGTCGCGTCACATCCCCCAAATCATAACCGCATTTTTCCATCAGGTTTTGATATGCGGCGGCCTCTTCTATTGGGTTCAGGTTTTCGCGTTGAACATTTTCGATCAATGCGATTTCCATCGCGTTTTCATTGGTCAGCGTCTTGACCAGTGCGGGTATTTCGGATAACCCGGCCATTTTGCTGGCACGAAAGCGACGCTCGCCGGCAACAATTTCATACATATATGGTCGCCCGGTAACCGCGCGCAATAAAATCGGTTGCAATACGCCCTTTTCCCGGATTGATGCGGCCAATTCTGCCAATTCGCCTTCGGTAAATGTTTTACGTGGCTGGTCCGGGTTTGCGCCGATTTGAACCAATGGAATTTGCTTTACAACAACGCGCTCGGCCCCGGTCAGCACGGAAATGTCTGGAATGTTACCGCCCATTTCCGCGCGCAGTTCTGATAAACCTTTGCCCAGTCCAAATTTACTTGCCATTATTTTTCTCCTTGTTCGGTTCGTTCTACGACCTCGGTCGCGACACGTAAATATGCCTGGGCCCCGGTCGAGTTAAAATCATAAAACAGCGCAGGTTTGCCGTGACTGGGGGCTTCGGATACGCGAACGTTTCGCGGGATTACCGTTTTAAATGTTGTGTCGCCAAATGTGCTGCGGATTTCCTGTTCTACCGCGCGGGTCAGACTGTTGCGACCGTCGTACATGGTCAGCAGCACGCCCAAAATCTCCAGTTCGGGATTTAATTCGTGACGTACCCCTTCGATTGTGTTGATTAATTGCTGAACGCCTTCTAATGAATAGAATTCGCATTGCATCGGGATAATAACCGAATCGGCCGTCGTTAATGCGTTGATGGTGATGTTTCCCATCGCTGGCGGACAATCCAACAAAATATAGTCATAGTGCGCCATAATTGGACGTAATGCATCACGCAGACGAAAATGTGCGTTTTCTTCGGTATACAGCTCAACCTCGGCCTGGGCTAATTGTTGGGTTGATGGCATAATGTGCAGATTTGGTACCGCCGTTGTTAAAATATTGTCGGCCGCCGTTGCCGTACCCATTATAACACCATATACACTTTGGCGATGAGATGATCGTACAAAGCCAAGGCCGGTTCCGGCATTGCCCTGTTGATCTAAGTCAATCAGTAATACGCGTTTTTTTATCGCCGCCAGTGATGCGCCGATATTGATTGCCGTTGTTGTTTTTCCAACGCCGCCCTTTTGATTTGCAAATGCGATTATTTTTGTCATATCTTTTTCCCGATGTTTACCGGCTTTTATGGTATAAAAATGCTATATTTCAGTCAAGATATTAAAGTGCAAAACAAATAAAAAATAAAAAACATTAAAAATCAACAGGTTAATAAAAATTTCATGTGAAATATATAGTATTATATAAATTTATACTTGACAAATGCAATATTTGGTCTTATATAATAAAGTGTAACTAATGGAGGCGGGATTATGAAGTTTAAAAAATATTTATCTTTGTCTGTAACATTTGTGCTGGGGCTGTCGATGGCAGGTGTTGCGTTGGGACTGAATCAGAAAAACGATGCTAGCGAAAAAAATAACAATGCGACTCAAATACCAAAGGCGCAACAGCGTGTCGAGTTAAAGCATATAAATGATACCATGTATGTAACGGATAAGAGTATGTCCGCAACCTGTGCCAGCGGTGTGTTCGAACCTGGTTCAAATTCGGTAACGGTACGCTATTTTGTGCCTGCTGATACCTCGTTGCGTGTGCGTCGTTTTTGTGACATGAACAATTCGCTGCGTCGACAGACGTATCGTCATGAAATGGAACATGCGCGCAAGGTTTTGTTAACCAAGGCACAAAACAAATCGCCGATTGTATCTGCGCGGGTTGCTGCGATGAATGAAATCATGGCGCCGGCGTCAGAGGTGGTTCAAACCGCAGACGATTTGTTTTATAAAGGCATTCCGTGCCCGCAATATGTACGTACACAAAACGGATGCAATGCCGTGTTGACGGCGAACAAGACATCGTCGATGGGCCGCTTTATTGTCGACTATACCAATCCAGCGGTCGCGGACGCGGTGTTGGAATATGGCGTTGAGAAATTTATGTTCAGCTTTAACAAAGGAGTATACAGAACAACAATTCGCAAAAAGCTGGACGGTGTCAAGACGGCAAAATATAAGAATGTGCATTCAGAAGCGGATGTGTCATTATTAATCGGGCATGTACCAGAAAATGACTGGTGGGGACCAATGTTTACATACACGACTGCAAATGGCCGCCAGGTTGATATCTGGAACAGTGCGACGCCACAAATGCGCAAACGGGTTTTGGAACGTGTGGATTCGGCAATAAAGGCATTGGCGCGACCTGGTGAAAAGTTAAAATTTCCCGCACACAATATAAATAAACAATTAACAATAAGATACCGGTAATTTCATATGAAATTACCGGGTGTTTTTAATTATAATTATAAATCCGTCGCCGGTTGCAGATTTTACCAATTCATAGTCGAATTTATACTTTGTTTGGGCGGTTGTAACCTCGGCCGATATTTCCCGGCCTTTTAATAGAAAAAGCCGGCATTTTGTTCGCGCAACATAATCCAATATTTTTATCAGTGGCGCAAATGCGCGAGCCGTGAACACTGTGTTGCCGGGGGTTACCGGTGTTTTTGCAATAAAATCCTCTACCCGCCCATGATAGATTGTCAGGTTTGGCAAATCTAATTCATTTTTTAGCGTGGTTAAGAACGCAACCTTTTTTCCAATCGATTCGATGCATGTTACACGCCATCCTAAAATGGCCAAAACAACTCCCGGAAACCCGGCACCACTGCCCAAATCAATTATGTCCACGTTTTGCGGCAATGTTTCGGCCAATTGCGCACAATCCGCGAAATGGCGCGTTTCTATGTTGTTCAATGTGCTGGGGGCGACAAGATTCATTTTTTTTGACCATTCGCCAAGTAGCACGGCATATTTATCAAATTTCGCTTTATTATTCATAAGGTTTATTGTAGCATATTTATCGTCATGAGAAAAATAGAAACTTTATTTGTTGGCGCCGGTTTGATTGCCGCAATTGGTGTGGCCGGTGTATTAATGTGGAATACGAATGCGCGTGATACGGCGGTGCCTGTTCACAGTTATCCGACGACAAAATATGGCGCCTTTTTGGCGGCCCAGCATGCAATTTATGTAAATGATTTTGATCGGGCGGCCGAATTTACACGGGAATTACAGGACAAGGATTATGCCGTTGTTGCAAATACGCGTATGATGTCAGAATTCTTAAGCGGACGCATGCCGCAACAGGTAGTGACGCTGCGTGATGAAAAGAATGCGGCCGCCGGGTTGATATATGATGCGTATTTGGTTCAAGATGCCAAATGGGAAGATTTATATAAACGACACAAAAAGGATAAATCTGCACTGTCGGCGCCATTGCGAATATGGGCGTCCGTTGCGACGAATCGTGCCGCCGACGCAATCAAGTTCATTGAATCATTGCCGACAAATGCATCGTGGAAATCTTTTATGCGTGGGCAAATTTATGCCCAGACTGGTGATGTAACACATGCGGCGGATGAATTTGCCGCAGTTTCCCCAGATTTTATGAATATAAATGATTATATGTATATTATGTCTTTTTATAATCATAACAATATGGGTGATGCGGCCGATAAATTGCGTGCGGCGTTTACAATGGCGCCGGGCGGAATGTATCTGCAGGATAGTAACAGTGTGCCTGATTGGGCGCAATACGTCGGTAACGAAAATGCATTGGCATTCAGTCTGGTTCAAAATGTATCGCATACGCAAATGATGATGTATTCGGATTTGTCATTACTGTTGATGCGATTTGCGCAAATTGTCGGTTCCGGGTATGCGGCGGACAGTGATACGATAAATTATTATCTGGGGCAATATTTTTATAATAACAACGGTGATTTTGCCAAATATTTCGAACAGATATCTGAATCCAGTCCGTATTACATGTTTGCGGTATTGCGCATGGCGGATCGGGATGGGGATTTTCGGACACTGGAAAATGCATTTAACAAAAATCCGCTGTTTATCCCGGTGGCGTCACGTTTGATTGCGCATTATGTAACCGATGGCAAATATCATTCGGCACTGAATATTACGTCGCGTGCGCTGGAAAATAAAAAAATATCGGACCAGGGACGGGTATATTTTTTAAAGGCGCGTGCTGGCATTCATTATGTATTTGGGAATCTGGATGCGGCCCAGGCAGATTTGCACACCGTGTCTGATATGAATACGGTTGACGCGGACGTCTTGTCTTTACAGGCAAAAATATGGGCGGCCCAGAATCGCGAACTGGAAAACGCATATGAATATGCAATGGGGGTGGTACGCCAAAATCCGACTGATGTCGCGGCATGGGATGTTTTGGGACGCGTCGTGGCCGCCCGCGAAGGGCCGGTTGCCGCACTGGATTTAATCACCCGTGTGGGCGAGGTTTCAGATTCATGTTCCGCACTGTTTGAACAATTGGGCGATTTGTATGTTTTGACCGGTCAAAAATCACTTGCACAGGATGCATACAATCGTGCAATTGCATTATCTGATGATGGTTTAACCGTTCGTTCGAATTTAGAAAAGAAAATAAGGAATTTAAAATGACCGTTGGTGTAATCGGTGCCGGCGCGTGGGGAACAGCGCTGGCAATTGCCGCCACGCGCGGTGGGGCGGATGTTGTGTTGTGGTCTTATGATGGCGAATACATGCATTTTGATGATGTTGTCATGCCGGATAATATTCGTGTAACCGCAAACATGGCAGAGTTGCGCAAATGCGGGGGGTGGTTGGTGGTTGTGCCCGCCGCATTTTTTCGGGAAACAATTCGACGCGCACGCGAATTCTATAATGATGCGCCGGTCATAATATGTACCAAGGGTGGTGAAAGCGCCAGCGGGCAATTTATGTCTGAAATACTGCGTGCAGAATTGCCGGAATGTCGGGAATATGGTGTTTTATCCGGACCCCAATTCGCGGCCGAGGTTGCACGCAGTATGCCGACTGGTTCCACGTTGGCGGGGACATGCGCGGCACGTGCGGCGGGTCACGCGGCCCTGGGGATGGCATTATGCCTTAGCGACAGTGACGATGTCATCGGTGCGGAAATTTGTGGTGTTGGCAAGAATGCAGTTGCCTTGATATGTGGGTATGCGACCGCGATGTATGGTGAAAACCAGCGCGCGATGATATTTACCCATGCCTGGCGCGAGGTTGTAAATATCGGTCTGGCGATTGGGGCAAATATCGATACGTTTTTTGATTTGTGCGGAATAGGGGACCTGTTTTTATCAGCAACATCCACAACGTCGCGAAATTTTTCGGCCGGTATGGCAATTGCCAATGGTCGCCCCCCTGTTGGAACGGTCGAAGGGATTTACGCCCTGGATGCATTAATACGTCGTGCGCGTACGCATAATGTTGATGTGCCTGTATTAATGGAAATGCATAAAAAATTAAAAATTTGATGATAAAAATAATCCGGTGTTTGCCGGATTATTTATTGATTTCCAGTATTTTATCCTGTATCTTGACTTTTATCTAAACGAAAGGAATTGTAAAACATGGATGCCGAAAAATTATCATTCGAAGAAGCCTATAAACAATTGATGGATTTGGTCAAAAAGATGGAGGGTGGGGAACTGCCGCTGGCCGCATCGGTTGCCGCATACGAACAGGGAATAAAACTAAAAGCGTATTGCGAACAGTTGCTGAAAGAGGCGGAATTAAAAATCGAAACGCTAAAGGTTGGATCAAATCAATAATTTTTCAAAAAACGGATTTACACGTGTTGGATAAGACGAAATTAACCCCTGTGATGCAACAGTATGTTGATATGAAGGCGGAAAATCCTGATGCATTGTTAATGTTCAGGTTGGGCGATTTTTACGAGGCGTTCTTTGACGATGCTCGCCAGATTAGCGAGATATTAAACCTGGTTCTGACCACGCGCGGCAACAGTGTCGGTGGTGCGGAAATTCCAATGTGCGGCGTGCCGTGGCATATGGGCGACACGTATCTGGGGCGCTTGGTTCACGCCGGGTACAAGGTTGCATTGGTCGAACAAATGGAAACCCCGGCCCAGGCCAAAGAACGCGGACATAAGTTTATCGAGCGTCGTGTCGTGCGTGTTTTAACGCCCGGAACGATAACAGACGAAAATTTATTAACCCCGAAACATTCCAATTTCTTGGTTGCGGTTGTACCAAATGGGGATGCTTTTGATATTGCCGGTTGTGATATATCAACAGGTGAATTTTTTATTGGTGACACCACCAACCCGATGGATGACATGGTTCGCGTAAATCCGGCGGAAATAATATATCCATCAGAATATGCAGAAACCGCCGCGATCAAGGCTTTGCGTGATATGTTCAAAACTGCGCCTGTGTTTGAAAAGCTGTATCGCCGCACAGACATAGATATGATTGTCGGTCGCGTTTTCGGTGGCGCGGTCCCCAGTGGAACACCCACCGGTTCGGACGGTGCGATTGCATTACTGGCCGGGTATTTGTTTAACACCCAACGTGATGCAAATATTACATTTCGTACGGCACGCTATTTTAATTCCAGCAACCAGTTATTGATAGATTCTGCCACATGGAAAAGTCTGGAAATTGATGCGCCGATAAATGACGGTGGGGCGTGCCTGTTGGATGTTATTGATGAAACCCGGACCGCGGCGGGCGGTCGTCGTTTGCGTGAATATTTGCGCACATTAACCTGTGACAAGACGGAAATTCATGCACGCCAAGAACACATCGGCCATCTGTTGTTAAATTCTGATGTCGCGGGTGCATTGGGCGTGGCATTGGGTGCGATACCGGATGTCGGACGCAGTTTGTCACGTTTGTTAACCAATCGTGGTACGCCGCGTGATTTGCGTCATGTGTCAGACTTCTTATCCGCATTGCCAAATATCAGATTGGCGGGTATGCGCATGGATGAATCAATGGCGTTGCGTTTTGCAGATATTGATACGCACGATGTGTTGACAGATCGCCTGCGCAATGCATTGGCGGACAGTTTACCAACATTTTTCCGTGACGGTGGTGTAATCCGTGACGGATTTGATGCGGCATTGGATAATATGCGTACGCTGGCCCATGGCGCAAAAGAAACGATTGCCGCACTCCAGGCGGAATATTCGGCCCAGACGGGTATTAACACATTAAAGATAAAATATAACAACATTCTGGGGTATTTTATAGAGGTTCCAAACAGTCGCGCTGATATCTTGATGCGTCCCGACAGTGGTTTTATACATCGCCAAACAATGGCCAGCAGTATGCGTTTTACCACGCCGCGCTTAATCGATTTGGATAACGAAGTGCGCAGTGCAGGCGACCGCGCCGCCGGGATCGAGGCGGAAATAGTCGCAGACTTTATCGAAAAAATACGCGCAATATATGAAAACATCCAGGATTCTGTCGAGGTTATCGCCGATGCAGACGTCTGGTATGCGCTGGCAATGGTTGCGGCACGTTATTCATGGACGCGCCCCACAATCACCGACGGCCGTGAATTTGATGTGACCGGTGCCCGTCACCCCGTGATCGAGGCCGCCCTGCGTCGTCGTGGCGATAACTTTGTGAAAAATGACTGCCATTTAACAACGCATTCGGTTGCATTGTTAACCGGGCCAAATATGGCGGGTAAATCAACATATTTACGCCAGAATGCAATGTTGGTTGTGTTGGCGCACCTGGGATCTTTTGTGCCGGCGCAGACCGCGCGCATCGGAATCTGTGACCAGTTGTTCAGTCGCGTTGGTGCGTCTGATAACCTGGCCGCGGGCCAGTCCACATTCATGGTGGAAATGAGTGAAACCGCCAACATCCTGAAACGTGCGACAAATCGTTCATTTATCATATTTGATGAAATAGGGCGGGGCACCGCAACATATGACGGTATGGCCATTGCCCAGGCGGTTTTGGAATATTTGAATGAATTGTCACCACGTGCATTGTTTGCAACGCATTATCATGAATTAACAAAACTGACCGGGGATTCGGATGGCAATTTACGTGCGGTCACGTGTCTGACCATTGATGTGCGCGAACACAATGATGAAATCGTATTCCTGCACAAGATTATTCCTGGTGTTGCAAATCGATCATATGGAATTCATGTTGCGCGTATGGCGGGCATGCCGGCGTCGGTTGTGGCGCGTGCGGATGCGGTATTGGCCGCATTGGAAGCGTCCCATGGTCTGCCACCGGCACAACCCGGGCCCGTCATCACGACACCGACCCCGGCCAAGAAAACCCCGCGCGTATCAGAACCAAAATCTGACGCGCCGCAATTAAACCTGTTCGGCTAGGATAATTTTAGGGCAGGGCATATACATGCGCGACGGATGGATTATTTTGGACAAGGATTCGGGTTTGTTTTCCCGTACGGCGGGTGGACGTATTGCGCGAATGCTTGGGACGAAAAAGTTTGGACATATCGGAACATTGGATCCAATGGCATCGGGCGTGTTGCCGATTGCGTTTGGCGCGGCCACAAAGATGATTCCATTTGTCGAAGATGCTGGCGCCCCTGTAAAAGAATATCTGTTTTCAATGCAATTTGGCTTTGAAACCGATACACTGGATATAACGGGCCGTGAATTGCGTCGTGATAATATTGTGCCGACCACACGCGATGTGGTGAATGCACTGGCCCGTTTTGTCGGACATATAATGCAGACACCGCCCATATATTCGGCCGTGCATGTTGATGGCCGCCGCGCGTATGAATTGGCGCGACGCGGTGCGGTGGTCGACATTAAACCACGTCCGATTGATATATTTGCGCTGGAATTTATGGGGGCGCACGGGGTATCTTGGCATTTTCGGGTACGATGCGGTCGTGGCACGTATGTGCGGGCGCTGGCCCGGGATATTGCGGCGGCGGTGGGATGCATTGCAACGGTTGATATGATACGGCGTGTGGAAACAAACGGGTTTAATATAAAAAACGCCGTAAAACTTGATTTTTTGGAAAATCTGTTTAATAATGGCGGTGACATTGGGCAATGCCTGATGGAACCTGATTTCGGACTGGGGGACATTCCGGTCTGTAATTTGGGGGATAAAGATGCCGATTTTTATATAAACGGCGGATTTATCAATGTGGGCGGTGATAATGGCCTGCGTCGCGTGAAAATGGGCGAAAAATTTATCGGCATTGGATGTGTGACGGATGGTGTATTGCGGCCAAAGCGAACAATTTAACAAATAAAAGGAATAGAAATGTCCATTACAAAAGAAAAAACAGCGGAACTGGTAAAATCTTTTAAATCAACCGACACCGACAACGGCGGCAGTGCAGATGCCCAGGTTGCAATTTTAACAGAACGCATTCGCAATTTGACGGAACATATGAAGGTGAATCACAAGGATAAGCATTCCAAACGTGGTTTGTTGCTGATGGTAAACCGTCGCAAAAAATTGCTGGCATACATCAAGAAAAATGATGTTGCGAAATACGAAGAACTGATCAAAAAATTAGGTCTGCGTAAATAATAAAAATCCCCGGCATTTTCCGGGGATTTTTATTATTTACGCATATATGGTGGAATCCAACCGTCATCAAACAGTTGCTTTATATATTCTGCGTCCTGGCCGGCGGCGTGCATAAATTGATACAGTTGATATACACTTATTGTAACAATGCCCTTTTCCAGGGCAAAATACACGCCCGGCGAAATGTGCATTTTGTTGGCAACTTTTTGTGGCATTAATCCCTTGCGCGCACGCCGCATATGTTTTTTTAGT